>NZ_CP037452.1:5723344-6050163 GCF_007754425.1 Gimesia fumaroli
CTCTGCTTTCAACTGCTCCAGTTGCTTGAGAATCTGCTGGTTCATCTGCATCGCCCCCGCATCGCGAGGCTGCTCCTCCAGAGCTGAAAGCCGTTCCAGCATCTTCAAGTTAACCTGTTCGCTCTTTTTCATCATTGACCAGGCAATTCCCACCACAGCCAGACAGCATACGGCCATGACGGCGGAGATCCCCACCAGAATACGTTGAGACATGATTTTCTCCTGCATTGCGTCCAGCCAAAGCTGACGGGCGATTTTGACGGGATTGCCGAATTGATTGATTACACGTTGTTTTGCCGTCTGCTCGTCTGGATTCTTCAATAACTCTCGATTCAGGGCACAGGCAAAGTGATCGGTAAGTTCATCGATGATATCCTGCCGGAGCGACGACGGTTCATCGTCACGCTCGGGTGGAAAATCGTCGATGCTGATCTCAGGCCAGGCCACTTGGTACTCCTAATATATGATTCACGGGAAAGTAAGTGATTCTAAAACACCCCTTAACCAGCCCCATTACGTCCTCCTAGTGCTCCCCCACTACCTTCTTGTACCCCTTCAGGTATTTTCAATAACTCCAGATCAGGTAAATTAATTTCCCAAATATTTTGATCGTTTTTTGAAGCAGTAAATCTAATCTGATTTGGTAATACGATTCCATCCGCTTCATTTGATTTGACAATCATTTTCATGGGATCATCGGGGTTGGGTAATCGCGTTTTATTCTTAAAAGGAACAAAGAACATGGAAGTGGCATTAAAACCGGTATTGTCATATAACGCTCTCGTATACGTAATTATTTGACCTGTCTTCAAATTCATGATCCGATTAAATTCATGCCTCTTAATTTCCGAAAGTTTAGATAAATCACTTTTCTGGATCAGATAAATATAAGACAAGACATACTCTCCATAACTTAATTTGATCGATGTTTTTTCATTTAAAGCAGTGAGAGCAAGATTGATAAATTCTCCCTTTTGATTTAAAGGACATTGACTGATCTCATTTTTTTCATTGAGAAGATAGACACCTGTTGTATTTTTTTTTTGATTTCGAACATAGTACCAAGAATCATTTTGAATAACCCGAGCACTTTTAAGGCGGAATTGGTCTGGATTCGAGGGAAAAGGTATTTCACGAAAGTCACAGAGCAAAAAATAATCATCAGACTTTAACTCTACAGGCCAGTTCACTTTGATCTGGACGGGAACTTTTTCCGGAGCAGCTGACGGACACGCAATCGTCTCAATATATTTTCGTCCTGGAATCGCAGTGAATTCGAACTGCATTCCAATTGATTCCCAATTGGAATTATGCTCCCCCCACGGCGATTGCAGGCTTAGTTCATATTTTCCCCAGGGAAGTTTTCCAAAATTGAGTTTCCCTGACTCATCACTCACATCTTCCACCGTAAACTGATCAGTTTGTGTTCCAGTTTTTGTCAATTTCCCAACAAAACCGATGGCCGGTTTTTTGTCTTTGTTGTCCTGAACCAGTTGAAACGAGATCTGACTCATTTCATCAGTGACAGAACTAATTTGGGCTGGTTGCGGCCGATCCGTAATCGACGCCAATTGCTCCAGCATTTTCAGATTCAGACTTTCATTCTGTTTCATCATCGACCAGACTAATCCGACTACGATAAAGCCGCACACGGCCATCGCAACAGAAACGCCCGTCATAATACGTTGTGACATGATTTTTTCCTTCATCGCATCCAGCCAGAGTTGGCGGGCAATTTTGATGGGATCGCCGAATTGATTTAATACGCGTTGTTTCGCTGTCTGTTCGTCTGGATTCTTCAATAATTCTCGATTCAAAGCGCACGCAAAATGGTCTGTGAGTTCATCGATGATATCCTGCCGGAGCGACGACGGTTCATCGTCGCGCTCGGGGGGAAAATCGTCGATGCTAATCTCAGGCCAGGCCACTTGGAATTCCTTATACAATCACACAGCAAAAAAGTCTCAGTCTCACTAAAAAGAACGACTCGCGGAAACGGATTCCTCAGTGAAGGGATTTAGCTCAGGAATGGTGATTTTCCAGACATTCGGTTGTGTCTCTGAAGCATCGAAGCGGATTGCCTCCTGAAACTGAATCCCTTTGATCTTCTCCTGGACCTGACCATATTTGTTCTCAAATAATTTTTGAACCCGTGGTTCAATTTTCAAATCCTCAAAAGGAGATACCAACATCCGTGGTCCTGCATATCGTGTTCCGTAGCTCTTTACCCCGTGTGAATTACCGACCTGAATCACTCTGAAATATTCCAATTGATTGAGCTGAGACAACTTGGACAGATCCTCTTTCTGTAACAGATAAATCGCGGGATCTTCGTATACTCCCGCTTCCATTTTTACCGAGTCCTGCAGTTTGAATTGCTCAGGATCAAGATCAACAAACATTCCATGCTCATTGAGCGGACATGTAATCACCTGATTTGTTTTGACATCAATCAGATAGACTCCTTGTTCGGGATGATCGGTCAGGTCGTGGGAGAAATACCAGTTCCAACTGCCAATCTTTCGCGGCGTGACCAGGCGAAACGAGTCCTGCTCTCGGGAGGGAAGCCGATTTCGAAAATCACATAACAGGTAGCCTGGCTCTGTGTCGGGCTTTTCCGTCCAGTCGACTTCAAACGTAACGGACACGTTCTGTGGTGCTTGAGCGGGGCAAGCAATCGTCTCCTCATACTCTCGTCCCGGGATTGTTGAAATCATTTGTGATCTCAGAGACTCTCCCCATGGGGCGGTTAAAGTCAATTGATACTGCCCCCAGGGCAGACGTTTAAAATTGAGTCTGCCCTTTTCATCGCTGACCGCATTCACCGTGAATGTGTCGGTCTTGCTGCCCCGCTTGAGAAGTTGACCGGTAAACCCCCTCGCCGGCTTTGCCCCTTCTCCAGACTGTACCAGCTGAAAGGTAATAGGGCTCAATAAATCCGAAATCGAACCGGCCTGGCCGATCTGCCTCTGGTTTAATTGCTCCAGTTGTTTCAAAATTTGTTGATCCACGTTCGACGTTGTGGCTGGTTGAGGACGCTCCGCTAGTACCGCCATCTGTTCCAGCATTTTCAGGTTCAGACTTTCTCCCTGTTTCATCATCGACCAGGCAATTCCTACCACGGCAATACAGCAAACAGCCGCTACTACAGAGACTCCGGTCAGAATACGTTGTGACATGATTTTCTCCTTCATTTCGTCCAGCCAGAGTTGGCGGGCAACTTTGATGGGGTCGCCGAATTGATTGAGTACGCGTTGTTTTGCAGTCTGTTCGTCTGTGTTTTTTAAAAACTCCCGATTCAAGGCACACACGAAGTGATCGCTGAGTTCATCGATAATATCCTGCCGGAGCGACGACGGTTCATCATCTCGCTGGGGAGGAAAATCTTCGATACTGATTTCAGGCCAGGCCACTTTGTGCTCCCAGAATCCGATCGATGGCGGAGGAGAACTGCTTCCATTCCTGCCGTTTTTCGTTCAAGGCTTTCTGTCCCTGGATCGTCAGCTCGTAATACTTCCGCCTGCGACCATCGACTTCCCGCCAGAACGATTTCAACAGTTTTTTACGCTGCATTTTGTGCAACGCCGGGTAGAGGCTCCCCTCTTTCAACTCGAATTCATTCGACGAGCGGTTGGTCACCTGCTGTGTAATTTCATAACCATACGTGGGCCCTTCGGAAACCAATTCCAGAATGAGCATCTCCAGTGTGCCTGCAAATAATTGGGAATTCATCGTATTTACTCCAATACATAGGATGACTACATAACCAATATATAGCCGCCCTAGGTATTAACTGTCAAGAAGATTTTTTGAGATTGGAAAAATAGAGTGTTAAGTGTCGCTGTGTCTGCTGGTACCACAGAGCGCAGCAAACATCACGAAAACAGAAAATTGTAGCGACTGTCTTAAAAATTCAGGAATTTCTCACGTTTGCCTCCCATTGTTTTCCTTCTTTGACCATGGTGTTGAGAATGATGAGCAGTTTGCGCATGGCAGCCACGAGTGCGACCATTTTCGGTTTTCCGTTTTTGACGAGCCGTTTATAGAACGCACTGATGATCGGGTTGTGCCTCAAGGCCACTACGGTGGGCATGTACAATCCGTTCCGGATCCGGACTCGTCCTCCGCCAATCGTCCGTCTTCCTCTCAAGGTTCCGCTGTCACGGTTCGTGGGAGCGACACCGACTAACCGTGAGATCTGTTTCCGATTCAGGCTCCCCAGTTCCGGCAGATCTGAGATGAGCAGAGTTGCCGTGATACTGGCGATGCCTGGTACCGATTGCAGGATTTTCGAACGTTTACGGGACTCCTCGTCGGCGTCAATCAGTGCCTTCAGTTCCTTCTCGATCAGCCTGAGCTGTTCTTTGTGGAAAGCAATGGATTGTTCAATCATCTTGATGACGTCCTGGTCCACAATGGTCTCCAGACGGTTCTTTTCCTGGATGATCATCTTGCTGGTCTGTTCCCGGCGAGAAGTAAATTCACGCATTTTCTGCTGGGCCTCTGTTAAAGGGGGAGTGAGCCGTGGGTCCATCACCTCGGCATATTCCCTGATGATGCGCGCGTCAATCTCATCGGTTTTGGCCAGTTGATTCTTCGCTCGGGCAAAGTCCCGGATCAGTCGGGGATTGACAACCGAAACAGGAATCTGGTGCTTGTGCAGACAGGCAACCAGCCTGTTTTCCCAGCCGCCGGTTGCTTCCAGACAAACTCGTTTTGGCTGAAGCTTCATGAGTGTGGCGATTAACTTTTTTCTCCCGGCTGGTGTGTTCTTGTAAACAACGGACTTGGAACGATCTGGGAAACTGACATCAAACTTGGCTTTTGAAATATCAATTCCAACGTCTTCTGTGTTATGCTGATGCATGCTAAGGCCCTTCCTTGCAAATACGAGCTGGTGGTGGTGCACCGCTCTGGCGACTGTACGGGTTAAGGCATGAGAAGCGAGTGGCGATCCAGCTACAACTCGGTCTTTAAGACCAGGGGCGGACACGATCTGACACTCGCCACCAATGTTTCCCGCCTTTAAAGGCGGGAAACATTGGCTTTATCTGCCTATCAAAACAAAGAACTCTAGACAGTCAAGAGCAGATACAAGGGCGGACCCATGTGTCCGCCCGCCTGGTCGGATTCGAATTTGATCAAGACACCGAGGGAACCGGTGAAAACGTTTCGAAAGTCGTCTAACAAACCACGTCGATATGCGGGTAGACACATGGGTCTACCCCTACAATTTTTTATTCGAACAATTGTTACCAGTTCCTGCGTTTGCGCTGCCACTTCCTGTTGCCTGCGGCAATCCCGAATTGCATTCGGGACCACCCGATCCCACTGCTTTTTTCGTGTGGTTTGGTGCTTTTCGTGGTAGTAAATTTGGAAACAGATCACACTAAAGTCTGCCAATGCCGGCTTGTCCGACAGTGTTGGGGAGTACCTTCTCCGGTTCCTTCGGAAGCGTGTCTCTACTTTGAATCTCGCCAGGCGGGTTGGCACATAGACCAACCCCTACAATTCTGGATGCGGGCGGTTGTTATGAATTATGATGACGATTCAACCCGTCCCGCGTTGGCACAGAATTGAAAGTAAACTTCTTCGGCTTTTAATAACTGGTCGATCTCAACCCATTCATCGACCGTGTGCGCCTGGGCGATGGAACCGGGGCCGAATACCATTGCGGGCACGCCCCCCTGATTCACGCGGGCTGCGTGTGTGCCGTAGGGAACGCCGACCTTTTTATGATCGGGGTCTACCGTGTCGATGACCGACAACAGGCGGTCACTCCACTCGCCATTATTATGATCGGAGAGCGAAACACCGGTAATCCACGGGGGCAACATTTCGAATTCGAACGGCAGTTTCTCTTTCAAGAATGCTTCCACCTGATGCATCACATCGATGCCATCTTCTCCCGGAATCACCCGGCGGTCGATTTCAATCGTGCAGCAGTCGGGCACAATGTTAACACTCTCTCCCCCTTCAATCACGCCCACACTCAACGTTGGTGGGCCGCACAGCGGGTGTGCTTCGCGCTGTGATAATTCTTCCGCATGTTCCTGAAGTGCCTTCAGCACATCAGCCATCCGGTAAATGGCGTTGATACCATCTTTGGGTTGTGAACTGTGGCAGGCCTTGCCTGTGGTTTTGATTTTCCAACGTGTTGCCCCGCGATGTGCGACGACAATATCCAGCATCGTCGGCTCAGCAACGAGCCCCAAATCAGGAGGCTCTGTCAAAATCTGGCTCAAACCCGACGGTTCCTCCCACAAGTTGACCAGATGCTCAATTCCTTTGACCGTCGCTTCTTCATCACAGGTACAAGACAGAATCACATTGGCCGCATCGGGGGGATCTTCCTGAACCAGCCGGGTAAACGCCATCAGCATTGACGCCATGCCCCCTTTGACATCACAGGCACCGCGTCCAAAAATCTTGCCGTCCTTTTCGGTCCCTTCAAACGGGGGAACAATCATGCCTTCGACGGGAACCGTATCCTGATGCACGTCCATCAAAATCGTCGGCACTCCCGGCTTCACTTTTGTGCGTGCGATCACATTATTCCGGCCGGGGACCACTTCAATCGATTCATATTCGACGCCCAGTTCCGCAAAATAGTCACACAGGAACTGAGTCAGTTTTCCCTCGAAATAAATCTCTCCCGAAACATCGCGGCCCATCGGATTGACGCTGGGAATGGAGATCAGTTTTTTTAACAGCCGGACGGCATCCATTGAAATTAAATCCTCTAATCAAGCTGATTCTAGACTCTTTTGGGATTGAGCTCGCTTTATTTTCCTGTAATCAGTGTCCCTCATGAGCAGCTTGATTTCTACTGATACAGCAATCCGATTCTTCAGAAGGTTGAATTTTATGGAGCAAAAAGGCTCTAATGGAAGATTGAGACTTTCCTCTTTACACTGACCTCTTTCTCCAAGGAGACTCTGATGCGAAAAATAGTAAGCTGGACTGCCGCTGCAGCCATGATGTTATCCATGTCTGTTTTGACTCAGGCCGAGAAAAATTCCGAAATCCCCGGCATTGGCCCTGTGGGAAAACCGGTTAAAGTGTTTACCGATTTCAAATTCACCGAAGGTCCCGCCTTTGACTTGAAGGGTAACCTGTATTTCACAGATATCCCGGACAACAAGATCTACAAAGTCGATTCCAAAGGAAAACTCTCGGTCTTTCTGGAACCGTCAAATCATTGCAACGGCCTGATGCTGGATGGCGCGAATAATCTGCTGGCCTGTGAAATGGACGGGCGTCTCGTGAGCATCAATCTGAAAAACAAAAAAGTCACTCCCCTGACATCAGAATATCAGGGAAAACGCTATAACGCCCCGAATGACCTCGTGGTTGACCGTACAGGTGGCGTTTATTTTACCGACCCGCACTTCCGGGCTCCCGAGCCGCTGCCTCAGGAGAAAGTCGCCGTTTACTATCGCTCTGCCGATGGCAAGGTGACTCGTCTGGCAGACGATTTGAAAGCCCCCAACGGCGTGATTCTTTCTCCCGACGAAAAAACACTGTACGTGATTCCGAGTATGCAGAAAGAAATGTGGGCCTACCCCGTCACTGGCCCCGGCAAAGTTGGCAAAGGCCGCGTGTTCTGCACTCTGAAACAGGAACCAGGCTATAAAGAACCGGGACGCGGCGGAGACGGCCTGACCGTTGATACCAACGGGAATCTTTATATCACGTCAGGCCTAGGCCTCCAGGTATTTTCACCCGCAGGCAAATTACTGGGCATTATCGAAGTCCCTGAAAAGCCAGCGAACGTGACCTTCGGCGGCAAAGACAATTCAAGCCTGTTCATTACCGCACGCAATTCGCTGTATCGCATCGATACCAAAGCCAAAGGACACAGGTTCCCCGGCAAGTCTTCCTGATACCGGCAATGCAACTGATAAGACTTGTTACGGCTGGTTCGATAATACATGAATCAGAATAAATCAAACGCTGGTCTGGCGGAAACGCCGATAAAAAGACCAGCGTTTTTCTATTTAAAAGAGCAACTTAAGTGATTTGAGAGAAGCGATTGGCTTCATAATCAAAATATTTTTCCTGTTTATCATCTTCCCTGCACGCGGGAATTGTGCTGGCTTTCTCTAGAAGTCATAATCCATTTTGGTGCTCGCCAAGTATAAAAACATGCGGATATAGTCTGAAATTATACATTTTTTTGCCACGACTCGGTTGGAGAATAGTGTCCGATGTCTGTTGAAATTAAAGTCCCCTCTGTAGGGGAGTCCATCTCCGAAGTCCAGATCGGCGCCTGGCATGCGGAAGAAGGAAAATGGGTCGCTCAAGATAGTGAAATCGTTGAGCTCGAAACCGACAAAGCCACCTTCGATGTACCGGCGCCCCTCGACGGCATCATTGTCGAGATCCTGAAGAAAACGGGAGAGATGGCATCCGTCGGCGAAGTCATCGGCTACCTGGAAGAAGCGGAACGCCCGGCTGGTGTCGAAGCACCGGCTCCCGCCAAAAGCCCGGCAAAGGCAGAAGCTGCTGCTCCCGCTGCCGCAAAATCGGCTCCCGCGGGCTCTGATGAACGCGTGATGCCGGCTGCCGCCCGCGTGATGGCGGAAAAAGGCCTCAGCCCCGCTGATGTCAAAGGGACCGGCCCCGGCGGTCGCATCCTGAAAGAAGACGCCCTCGCCTACGAAGCTCCGAGTGCCGCAGGCAACGGCGCTTTCCGCGAAGAAGAAATTGTGCCGATGAGTCCGATCCGTAAAAAGATTGCGGAACGTCTCGTCGAAGCACAATCCAATGCGGCTCTGCTCACTACCTTCAATGAAGTCGATATGTCGGCAGTGATGGAACTGCGGTCTAAATACAAAGACATGTTCCTCAAAAAGTTTGACGTCAAGCTGGGTTTCATGTCGTTCTTCGTCAAAGCCGTCGTGGATGGGTTAAATCTATACCCGCAGATCAACGCCGAAATCCGGGGAACCGACCTCGTGTTCCGGAATTACTACGACATCGGCATCGCTGTCGGCGGTGGCAAAGGACTCGTCGTTCCCATTCTGCGTAATGCAGAGCGGCTCAGCTTTGCTGACATCGAACTCAAGATTAATGACTTCGGTCAACGTGCTCGCGCCAATAAAATCAGCCTCGAAGAACTTCAAGGCGGTACCTTCACCATTACGAACGGCGGCGTTTACGGCTCCCTGCTCTCGACTCCCATCGTCAACCCGCCACAGAGTGGTGTGCTGGGCATGCACGGGATCCAGGAACGTCCGGTCGCCATCAATGGTCAGGTTGTGATTCGTCCCATGATGTATATCGCACTGACTTATGATCACCGTGTCGTGGATGGACGGGAAGCCGTTGTCTTCCTCAAACGAGTCAAAGAGGCTTTGGAAGAACCATCACGCATGCTGATGGAAATCTGAGAATCTCACGCGCATTATAGAGGCTTTGAAAGGATTCCTGCCCCTGCAGGAAAAAGAGAAAATGAACCACGATCTGGTTATTATCGGTGCTGGTCCCGGTGGTTATATTGCTGCCATTCGTGCTGCTCAACTTGGTTTGAATGTCGCCTGTATTGAAAAAGAACGCATGCTGGGCGGCACCTGCCTGCGGGTCGGTTGTATTCCCAGTAAAGCACTGCTGGAATCGAGCGAACTCTATAAAGAAGCCGAACACAGCTTCAAAGATCGCGGCATCAACGTCGGTTCGCTGTCGCTCGATCTGGAGAAAATGCTGAGCCAGAAAGACCGCACCGTCAAAACCATGGGCGGCGGCATTGATTCCCTGTTCAAGAAAAACAAAATCACCCGCTACTCGGGACACGCCATGATCACGGCTCCGGGTAAAGTCCGCGTCGATGATGGCAAAGATCCGGTTGAACTAGAAGCAAAACACATTCTCATCGCCACCGGCAGTCAACCTTCTACATTACCCGGAATCGAACTCGACGGCGACCGCGTTGGCACCAGTACCGAAGCGTTGGCCTACGAACAGGTGCCCAAACATCTGGTCGTGATTGGCGGCGGCGTGATTGGCCTGGAACTGGGTGCTGTCTGGAGCCGCCTGGGAGCGAAAGTGACGGTTCTGGAATATCTCGACCGCATCCTGCCAACCACCGATACGGAAATCGCCAACGAAGCCAAAAAGATCTTTGAAAAACAGGGCATCGAGTTCCAGCTTGGCTGCCGTGTTACAGGTGTCAAAGCGAATAAAAAAACGTGCGATGTCGAAATCGCCGATGGAAAACCGATTCGCTGTGACCGCGTGCTGGTGGCGGTCGGACGTCGTCCCAACACCGATCAGCTCGGCCTGGAAAACGTCGGCATCGAAGTCGACAAACGCGGTTTCATTCCCGTCAATGACCACTATGAAACGTCAGTCAAAGGGGTCTACGCGATCGGCGATGTCATTGGCGGCGCCATGCTGGCCCACAAAGCGGAAGACGAAGGGGTCGCGTTTTCAGAACTGCTGGTCACCGGATATGGGCATGTGAATTATGACGCGATTCCCAGCGTGGCCTATACCAACCCCGAAATCGCTGCCGTCGGAAAGACAGAAGAACAACTCAAGGAAGCTGGCATCGAATACAATAAAGGTTCGTTCCCGTTCCTCGCCAATGGTCGTGCCCGTGCGATGGGACAGACCGAAGGCCGCGTCAAGATGCTGGCTGACAAACAGACTGACCGCGTTCTGGGCGTGCATATCCTGGGTCCCCGTGCCGGAGATTTGATCGCGGAATGTGCAGTCGCGATGGAATTCGGCGCCAGCAGCGAAGATATCGCTCGCTGCTGTCACGCACATCCGACGCTGGCAGAAGCAGTCAAGGAAGCGGCTCTTGCCGTCGATAAACGAGCCCTCAATTTCTGAAATGCTTGATTCAAGCTGCCACTTTTCTGAAACCACCCTGCCAACGCCGGCTGAAAATCTGGCGTTGGATGAGGCACTCCTGTATCAGATCAATGAGCAGGATTCCGCCAGCTGCCTGCGACTCTGGGAAGTCAATCAATACGCGGTCATCTTAGGCAGCTCCAATCAGGTTGCCGCGAATGTAAACCGGGAACAATGCAAACAGGATCACATCCCGGTCCTCAGACGTTGTACCGGTGGCGGCACTGTTTTGCTCGGCCCCGGCTGCTTCATCTTTTCGCTCTTCCTGCGGATCACCGCCGACCAGCACCTTGCTGGTATTGAAGCAACAACCAAAGAAATCTTAAATCGGATTAGTGCCTCTCTGGAGCAACATAGACCGAATTTCAAAATCGAACTGGAAGGCATCAGCGACCTGACCACCGCGGGACGTAAGTTCTCCGGCAATTCGCAGCGCTGGCTTACCACCACGCTTCTGCATCATGGTACCATTCTCTACGATTTTGATCTCGATCGAATTCCACGCTACTTAACCAGCCCGGAACGAGAACCAGAATACCGGTCTCATCGCAATCATCTGGAGTTTGTCACAAACTACCCGATGAAGAAGCCGGACCTGAAGCAGTTGTTTTTCGAAACCTGGAACGCCTGCGAAGCAGAACCCACACTACCTCTCGAACGAGTCCAACAACTAGTGAGCAAAAAATATGCGACGGAGAAATGGAATCTCCGCCGCTGATGCCGTACAGCAACCATAATCAGGTCAACGCTTCTTCGACCGTAGGCTCCGGATCTTCGGAAGCGGGTTCCGGAAAATGATCTTCGATCACGCGCATCTTTTTCCAGTGCCCTGCCTGGAACCGGATCAGATAACCAATCCCCAACACGCCAAGGTAAGAAGTACAGGCGGTCCAACTGCCAAACAATTTCGCATCGGCATACTTCCAGATCAGAAACGTCGGAATCACCATGATGGCCCAGCCTGTGACCAGGGAAAAGATCATGCAAAACCGGGTATCGCCGGCACCTCGAATAGCCGATCCAAACACCACCACCGCCGCATCAAAAAACGAAAACAGCGCGGCAAACCGCAGCAGAACGACAGCTGTGTGCCTGACTTCCAGGAAATCCTCGGTGATCACTTCCGGTTCATAGGGTCTTAATAACAAATCGGGCAGTCCAACGTAAACGGCAGCAAACAGCAGCATATAGACCGCTGATGCAGCAAATGCTTTCCAGGTGGTTCTCACCGCCAGTTGAGGACGGCCTTCACCAATTCGTTTTCCGACCAGCGTCATTACCGCAGTTCCGACTCCCATCATCGGCACAAATGCCAGAGAATTCAGATTGAAGGCAATCGTGGTCGCTGCCAACTCAATTTTTCCGATTCGTCCCACCAGTACGATGAATAGAGTGAACCCGATAATATCAACAAAATACAGCATCCCATTCGGGAAACCATATCGAATTAAACGCAGAAACAAATCACGATTCCAGCGGTAGTGATTGAATAAACCATATTCCCGGGCTTCATGCTTGGCGAAAATAACGAAGGCGTAGAAGACCAACATGGAAACATTGGCTGCAACGGTAGCAATCGCCGCCCCTTTAATTCCCATTGCAGGAAAAGGCCCTGCTCCAAAGATCAGACAGTAATCCAGAACCATGTTGAGCATTACGCTAGCCAGATTGACCCACATCACAACCATCGTCTTGCCGCGCCCTGTATAAAAACAGGAGAGCACGGTGGAAATCAAAGCGGGCCCAGATCCCAGACAGAGAATTGAAAAGTAATCGACTTCCAATGCCTGCACTTCAGGCGCATGGTCAATCCAATGAAAGAAGGTTCCAGCAAGCGGCACCCCCAGCAGAAGAATACCACCCCAGATCAACGCCAGATACAATCCTTGCCAGACCGACTCGGAAACCCGCCCCTTCTGACCTGCTCCTTCATATTGCGAAACGAACGTGTTGACATACGTGGCCATCCCCATTGCGATCGACATCGCCGCCCACTGGATCATGCCTGCAGGCAGCGCAGCAGCCACCGCGTCGGTGGACCACCAGGTCAGGAAAATCCGGTCAACCACATGCATGATCGAAAGCGAACCGCAACTCAAGACCAACGGAATGGCCACATTAGCCAGTTCACGTAAACTCCCTGGTCGTACAAGCGTATCTGAATTTGTGGAAGAGCGCTCTTCCATGTTGCACGATCCAATCAAGGGGTAGTGAAGCGGAAATACAATCGACGGGATTGTAATGAAGTGAATGCGAAACCCAAAAACCCAACGGTCAGCATATCAAAATTTTCACAAAATGCCTCTTCACAGGACACCACACAGCGACAATAAGTTCGCAATTCTGAAAATCAGGTCTCGACGACTTCAGACCCTCGAAGTGTTCATTTTACCACATCTTAAAATCTCATCTGGACCTGAATTCGTTTTCTTAGTTTAATTCGCGTTTTCCATCAGAGTACCACTCTAGACTCATACCGAGTCCACATGGAATTCTTCAACAAAACCAGGAATATAAACTGTTTCCTGAATAAGACTTAACAACATACGCCTTACCTAATAACCCAGAGTGAATCCTGTGAATAGCCTTACGAGAATCTTGCACTATGTCTGGCCCTATCGCCGGCGCCTGTTTGCCTCTTTCTTTTTCGCAATTCTAGTCGCCATTCTCTGGGGGGCGAATCTCTCCGTCACATTTCTTGTTGTGAAAGTCTTGTTGCAAGGGGAAAGTCTGAGTGGTTATGTCCAAAATGAAGTGATTGCGACAGAAGACCTGATTCAGAAAAAACAGGATGTTCTGAAAGATCTTGCCAATTCTATTCATCTACAAAATGCAACAGAAACACAGACAGACAATGCTGCGCAAGACGAGTTAACCCAAACGGATCTGGCAGCCGCCCCCGTCAATTTATTGAGCGAGCATTCACGACAACAACGAAAACTCAGTAATGCTTCGCGCAAATTGTTAGCACTCAAATGGATCCAATCGAATATCCTCAGTTATGTCCCCGATGACCAGTTTGACACATTCGTACTGATACTGGGTTTGTTATTAATCACGACACTCATAAAAGGCATCTGTATCTTTACGCAAGACGTCATGGTGGGTGGCGTTGTCGAGTTGGTCACGATGGCGATTCGCAAAGAATGCTTCCGCAAAACGCTCGATCTCGATTATCAAAGTATTTCCGATGAGGGGACCGCATCGCTCATGTCGCGTTTCACGTTTGACATGCAGCAGCTTTCTCAAGGCCTGACCCTGATGGGCGGCAAAATTATTCGTGAACCACTCAAAGCGCTGGCCTGTGTGATCTTTGCATTTATGGTCAATTGGCGGCTGACACTGCTCTCGTTTGTCTTTGCGCCGCTGATCGCAATTGTGTTTTACAAAATCGGAAAAACACTGAAACATGCCAGTCAGAAAATGATGGAGAGCATGTCGCGGATCTATAAAACGCTGGAAGAATCGTTCGATAGTTCCAAAGTCATCATCGCCTTTAATGGCGCCCGTAAACACCGCAATCGATTCCATCACGAGAATAAAGAGTTTTTCAAGAAAGCCTTGCGCATCCTGCGGATCGACTCCTTAACGAGTCCAACGACGGAAATGCTGGGATTGATGGCGATTTTCATCGCCCTCATCCCCGGTTCCTATCTGGTCTTACGTGGAAAAACAGAAATCTGGGGCATTCAACTGGCGTCAGCGCCAATGGATATCGCCACCCTTTCTATGATGTATGCCTTACTGGCGGGAATTTCCGACCCTGCCAGAAAAATGTCCTCAGTCTATTCAAAACTGAAAAAAACCGTCGCTGCCCTCGAACGGATTTTTACAATTATCGACCGTGAGTCTCTCGTTAAAGAAACGGAAAATCCAGAGCGTTTTCCTGCAAAACTGGATACCATCCGGTTTAACAAAATCGACTTTACTTACGCACAACGCAAAGAGTCTACCAGAAACAATGAGCCGATTCTGGACGGCGTCAATCTGGAAATTGGCGCAGGAGAAGTGGTGCTGGTTGTCGGCGAAAATGGCTCCGGAAAATCGACGCTGGTGAATCTGCTCCCCCGGTTCTATGACCCGGATAAAGGGAATATCTTTGTCAACGAAATCGATATTCGCGATATTCGACTGAAAGAATTGCGCAATCATATCGGCGTTGTCTCGCAGGAAACGATGTTGTTTGATGACTCGATCCTGGAAAATATCCGCTACGGTCGACCTTCCGCCAGTCGTCTGGAAATTGAATCCGTCGCGAAAAAATCACACGTGCTGCAATTCGCTGAGCAACTACCCGATGGGCTGCAATATAACGTGGGCGAAAAGGGGCACGAACTCTCCGGCGGCCAACGACAACGCATCGCGCTCGCGCGGGCAATTCTCCGCGATCCGGAAATTCTGATTCTTGATGAAGCCACCTCCGCCATTGATTCTCAAAGCGAAATCCTGATCCATCAATCCTTGAAGGAATTTGCCCCCGGGCGAACCGTGTTCATTATCACTCACTCGGTCGGCCAGAGTCTGCTCGAATTTGCTACCCGGATCGTCGTGATGGATTCCGGAAAAGTAGTCGCGACAGGTCCCCATAGTACACTGGTTGAAACCTGTCCCGTCTATCAGAATCTGCTGAGCGCCCAGGTCCGTCAACGTTCTGCTTAGCAAGCTTTAAACCAGGAACGGCCAAGCACCGTACGTTCCCCCGTTCGATTTCAGTACAAATCTCGACGCCCAGACCAGATACTGTTATGATAAGCGAGCCTCAGGTTGAGCCTGAGGCTCGTAGCCGTTCTTCCTATACCCTCTGTTACAATCAAGGAAATGGAAATCATGAAATCGACGCTCGCTACCGTATTCATCGTTTTGTTTGTTGCCTGTATTCTCAAATTTGATTCTCCCGTTTCTCCTCAGGCCCGGGCCAACGCCCAAACGCCTGAAAACGACGCCCAAGACCCGCTCTTTAATGCCATTGAGCGATTCATGGAAAAAAAGGCAGATAGAGAACAGCACTTTGACAGTCCAGAACCAGAACTGCTTCTTGCCGAACGACCCCATGAAGCCGAACATCGACGACGGGAAGAGGAACGTCACCGGGAAGCAATGCGAGAGCGAGAACACCAACTCCAACAGCACAAACATCGGGTCGAAAACATGCTCGTCGCAGCCCGTCATCTGGAAGAAGCGGGGATGCACGAAATGGCACATCAGATCCACCGTGAGGCAAAAGAGCAGGAACACCGTCTGCACGAACAAATCGTACGCGGCAGACATCATGAACACCATCCACCCGCGCATCAGGAACATCACGAATTACTGCATCAGTTGAGAAATGAAGTACGGGAACTGAAACAGGAAGTACGCGAACTTCGGGAAATTGTCGTGGACAAACACCGCGAACCAGAAATCAAAGAAGAGCAGCTCTTACGCTGAACTGAGTCAGGTGGAATCGAAATCGACATTTGCACCATGTACTCTCACACAGTAATATGAAGCACTGGGTTAAAATTGCCCAGTGCTTTTCTTTTATAACCGATGGTCTACCAGCCAAAGATTTCGTTTGATGATTGATCCACTAACGATCAAATGCCCTCATTGCAGGGCCATGATAAAGCTCAAAAGCAAATCCGCTTTCGGAAAAAAAATGACCTGCCCGAAATGCGAAACTCTTTTTGTGATTCCCAGGCCTGCCACCATCAAAGCTGCTACCAACAGAAAGAAAGCAAAGCCGGCCACTCCACCAATAAGCTACGAACCCAGATTCTCGCTCGCCGATTATGGGCTCTCTCCTGCACTGATCGGGCTATTTCTCGTTTTACTTGGGTTGAACTTGGTGTTGTTTCTCCTGCAATCCAGTTTGATCTTCTTTGCCTTTATCTTGTCTGTGCTGATTGCGATGGGATGTCTGATTGCCGGCGGGTTAGCTCTCTTATCCGAAGCCGGTAGGGAAAGCAGCACGGAACATCTACTTTGCCTGGTCATTCCTTTCTACATAGTTTACTACGGTATTTCCCGTTTTGAAGATACAAAGCGAGAAACAGGAGTTATTGCCGGCAGCGTGATTTTAATCATGGTTTCATATTTGTTTACATTTACATTTCATTCATCTCCCTCCCAAAACGCCGAGGCACAAAATCCAGCCCTCCCCCCAGAACTGGTGAAAGACATTGAAAAACATCGTCAAATCAATGAAAAGCTTCTTGAAAACATAAAGCAAAAGCCAGATACCAATCCGCATGATTTGATAAAACCGGGACGTCATCCAGATTCAAAATTTGATTTGTCGGATGCGAAACCGGTTCTCATGAACTGGCCGGCAGCAGGCGTCAGAGGTTCCGATACGTACCTTGAAATAGAGACCGGCTCGATTGCCAAAGTATTTGAGGTGACAAGCTCAGCCTTCTCTGCTGGCAAACCGCCCGCAAACAGCAAGATGAAATTCCGAGTGTACCTCCCCCCCGGTATTGATCCGGCATCACCTGTCCCCTGTGTGCTGATTCCCCCCGCTGGTTCAAATCTACTGAGTGGCATGGAGATTGATCCTCCCGACCTGATTCCGAACCCGGAACACGAACCCTATATCAAAGCCGGTTTTGCTGTCGTCACCTTTTCCATTGATGGGCCTCTCTTGAAAGGAAAAGAGTCGAATAATATCGATTTGCGAAATGCCTACGAAGCATTTCAAAACAGCAAGGCAGGTCTGGTCAACTGTCTCCGCGCCTTTCTCGAAACACAGGCTGTGATACCGGGAATCGATAAGAACAATGTCTTCATTGCAGGACACAGTTCTGCCGGCACGTTGTCTCTGCTGTTTGCCGAACATTACCCCCAGATTAAAGGTTGTCTGGCTTATGCACCTGCGGTCGATCTGGAACATAATTTCAAACCACATCTCGCTGAAATCAAACAACTTCTTCCGGGTGTAGAAGACTTCATCCAAAAAAGTTCTCCGAAGACGCATATCACCAGCCTGACTTGTCCTGTCTTTCTATTTCATGCCCGGCAGGACCAGGTAACTTCATTTGCAGATACCCAAAATTTTGCCAATCAGCTAAAACAACAAGGCACCGATGTGGAATTTGTCGTCGGCACGGATGGAGATCATTACCAGAGCATGATTTCAGAAGGACTTCCACTGGGAATTGAGTGGATTAAAAAAATTGTTGCGAAGTCCAAGCCCTCATCACCAAACTCAAAAATAGCTGGCACAACAGGTAATGCTGCCGTTCCCACGCCGACTCCATTTCAGATGGACCTCAATCGACACAAGGTGAAATTGAAAGTCATTGGCTTCGATGATTTTTATACGAAAGCAATTCAATCGAAACCCAATTTCTGGAAGAAACCGATTGAATCAAAAGTCCAATCAGGCTTGAAAGAGATTGTGCCCCAATACATCAATGGGTCTATCAATCTTGATCTAATGGAGATGACTCTCAGTTTTGAGTATTTGGGAGATCTTCCCGCAGACATCGCTCAGAAATTTGCTGACAATAGACTTACTCGAACTGTGAAGCTCGACGGCCAGACACTGTCTATTTCACAGATCAATAATAATCCGAACACACGGATCATGGAGGATAATTTCCTGACCTTTCGAATCCGATCTTTGCTAAAAGGCAGATTCAACAGAAATGCTTCCCCCAAAATCGCCGAAGTCAATCTCAAACAAATTGATCGCTACGTACCTGATTCCTTAGTGATTAACTACGACAAAAAATGGGTTTACATCAAACTGAAAGGAATTGGAGATAAATCAGATATCATGCGTACTGCAACCGAAGCGTTATTTACTGCTGGACTGTTTGTGACTGCAGAAAAGATGGACTTCACGGACGCTGATCTGGCAATGAATGGTGCTGCAGGAGCATCCAGTCCCAAATCAAATACGCCTCATTCTACTCAACCAGTGACAGGCAAAACCGCATTCAATACCAGACAGAAATATGTTATTCAATACGGCGTCTATAGCGGTAAGAACGCGAAAGAATCAGCACAGCGCAGCTTGAAAGGCTTCGTCTGGGTCGAGCAGTCTTCAATTCAGTTTAATCCGTACCGAAAAGAGATCTCGTTTATCAATCGAAGTGCCGTCGATAACGGTGCGCTGGAACGTGCTTTAACGCGCAATAAATTCTATCAACTCAATATCACACAAGCAGCGATCCCCAAAGAAAAATCAGCCCAGAAAGATGCAACTTCTGAAAAAACAGAAGTGAAAGTCGGCACTGAATAAACCGACTTTCGCTTCTATGATATTTTTTTCGATCAGGAAGTTCCCACAATCCCGGAAATATCGATCAGGTGCAATTGCCGCCCTTCGTTTTTGTGAGGGCTGTCAATACACACATATCGCGAGTCAGGGCTGAAGCGGGGGTGCGTATCCACCCGCCATTCGCCGGTATAAACCTTTGGCGAATGAAAGTGTCCCAGATCAATGCGTTTGCCTGATGCCACATGATACAGATGCGGCGTTTGAATCCGCTCTTTTCCTTTGGGATAAGTATCATTCAAGATCCACTCATTGCCTGGCAGATAGGTTAAATGTCCGCCACCATCGAGGACTCCTTTCCCGACCTCGTTCAGTTTCGCGCCCGTCTCATCGCGTACCAGGAAATCGCCCCAGGATCGACTGTCGGGAGTCGCTTTGGACTGAGTCAGAATGTGTTCTGGATCCCGCCAGATAAAATGAGAAACGAAGCCATTATCCACGACAACACGTACATCACTTCCATCAGGTTTGGCAGTGATCATCCGGGACAGCCGTTTTCCATTGGGATACTGCCAGCGATGTAACGTAATAAATCGGGATCCATCGGGGCTGAACAGCAGATGGTTAAAATAATGCTTAATGTCTTTTTGCTGTTTGGGAATCGTGCCGGTTTTGGAAATTTCGTCTAATGATAGAATCATCGTCGATTTTCCAGTTTCAAGATCGACTCGAAAAATCCCGGAATCCTTCGGCGCCAGATCCTTAAACTGCGGATCGGGAAAGCCGGGATAACCATAACCGGGACGGACATCCTGAATCCGTCGAAAATCAGGTGTGACCGCCGTCTTACCATCTGGGCTGACCGAATAAATGGGAGAAGGAACGGTGCGACCTTTACCGGTTTTCACATCCAGAATGCGGCTGACGAACTGACCATTTTCCCGATCATTCCAGATTATCGTCGACTCTGTTCCGGGCATCCATTGCAGCATGCATCCTTGTTGCCAGTTCCAGGCAGATGACTCACCCAACTCAATCCAGCGATCATTGTCTTCCAGATCGACCATCCCCACTTTAATCACATCATCTGCCCGGGGCGAACGATGTTCAAATGCCACTTCCATGCCGAGCACATAGCGGCTGGTTGGATCAAACTGCAGCTTGTCATAATATCCAAACCAGTGGTGCCGCGGTCCTTTGGTGATCACACGCGTGGGAGGAAATTTTGCCCCTTCTGCAAACGCAGTACCTGACAGCACAGCCGCCCCTGCCCCACACATTGTTTGTGCCAAAAATTCACGACGACTGAATTGTAGATGTTCCATGATTTCCATTTCTCAATTGACTTCATATCTGAATATTGTAAAGCAACTCATACTGCCTCTACCGCTGATTTAAGCGTAAAATAGTGGAATACGAAAATCAACTGGAAACCAGACAGACACTGCAAACAAGTCCTTTTCCGTAATAACTGTTCTCACAAACAGAACAATTCTAATTCTGAGAGCCCCCGCAGGATGCTGCTTGATTTTTTTCCGCATGCCTTTAAAAAAGAGACAGATTCGTTTTAAATTCAAGTTTACAGTCTCTTCTTTTGAAGCCATTTCTGCCTATAATACATCATCATATCTCGCTACACTTTCGGAAGCTGTATTCATGGAAAAAATGTCGCTTACAGCAATCACGAGTCATTGAGTTCTCGCTCATTCGAATGTACCGTTTTGAAATTGAGTTCTGGATACACCAGTATCACCACAGTCAGGTTCCGCCAGTCTTATGAACAAACCCGTCATCCACGACAATCCTGCAAAACTACTCGACCCGAGTGTTCCCGTAACGGATGAAGAAGTTCAGCATATCCTTTCCGGCATTGGTTTTACCGATCAGGAGCGCGCTCTGATCCGCTTTCGAGAATTATGTACCACTCCACGTATTCGTGAAGAACTCACCCTGATTCTGCCGACACTGCTACAGGCATTAACCGATGCAGCGACTCCCGATGGTTCCTTAATCAATTTTGAGCGTTTCATGCACAGTGTCTCCGAACCGGAAGAGGTTCTGAGCTTTCTCACGCAGAATCCCCGTGCAGTGGAAATTCTGGTCAGACTGTTTGTCGGCAGTCAGTTCCTGACAGAAATCCTGTTAAAAAACCCGGACTACCTGGAACGACTGACCCGCTACAATCGCATTGCAGAATTCAAAAGCCAACAACAGTTTTTCTCTGAAGCAATGGCAGCCACGCGTCAGGAATCGATCATCACAGCCGAAAAGTTTGACATTTTACGTCGTTTCCAACGCTGGGAACTCCTGCGCATTGGTGCCTGTGATACGTTCGGCCTGATGGACCTCAAAAACATCACCGTTCAACTTTCACTCCTTGCTGACGGACTCGTGCAAACCTGCCTGTCGATTCTCGCGGAGGAAATGGAATTACCGCTCGACGATTTTGCCGTCCTCGCATTTGGAAAACTGGGTGGCGAAGAGCTAAACTACAGCTCCGATATCGATCTCGTCTTTATTGCCGGAGACAATTCGACACAATATTGGCAACTGGGGCAGCGGCTCATTAAATCCTTAATGGAGTCCACGTCGGAAGGCTTTCTGTATCGTGTGGATATGCGACTGCGTCCCTGGGGACGGTCCGGAGCGCTGGTCACTACGGTCGATGCATACGTAGATTACTTTGCCAAACATGGACGACTCTGGGAAAAACAGGCCATGTTAAAAGCCCGCGTTATCGCCGGCAACCAGAAACTGGGTATTGAATTCTTCCGCCGGATTGAGCCACAGATTTTTAACTGTGATCCCGAAGAGGTTCGAAAAAATGTTCTGGAGATGAAACAGCGCATTGAAGCAACGCTCAAAAAGAAAGGCAAAGACTGGGGCGAAGTCAAATCCGGAAAGGGCTCAATCCGCGATGTAGAGTTCACGACGCAATATCTGCAAATGGCCAACGGGGAAAGATATTCTGCAATTCGCAGTATCAACACTCTCGATGGACTCGTCAGACTGGTCGACCACGGCCTGATTCAAGCGGATGAATACCAGCATTTAACCAGCGGCTATGTCTTTTTCCGAAAAATTGAACACGCTCTGCAATTGATGCACTATAACCAGGAACACCATATGCCGACCGACGAGCGGGAACTGGCATACCTGGCGCGGCGGCTCGATTTCCCGGATGGAAACCGGCTGGTGCAATACTATGAACAACATCGCAAAGCTGTCAGAAATATCTTTAAAAAATATATTCACGCGCCCTCCGAACAGGATACCGCACAGAATCCATCCGATTCGGAACAGGAAAGTCATCTGCTTGGCATGATGTCTGCGTCCTATTCCAAAGTGTTTAACGAAGCGGAAATCGAAAAACACAGTCTGATGGCCAAGAAGCTAGGCGACTCCAATATTGTCGAACTCGAAACAGAAAAAATTCCCGACAACCAGCTACGGCTCACCATGGTCGGCTTTGATCAAACCGGAGACTTATCGTTAATCTGTGGTTTACTGTTCGTCTATGGCTTTGATATTCAAAACGGGCACCTGTTTACCAATCAGAAAGTCAGACCCGCCAGTTCGTCCCAGAGCCGTTCTTCCAAATCCAGCGAGAAGTCAAAAAACACACGAAAGTTTGTCATCGTACTTGATGTGAAATCGCCTGAGGAACTGATACTCCCCACGATTTGGACAGATTATAAAGCAGACTTAACAGAACTGCTAAGTAAAGTCGCCTCGGGCAACACTCAGGAAGCTGTTGGAGATCTGGCAAAACGAGTTGCGGCAGCGCTGCGTGATTTGTCTCAGGCCAGCCAGGTGCTGTACCCTGTCGAAATTGAGCTCGATAACGAAACAGACAGCAGGCACACAATCCTGCGTATTGAATCCGAAGATACCATCGGCTTCCTGTATGAATTGACAAACGCCCTCTCGATGAGCGGTATTGATATCGCCCGAATGGTCATCAATTCAGAAGGCAATAAAGCCAGAGACGTCTTGTATGTGACGGATGATCGAGGCGAAAAAATCGATTCGGAAGAACAGCAACAGGGCTTGAGGGCGGCGGTTGTGCTCATCAAACATTTCACCCACCTGCTGCCCCGCTCGCCCAATCCGGAAGCGGCATTACTGCACTTTCGTGAATTTCTCGAACATCTGTTTAAACAGCCCAACTGGGTGGAAGAAATTTCTTCCCTCGAACGTACGAGTGTCCTCGGCGCGCTGGCCAGACTGCTCGGCGTGAGTGATTTCCTCTGGGAAGACTTCTTACGCCTGCAACACTCCAATCTCTTTCCCGTCGTGACGAATGTCGAAGAACTGAAACATCGAATCTCATTCGAAGAACTGAAAGCAGAACTCGACAGTGATCTGGCACAGGCTTCGTCGTTCGAAGAACAACAGGAAAAGCTGAATGCTTTTAAAGACCGGGAAATGTTACGTACCGACATGAGGCACATTCTTGGCCACATCTCCGAATTCGGTCAATTCTCGGAAGAACTGACTGACGTCGCAGAAGTAGTTGTCCAGGGCGCTTATGAAATCTGTGATCAGCAACTCGCAGAACGCTACGGCGTTCCCCAACTCGAATCGGACGGACCGTGTCGTTTATCGATTTGTGCCTTGGGGAAATGCGGAGGTCGTGAACTCGGCTTTGCTTCCGATATCGAGTTGATGTTCATCTATGAAGGCACAGGTCAGACGACAGGCCCGGAAGTCATTACGAATAACGAATACTATCTGAAGCTGGTCGAACGTTTCACCAAGATGATTAAGACCCGAAGTGAAGGAATTTTTCAAATCGATCTGAGACTTCGTCCCTATGGGCAGGCAGGAAGTCTGGCTGTTTCTGCCGAAGCGTTCCAGAGTTACTTTTCTCACGAGGGAGCCGCCTGGCCATACGAACGTCAGGCCTTAGTCAAACTGCGCCCCATCGCAGCAGATGACGGATTTGGAAACGACATTGTCAGAATGCGTGATGATATTATTTATTCCGGGAATCCCTTCGACGTCGCAGCCATGCTGGCCATGCGGGAAAAACAGATCCAGCAACTGGTCAAAGGAGGCACCATCAATGCCAAGCTCGGCGATGGAGGGCTCGTTGACTGTGAATATATTATTCAGGGGCTGCAAATCACCTATGGTCACCGTAATCCCATGCTGCGAACTACCAACACACTGGAAGGAATTTGCGCCTTAAAAGAACTCGGTTTGATCAGCCCCGTTGATTTTCATAATTTGCGAAACGCTTACATTTTCCTCCGGCGTTTAATCGACGCGCTGAGAATGGTGCGAGGCAATGCCAAAGACTTAACCGTTCCTCCCCAGGATCAGGAAGAGTTTGAATTTCTTGCTCGTCGACTTGGTTACGGTTCGCACACCGAAAAACTGCAGAATGAAATTACGTCCACAATGGACCGGGTGCGAGACTTCAGCCGTCTCCTTGATCCCATCAAAGCCCTGACGATTCGCACAAACGGCTGAGATTTTTCCTGAGCCCCCAAACCACTTTGAGCCCCCCATCTCAGCTTCACTTGCAGATATCTGCCGGTGAAGGCCTGGTTTCTATACTCATTTTGATGACATTTTTATCAGTTTGATCTCATTTTCCCAAGACGTCTTACAAGCAAGATAATCAGTAAATCTTACCTGTTAATAAACTTACGTCTTATCCCCTGCAATTGGCATAATCGATGCTCTTTACTGTTGCTTAGAAGCGGTCGAGAAATGAAGACCATTTGGTAATTTCTTTTAAGGAACAGAAAGATGAAAAAATTATTGATCGTTTGCGTCGCAGTCGCAGGGTTGGCATTTGTCGGAAATACGACCACAGCCGAAGCGGGGGGATTCAGAGTTAATGTCAATCTGGGAAATGGTTACGGGTACTACGGCGGACGCCGATTCCGAAATTATACTCGCACGCCGCAATACTATGGAAGACGCCATTCATTCTGGCATGACACCAGCCACTATGACTATCATCCCGGCCAATTCTATCGACATGGAAATCATTTCCACTATCAGCCAGGGCACTATGATTACCATCAGACAGGACACTGGGATCATCATTAATCTCAACGATCCTGTTCTTTAAAAGTGGCTCGATCAACCAGAGAGGGACTGATTCTGGTCCTGCTCTGGTTGATCAATTTATGACACTTAAGCCTATTTGGCGGTCGCATCCCACCAGGCTTCAGTCAGGTTCAGCAGCTGCTTCAACTGAGCAGGGTTTTTAGCCGCCATGTTTGTTCGCTCGAACGGATCCTGCGAAAGATCAAACAGCGCGGCTTTCTCTCCTGTCAGACGAGGGCCGGGGAAAATGGCTTTCCATTTGCCTTCAATGCACCAACGATATTTCAAACTGGATGAAGGGTCGTCGATATCAATCATATCGTGTTCATAGATATCACCGAAAATCGCCTTTCGCTCCGTTTTGCCTTCCTGCTTGATCACTTCCAACAGATTGATGCCTTCCATGGCTTTTGTCGGCTTTAAACCAACGGCATTCAAAAGAGTGGGCGCCAGGTCGATACTGCTGACTAGAGTGTCATATTCGGCCGGCTTAATTTTGTCAGGCCAGCGAATCATGATCGGAGTTCGGACTCCTCCGTCATAGGGACTCCGCTTGGATTTGGCAGCATAACGAAAACGGCGTTTCATCTTTTTTCGTTCCTGATCGTTCGCGGGAACATATTGAATCCAGCCATTATCAGTCACATAAACCACGATGGTGTTTTTAGACAGGTCTTTTTTATCCAGGTAATCTAACAGTTGACCGCAGGTCTCATCGAACCATTCACACATTGCATAGTAATACGACAATTCGATTGGCAGTTCTTTGCTGCGATATTTATCCAGCAGTCGTTTCGGCGGGTTGTGAGGCGTATGAGGCAGGAACGGCGCATACCATACGAAGAACGGATCTTGTCCACAGTCGTCCAGGAATTGATAAACCGGAGCCATCCCTTCACGACCTACTTTCAGTCCCAGGTCTCCATGCCGGCCTCCCCGCTTGGGATCTCCGTGGGTCATTGCCGATGTAAATCCGGCATTCGCAGGATTGCCTTCCCACCATTTACCAGATTGGAAGCTTTTATAACCCAACTTACCCAGCATCGACGGCAGGCAATCCACGCTCCGAACATGCTTCAACAACTTCTGCCGATCCATTCCCTTAGGGGGATCATTGCCGGTAATTTTATGTTGGCAGGGATACAGGCCGGTAATCATCGTCATCAGACTGGGACGACACAAACTGGTCGGAACATAGCCGCGTTTAAATACCGCACTTTCCGATGCCAGCTTATCCAGTTGAGGTGTCTTGATATGCTCATGGCCCATAAAACCATAATCGTTCCATGACTGGTCGTCTGAGATAATCATCACGATATTCGGTCGGCTGGTCTTTAAATCGGCCTGCGCAATCCTCCGCGAAGTAAAGAGGCACAGCACCACAATCAAAACGGGAAACAACTTTCTGAATGTACTCATATTAAACTCCTCTAATCGAAAGCGCGATCACATAGGGAATCTGGGATATTCTTAACGATAATGATCAAGGAAGCGGTGTTGGCAGCGTCAACCAAAATCCAAATTAGAATTTCACGTCGAATTATTTCTAAAATATTCTTTAAAACACCCAACGACCAACCTTATAATAACGTACTGAATTGCAGAGAAAATATACACACACAAAGAGCATGTTCTAACCATCCTACCAACTAGTTCACTAAGATCAACCCCTCAAACGACTTACAACCCGATCCGCTTTCACACCCCAAGAAACACTGTACAATTTTCTGCCAATCAAAGTTTGATCAATTTCATGGTTTGAGGAACCCGTTTTTTCAAATGCATCATTCTTGATTCGAGTAGGTTGGAGGCGTTGACAGCACTGAAACTGATAATTCTAATGTAGAGGTAACAACAAGAGCTTAGTGATTTATAAATTGAGTTTTTGTGATACGGGGCAACCACTTACTGATTTTTTCAGGTTGGCTCTAACCTGATTTTCAGAAGATTCGATGTCACTTACTTTTTAGAAGAATACGAGGAATTTTATGCGGAAACTTATGAACGTGAAAACAGCGTTACTGTTTGGCTTGGCTATTGCCGGTCTTTCTCTGATCAGCTCTGTCAAAGAAGTTGAGGCACGTCCTAACTTTAAAAAGATCTGGGCTGAAACTTACCCCAATTCCAAAATGCTGATCGCCAAAAAATGTGGCGTTTGTCATCCTGGAAAAACCAAAAAAGAGAAAAATGACTATGCCAAAGCAGTTGGCAAAGGTCTGGGTAAACGGAAGCAGACTGATAAGAAAATCATCGTCAAAGCATTGAAAGATGCGGAAAAAATGCCAAGCCCTGTCGAAGGCAAAACTTTCGGTGATTTCATCAAAGCTGATCAGCAACCACCTTCAAAAGCTGAATAATAGCGAATCGCTCCCGTAGAGCTAAGTGGGCTGCGAAAATAGCATCATTCAAGCAGAGTACTGTTTTTTCAGTGCTCTGCTTTTTTCATGAAATCACGTGCATGCTCATTTAAGTGGAAGTCAATCACCAGCGGTAAATGATCCGAGGCTTCCCGCGATAATTTGGAACGAGATAACTTCGCATGCCGAATTCCTATTTCGCCTCGTATAAATGCTTTATCCAAAGTACCAACGGGCATATATGCGGGGAACGACCGAAATTTTGAGGGGGGATGAGTGATCTCCTCGAATTCATGCGTAGAAAACGTCCCCTTCGCCAGTGTATTTCTCCAGTCATTCGTATCCCCAACAATCATCACAGGATGCCCATTCCCTTCCTGGAAGAGGCGATGCGTCAGTAAATGGTCAATTTGCCAATGTCGTTCCCGCTCAGCCAGTCCCAGATGAAAGTTGACCAATTGAAATGGTCCTTCCGGGGAATCAATCACCACGATCTGAGCCCCCCGCGCTTTACGCCATTTGTTTGTCAGAGAAATCTGGTGCTGTGACAGAAACGGCCAGCGGGACAGAATCAAGTTTCCGTAGCCGCCCGTCTTCAGCTTCACATTCAACTGGAACAGGGATTCCTGCATATTGAAATATTCAGCAAAGATTTTGGGCTGATTGTTAAACCGGGATCGTCTTACATTCCGGTCTACCTCATGCAGGCAAACGATATCCGGATTCTCCGACTCAATCACGCTGATGACGCGTTCCAACCGATAACGCCGGTCCCGTCCGCCGATCCCCTTGTGAATATTATAGCTTAGTAGTCGCATGATCGATTCGCTTTTATTCTCCTGCGAACATGGCGGGCGTGACTTTAATTATCCCCAGATCATTATTACCAGGCGCAATTTTAAGCTTGATCCGCCCCCGTTTCCACTCATCTTTTGCAACAAGATAGCCTGCTTTTTCATGCCAGAGTTGAAACTCCCAGTCACCCACAGGCAGTTTCTGAATCATAAATTGTCCAGTCTCGTCTGAGGTCGAAAAATAGGGGTGATTCAATGCAAGCAACCAGCCTTCTTGCCAGGGATGAATACTGCACCCCATTCGCAGTGGAAGTTTTTCTCCATATTCAAACTGATGCAGTTTCTTCGCCTCCGGGGGCAGCAACTGGTTGAGACTGTGGTTCCGATAGGCCTTCACCTGAAACCCATGAGCACACAGATCCCGATTTACGGCTTGTAACTTTTGCTTGTTGACCCAGAGTCCTGCTACATGGGGCTGGAAAATACACCCCTTATTTTGAATTGTCACTTCAGCAGGCATCTCCTGAAAACTTTCATGAATCCGGGATGCATCCAGCTTCGATTCACGCAGATATACAAATACATTCTTGAGGCCACCATTTTTTCCAATGACGAAAGACTCATCAATAATCTGGTCGCTGAATTTGCCGCAGATCTCCTGATCTCGACTGATGTCGAGTTGTGCCGGCCGCGAAGGCTTTCCCGTATAGAGAAACTGCCCCTTCAGACTCCCCCATTCTGCAGCCTGCAGAGGCGGTGCCAGCAACAGCCCCAGACTCAGTGCTAACAGATACGGCTTACAGCCAATTTGATATCGTCCCAAGGTCGTGTCTCCCGATTGGATTCAACATTCTATTCCAAGGCCGCCTGCGGCGTCAGACCGGCCTGTAAAACAGGTTTCGTATGTATCTTACCGCTCAACGACGCCCGAGGAAAGAAGAGAGGCCGTTTTTGCAACACCAATAAAAAACCCTCTGTAAATTATACTCATTTACAGAGGGTCGTTTGAACGTATTTTTGAAATCATTCACCAGAGAACAATTTCGAATTCACCTTTAAAGCAGAGGTCCTTCCCAGTTCGTAAAGGCATCATCCATCAGTTCCTGGTCGGCCTCAAAATCAACCGTCAGATCCAACTCATCATCTGCATGAGCAAATACTAACTGTCGATCATCAACATCTGCATCACTTAAGTTATCCTCGAACGACTTCGATGAATACAGATCTTCAAAGATTGTGACATCCAGATCCGATTCGCCAGCAACTGCTGGTTGTTCGATAACAAGCGGTTGAATCACGTCGAAGGTTGAAGTCTGCCCCAGAACACTACCATCTTCTTCCGAAGATTTAATTGCAGCAGGAGCAACGAATCCAACAGTAGACTCTTCAACAAATGTCTGAGCCGCTTCCGGACTTTGAAGCAGAACGGGTTCTGCGACAGAATCTGATGAATTGGTTCCATAGATGGGGCTCGCACCACCACTACCAGAACCGCCTTGAGCACTTGCATATGCCTCAAGCAGCATTTGTACGCTGATATCAGAAGGAGTCTTCCGCACTCCTGGATCAAGCGTGTCATTCATCAGGTCATCAAGTAAGGCAGGATCGTCGGTATGCAGACCAGTCGGATCCAGTGCGACAGTAAAGTCTGAACCAACAAAGGTCAGGTCGCCGGTACCGCCTGTTTCAACGAGGCTACCAAAGCCACTGTAGTACCGTGTAAAGCCGAGCACGTGTCCGATTTCGTGTAACAGCACTGTATACAGATCATAGCCACCACCGGCAGGTAGATCAGTGACATCAACATGCCAGCCTAAGCCATTGGCATCATCGTCAATCGCCACGCGACCAGCAACGGGAATATGATCAGCGTTGTATTCGGTGGTTTGACCAGAGCCTAACTGAGCGGTGCCGAAGTCACGAACGATGACTTCGACTTCCAGTGGTTCATCCAGACCCAGTGCGGTTTCCCAGGTATCAACGGCCGCTTCAATGACTTGTTCAATGCTATCGTCACCGCTGACAACATCCAGAGAAGTTCCAACCCATTTTTGACCAAAACTGTCCGGGAAGGAAACTTGAGGATTCTGGCTCTTTCGTTTCCCATAGTTACTGATGAGCTCTCTCAGGTCTCTCACGTCAACACGTCCACTCTTATCGAAGTCCATTATCGAAGTGTAGACGGAAGAGGAAGTGTAAACATCCTGATTGTAGACGCTCACGAAGTGGATCAGATCCCGGGTATTGATCACATCATTATCATCAACATCATAAATCACGGGATAAAGGTCCGTTTCAGGAAGTGCTCCCACATTGGCAGTTACCGCACCGACACCCACGATTTCAATTTGTGTGTCCTGTACGTCTAACCCAAGTTGAAGCGGATCAATGACGAGATCATTCGAATCCACTTCGACCTGATCACCTTCCAGTGACTCGAATTTGATCCGGGCAAACAGAGCATGCCCTGTTCCCCCGACGTTGGCTCCAAACGTGCTACCCCCCAGATTCCGAACCACACCGGCTGCATCATCAAGCTCTACCGTTCTGTTGAATGTAAAGTTAGAACCAAATTCAACTGAAGTAGCTGTGAAGTAAGCAGTATTGTAAGCAATACTTGTTAAGACATCCGAAATGCCGAATCCACTGGCCGTATCGATCCAGACTTCGACCCAGAACGAATCCCACTCATGAATCCAATCTTCGTTTGCTGGTAAGACAAGTGTGTGACCATCAGCTGAAACAGCAGTTTGTTCCTTGACCATGGTAATCTGAATATTCGTCTGATCCTCGACCGCTGAAGAATCACCGCCGGTACCAATCAATGGTGGCATTGGTGGAGCTGTCAGTTCAACAGCACCAATATCGACCAGCATGACACCGGAATCAATTCGTGGATTACCGATTTGATCTTCGTCTGCTGCAGTAATTGTTCCATTGATTCCAGCATCTGTACCTGCATCAATGGCCTGACTTCCAAACAGCAGAGAATGGGTTTTCGTAGATCCACCGTTATCCAGCAAATCTCCTAAGAGTGGGTCAATCGGAGCTAATGCAGAGCCGACAAGATTGTTATTCACGCCATCCGTCAAACCGGTTGCTGAACCAATGATCCCAATCAGGTTATTAAGGCTGCTATCGGTATCGTAGGCTCCATCTAAGTCAGGATTCCCCAGATCGCTACCATTTTCGGCAACAATCGTGTTTACCAGAGTCACGGTTGGAGTCGAACCTTCAACAGACTGACTGGAAATCCCCCCACCTGTCGTGCTGGCAGTGTTCTGGGTAATCGTATTATTCTCAACTTTTAAGTCCCCGGCATTGAAAATTGCACCACCAAGACTATTGGAATGGTTTCCGGAGAATGTGGTATTCGTGGAGAATGTGTCACCAAAGTTGAAGATCGCACCACCACGAGTGCCCGAGGTATTATCGTTGAACAGTGACTGCGAAACATTGAATGTCGCGTTTTTGTCAACATAGACAGCACCACCACGGCCCCCCGATGTATTGTCCGTAAATGTGGAACGGCTGACAGTAACCGTATCCTGATACTGATAGATGGCCCCACCAATAGAGGATGTGTTGTTATTCAGGAATTGCGAATCGGAAATATCAAGCGTTCCCGCGCTGCTAATTGCTCCACCAGTGAAGCTGGCATCATTATTCCGGAAGGACAATTTGTGGATTGTCACGTCTCCTTCGGACAGCAATGCACCACCGTCATCGGCGTTTCCATTGACCAATTCCATATTAGACAGATTGACAATGGCTCCCCCCATGACATGGAAGATACGATCGACCCCGTTTCCGCCATCGAGATCATAGATATCAGGATCGTTAGGATCTGCATTGATAATTGTGGATGTCGTTCCCTGGCCAAAGATATTCACGTCATCGGTAATATCAAAGTCGCCTCTGAGGTTACCATCTTCATTCATATCAGAGCCGCTGCGATCTGCAATTTCATAAACATTCGTGCCACCAGGTGTCGCCGGAGGCAGCAGAATAATGTTATCGACTCCTGCGGTATTGTTTGCCAGGGTAATGGCCTCACGCAGCGACGTTAATCCGTCTCCGGAGTCCACAACATCATCTAATGTATCGACAACGATCCCATGTTCCACAATCGTTCCCACACCTTGACCATCGAGAATATTCGCGTTGACAGGAGCGTACATTGGATTAATCGAACCGTCCAGAATGTTCACGAAGAAGGTTTCATTACCTTCCATCTTTGACGCTAAGTCAGTGTTAACAATGACATCGAAGGTCTTCTCAGTTTCCATTGCACCAAATTGGATCATCATGGCAGAGATCGGAGTGTAATCACCGTCTGCCACCGTGGCTGCTGACAGGCCGACGCCATCCGCTGTTGAAACATAAGCCGTAACAACCTGCCCTGCAGCCTGAGACAAAGAGACCGTAAATGTAAAGCGAGTTGTCGCTCCCATATCATAGTCTTCAGTCAACGTCACATCACTGATCGAGAGTAATGCGAAGTCGTCGTTTTTGATCGTCCCTGTTGCCATCGGATCAGAAATAACAGCGTTGGCACTCTGGTTGGACAATTCCATGGTAAATGTTTCGTCAGGTTCAATCGCAGAATCACCATTCACCACTACGGTAACGGTCTTCTCTGTCTCACCAGGAATAAACGTCAGTGTTCCCGCAGGTACCGCGTTATAGTCATTGTCAATCAGCTCGGCTGTGCCATCAACGATCTGATAATCAACAGTGACAGTATCGGCAACAGGATAGCGAAGTCGGACAGTAAAGTTGAATTCGGTTGTCGTACCCTGAGGACCTTCATCCCGGGTGACATCGCTTTCAAAATAAATCTCGGCGTCATCATTCAGAATCTCACCGACTGCCGAATCGACACCAATATCAGCCCCGACGGCATTAAACAGATTTACGGAGAATGTTTCATGATTTTCAATCTCGACGTCACCATTGACAATCACTTCAATGATCTGAGTTGTTTCGCCAGGTGAGAAGGTGATCGTACCTGTGGTAAATTCATAATCAATACCGGCGATCGCGGTCAGATTAGATGTTTCAAAATCAACACTCACTTCATCGACATTCACGTTCGAGAGCGAGACAATAAATTCAAATACCGTCGTCTCTCCCATGTTCGTTTCGACCTGGCTGACACCATCAATACTGATCGTTGGCTTGACAATTTCGAACGCACCGATATCACTTGTGGTATCGGTGGGTCGTAACGCACCACGCTGGTCGGTCGCATCTCCGTCGGTATTATCACCGGCGTCAATCGCCAGACTTCCTGCCAGTAATGCATGAGTCAATGTTGGTCCGCCATTATCGTCCAGCGCGCTCAGAGCGGGATCCAGCCTTTGTGCGTCAGTCCCCACAATGTCACTGTTGAATCCGTCAATAAAGCCGACTGATCCGCCTTGAGTTCCAATCAGGTTATTCCCTTGGGATGTGAAATCACCAGCGACATCGGATGCACCGACCAGAGCATTATTCCCTGCGACAATCGTATTTTTAATATTCACGCTGCTGGTATTCGCCACAGAATAGATACCGCCGCCTGTTCCTTCAGTAGAGTTGTTATAGACCGTGGTGTTATTGACGGTCAGCTCACCAGTGTTATGGATCGCTCCCCCTTCTTTACCCGCCTCATTGCCAGAGATGGTAACATTGGAAAGGGAAATCGAATCTTCATTAAGTAAACCACCGCCACGAGTACCGGCAAAGTTTTTCGAAATAGTACTGTCGGAAATCGACACGCTACCGGGGACCACCATCTCAGGCTGGCCACTAACCGTAATTGTATACTGCCCCAGGCTCCCGTAATCTGAGTAACCCGTTCCCGAAACGCTTCCTTCACCTGTTCCATCGATGGAGACGTAGTAGGTGCCTGCTCCCAGTCCGGTGAATGATGCGTTGAGAGCACCAACTGGATTGCTCGTTTGAATCTGAGTGCCGCTGGAATCGTATAATATGGCAAGAATGTCGAGGTTGGCGCTGTCGTAGAATGGATCGATCAAGACATCGCCACCAGTAGTTGTGAACTGGAAATAGTCCACATCTGTGTTTCGCTCCACGATTCCGGAAGCCATGCCGCCGGTGATAATTGACGCAGCACCAGTTCCGTTCCCGTGATCGTCGATGCGATAACCAAATCCGTTCTGGGTTGTGATGATAGTCAGATCGTCTTCGCTGTTGTCGGCGTCGGTGTATTCACCACTACTCCACTGGACCAGACCTTCCGGTAAAAAACCAGCCCCCATGATCGGAGCCCAGCTCGTTGCACCGGTACCATGACCCGGGTAATATTCCAGGATTGACGTACCATCATGGCTTAATCCCAGTGTGTGTCCCACTTCGTGGCTGATCGTCTCGGCAACACCAATCAGACCTGCGTTAAATACGAAGGCCGGTGTGTCCGTGCTGGCGTTGAACGATGTCAGGTATGCAAGGCCCCCGGTACCGCCGAGATCAAAGGTGTCCACACCACTAACGACACGCACACCCCAGCGCGTATCTGAGGCATCAGTCCTGATCAGATCGCTGACTGGTGGCTCCGCGGTGGTAACATTGACGTTAAACGGAGCAAAGTCCTCAGCAACGCGTAACCAGGCTCGTTGTATATCTTCGATTTCAGCAAGGCTGAATGACCCGACGTTGCCATCGGTATCATAAGCAGGGGTAACAATCGAAACCTGACCGAAATCAGTGTTCCACTGTGTGCCAGTTGTCGTGTGGCCATTGAAGTCGAGATAAATCGTGAAGTTAGATCCGGGCAGCGAACTCAGGTTGAACGTATCGGCAACTAGAAATGGAGGAGCTTCGATCGAGCTGGCAGCTTCTGCGTCACCGTTATCGTATCTAGGACTAGTCTCTACTTCATACGTTTCTGCCACCACGACTTCACCCTGATACTGTGATTCCAGTGAAGAGGAAGGATTCGGTACAGCCCCTCCGCTACCCCCTTCACCATTCCCCACAGCCACTTCATTCGAAATGAAGACACCACCACCGGCAACCGTTGCAGTATTGCCGTCGATTGTCGTGCCGGTGACTTCCAGGGTTCCCCCTGTGGAGTTGAAGACACCACCACCATTTTCAGCATCGTTTCCGGAAATGGTACTCAGATCGACGGTTACCGTACCAGAATCAATGTTGTAGATAGCTCCCCCGTCAGCAATCGCCGTATTTTGAAGCAATTCACTATCGGTTACATTCAGCACGCCGACGTTAAATACGGCACCACCACGATTCGCGACACTGTTTCGAATCTCAACATCTTCCAGACTCAGGTTACCGAAGTTGAGAATCGCCCCCCCATCTTCTACGCTTGTGACGTTGCCATTGACCAACGTAACTCCACGAATGGAGACATTGACCCCACTAAAGATGTGGAAGATACGATCAAGAAAATCTGCATCGATCACAGTCCTGCCTGCACCGGCACCGATAATGGTCAGGTCATCGGTAATATCCAGATCGCCCAGTAAAGAGTTATTTTCGCCTAAGCCAAACAGTGACAGGGTGTAGACACCAGTACCAAGCAGAATCGTATCGGCTCCGATACGTGCGTTGGCTTCCATGACCGCAGCTCGCAAGGTGCTTCGACCATTTTCATCCACACTCACGCCATCACCAGGATTTGCGTCAACGGAATCAGTAAACCCGGTCACAATGTAGCCAGATTCAAACGCCCCGATATCAACAACCAGGGAACCATCGCCGTCACCATCGAACAAGCGGGCAAAACCACGCTGGTCATCAGTCGGAGCATAGAAATTATTACCGGCATCGCGTGCCAGACTTCCCCCCAGCAGTTCGTGAGTGAAGGTCGCACCGCCGTTATCCTGCAGTGCCCCCAGCCCCGGACTGACCGCGTTTCCAATGGTACCCACCAGATCTCCGTTCACCCCATCTGTAAACCCATTGCCGATCGACTCGCCAATCAGGTTGGTTCCCAGAGAATTGAACATTCCATTTACATCAGGACCGGCTGAGTCACTGGAGTTACCTGCGATGATCGTGTTCGAGACACTGATAGAACCGCCAGAGACATTCAGAACGCCACCAGCGATATCTGCGTGGTTATTAAAGATGGTCGCATTGGTAATTTCCATGCTCCCTTCGTCGCTATTGTAAATACCACCACCACTGGATGCTTCGTTCCCTGAGATCGTGGCGTTGACGATATCAGCCACCATGATCGAATTATTATAAATCCCACCACCCAGATTGCTCGCGACGTTGTTGGAAACCGTACTGTTCAACACATTCAACTGAGCATTATCTTCATTATAGATACCTGCTCCATTCAACGTTGACACATTGCCGTCAACGGTGCTTCCTTGAAGAGTCAGTGCGCCATCAGCTGTATTAAAGATACCGCCGCCATTCATGGTCGCGATGTTCGACATCACGTCAGAGAATTCCAGATTCAGACTTCCCAACTCCTGGTTATAAATCCCCCCCCCGTTTTGAGCTTCGTTATTGATTAAAGAAGTGAGCAACAGAGTGACAGTTCCTTCTTCCTGATCATTAAACAGCCCACCACCATTTCTCAATGCTTCACTGTCTCGGATGATGGTCGCATCAAGTGAGAGGCTGACACCGAAGTTCGCAATGGCACCACCATCACGGTCAGCTGAGTTATCATCAAAGTACCCATTGGTAATTGTTACCGAACCAGCAGACGCGTTGTAGAGACCACCACCATCATTATCAGCGGTGTTGGTTAAGATAGAGACATCATCGAGTGTGACAACCCCTTCGTCGTTATAAATACCGCCACCATCCAGTGTTGCTTTGTTACCAGAGACCGTGGTTCGGGCAACAGTCAGACTTGCGGCCTCTTCATTGAAGATCCCTGCTCCCTGATTGGCCGTATTGCCATTGACCTTACTGTCGTTGATCGTAAGCGAGGACAGGTCGTTATTATAGATACCACCACCATCGAGAGTGGCGACGTTATTTGAGATGGAACTTCTGAGAAGGTCTATCGTCGCTTGAAGATCATTGAAGATCCCCCCACCGTCATTGGTTGCCGTATTCCCAATCACTTCAGAATCAACGAGTGTCAATTGAGACTGATCATTGTTGAAGATACCGCCGCCATCTACAGCAGAGTTATTTGAGACTACACTATTGGTCAAACTTAAAATCCCCTGCTGACTCAGCAGACCATTCAGAATACCACCTGCGTTCAAATCAGAGGTATTATTATCGACGACCGAGTTCACCAGCGCCAATGTTCCAATATTGCGGATACCACCACCGCTTTCAAGTTCGGTATAACCGCCAGTCACAGTCACACCATCCAATGTTAAATTTGCGCCAGACAGCACATCAAACACACGGTCACCCAGGTCCGTGGCGTCAATGATCGTCTGGCCGCTGCCAGCACCTGTAATTGTCAACGATCCAGTAAGATCAGTGATATCCAGGTCGCCCGTGAGTGCCGCTGATTCAGCAGCCCCGGCAATCGTTAAATTAAACGTACCAGGCCCCAGAATAATCACGGAATCGCCTGCCAAGGCATTGGCTTCCATGATCGCGGCTCTGAGAGTAATATTCCCATCCACATCGGCGGCAACGCCGTCACCAGGATTTACATCAACTGTGTCCAGATTGCTGTTGACGAAGAACGCACCAAACTCAATGGCACCAATATCCACGTTCGTTCCCAGGATGCGTGTTGAACCACGCTGTTCCAATGCATCTGTATTGGTATTGATTCCTGCATCGATGGCGATACTGCCCAGAAGCAAGGCGTGCGTCAGAGTCGGTCCACCATTATCAGCCAGAGTCGAATCCAGCACGGGAGTAGGATCGATGACATTCAGAATATCGGTGGCACCAAAGCCAGTCGCACCACCAATCAAACCGGTCAGGTTACTTCCCAGACTGATATAGCTTCCCTCAACTTCGACATCGACCGCCGCGATGTTGTCAATGATCAGGTTGTTTTGAAGCGTGAAAGCGCCACTGTTGGAAATCGCCCCCCCGGAAGAGATCGCACTATTCAGTGTCATGGTATTATTGGTGGCAGCCACCGTGGCGGTATTTCGGATTGCCCCCCCATCTCGGGCTGCCTCGTTTCCGGAGAACGTGGCGTTAGATAATGTCGCCGTTCCTGCTCCCGCGTTAAAGAGACCACCACCATCTCGACCAGTAATGTTTCCGGAGATGGTACTGCGGGTCACCTCAAGAGTTCCCGTATTTCGGATACCACCACCGCTTCCACCGGCTTCATTATTAGAAATCGTACTGTCAACAATGATCATCAAGCCGCTGTTGTTAATACCACCGGCACTGTCTGCAGCAATATTTCCAGTGACTTCTACATTCGTCAAAGTGGTCGTACCACTGTTACGGATACCAGCTCCGTCGGCACTCCCCGTCAGGTTACCGCCGGTAATCGTCAGATTTTCCAGATTCAAAGTAATTCCGGCAAAGACCTGGAAGATTCGGTCCAGCATACCAGCGTCAATTGTCGTCACGCCGACGCCCTGACCGCGAATCGTCAGGTTATCACGAATATCCAGGTCACCCGTGGCAGATTGATCTTCATCAATGCCACCAATGCTCAATGTGTAGGTACCAGCGGCGAGATCGATTATATTTGAACCGGCCAGCGCATTGGCTTCCTGAATCGCAGCCCGCAATGTTTGGGTATCCGGCGTTCCAGAGAGATCGCCGACGATACCATCTCCGAAGACAGAATCGACTCCGTCGGTGAAGACAGGAGAGCTCACCAGATCAATCGTAGAGCTGTTGATCCAGCTTTCGGAAGCATCATCGAGAATAGGATCATTGGAAGCATTCCGAATGTTGGCCCCTGCAGCGATGAGAGACAGTTCGTAGGTTCCATATGCTTGCGTCACACTGCTTAAATCAATTGCATATTCGTTACCACTGACAGGAATCACCGTCAGTCCTGTCAGTGGGATATCCTGGCCATTCAGTGTCAGTTGGAAATCCGTAATATCAACGCCCGTGACACTTTGACTGAAATTAACCGTCACAACCCCGGCATTGGTCACCAGAGTCGCTGGTAAATCTTCGATCATCGCTTCAGGGCCGGTGCCCCCTGTGCGCCAGCTGTCAGAAGCCCCGGCAGTAAACTTGTTGAAAGCGGTATCCTCAATGGTCCCATCCGCCAGCAGTTGCAATGTATATTCACCATCAAGTGCCGTGTAGGCTCCCAGATTGATCCGGTATGTTGAATCGTTCACCTGGAGAACCATTAATCCGGTGAGATCAACATCGGTGACTGTGGTCCCATCATCACGGAACAATTTAAAATCAGTTGCATCGACCCCCGTCACATCTTCAGAGAAGTTGATCGTCACATCACCGACCGCAGAAAAGGAATCACGGGGGTCCGGTGTGATATCCTGAATCCCTGCCGTCGGGGCAATGATTTCATCACCAACCTGAAAGGTTTCCGATGCAGAACCGGAAACTTTGTTCCCCGATAGATCTTCAACGGCAGACCCTTCACCATTGAACGTCACGGTATACAGCCCATTCTCTAAGACGAGCATATCCAGAACAATTTCGAACCGGGCTACAGAAGCAGTGGAGAGATCGTTAATGCTGGCATTCAGAGCAGTGAGTGTCTCGACGCTCCCATCAGGATGAGTCAAAGTGAAGTCCGAGATAGCAGGCGTTACTGCCAAATCACTATCAGAGAATTCGAGAAACACGGATAAGCCTGGAAGCGTTAACGGATCAACTGGATCGGTCACATTATCAAATGCCGGGATCGGGGCCAGTGTGTCGTTCACCCACATATCAATCGCGTTAGCAGCCAGTGCATTTCCGGCGAGGTCAGTAATCGACGATCCGGCAGCGGTCAGTGTTAGCTCATAATCACCTGACAGACTGGTCACTTTACTCAGATCCAGCACAAACTGACTGCCGGTCACCTGCGTCAATGTCGCCGGCGTAGAATCAAGATTCATCGTAGTCGTCGCGCCACCTCCCGCAGGAGTAAACGCAATCGAAAAGTCACTGAGATCGACGCCGTTTACATCTTCCGAGAAGTTCACAATCACTTCACCGGCAGCCCTGTTGATCGGCGTTAAAGAAACCGGTTCAATCATGGCAGTCGGAGGATCGCTATCAATTGTGAAGCGTTCAACATCGCCAAACTGCATCGGATTATATGTGTCAATATACTTGGCATCAAAAATCGTACCATCCGCGTTCAAACGTAGCTCGTATTCGCCATCACCTTCTACACCAAGAATCCCATCGATATTCAACGTGTAAGTCCGAGCATCGATCTGTGACAACGTGGCTCCTGCCAGGCTAACGGCAACCTCATCGTGAAAGAGACTAAAATCGGAGAGGCTCACACCAAAACCAGCATCAGTTGGATCAAAGAAGACATCTTCCGTAAAGGAAATCGTGAAATCGCCGAGTGTCGTCACATTTGTTGGATCGGGAACGGCGACAGAAATATCAGCCGTCAGGAACGTACCGACAAACGGAGCCAGGAACGTATTGGCATTCGGCACCCAGGTGTCCCAGGCAAAATCCTGCTCACCAGGTCGGTTCCCTAAAATAATGCTTTGGCTGAAGAAGTTATCGCCACTTTGAAAGTTGTTATTTTGCCAGCCATCTGCAACCCGAAACGTACTGACACCGGTTCCGTCATAAACAAAAGACCCATTATTTTCTGTCGTCGACCAGAATCCGGTAGTGGAGAATCCAGTTAGATCAGCGCCCTCTGTACTGATCAATGTAAAAGTATTAGCATTGTAATCAATATCGGTAATCTGAAAGACACCGTATGCAGGATTAGAAAGCGGGACATCATAAGCACGTCCAGCAGGAAATGCAGGACCAAAAAAGTCAGGAGTAATCTGAACGGTATATCCATTTCCTAATACACTGACATCATCACTCTGAATCAGAATTCGCCCTGAGACAGGATCAATGCTGGCTCCCAGTACTGCGGCGATATCTGGACCGTCGTTCGGAGCACCCGTCGGCGCCCAACCAGCACGGGAAGCAACGCGCTGTGCATTCCGGCGACGGGTGGCGGAGTTGAAGGGGCCATCCGGGTTCGGTGCTGGTGTTCCGTTAGCCAGACGGGATTTAAACACGGGTTCCGCATTGTCATAGTACGCACCAAAATTAACAACATTCAGACCATTACCGGTATTCTCTTCAAAGACCAGATTTAATTTTGCCAACGGATCGCGCCGATAGGAACCAGTAACGCGGAAAGCCGGATTTGCATTGACATCCCAGTTATCAGTCGTGGTAGGCGGATCGACGGTCGAAGTAAACGATTCGATGTAAACATCTTCTCCAAAGTTACCTTCGAAAATATTTCCGGTAACAGAAACATTGGAACGACCATTGGAATCGGCACCACTGCCTTCATCGCCCACGCTGACACGAGATCCCGGTGTTTGACTCACCCAATCGCGCGTCGAAGCCATGGTTCCAATCCGCAGGACTAAACCGGTGGAGGAAAAGTTACTACTCCCTCCATTATCCTGAATGAAGTTGGTGTTGATTTGCAACACCATATCTGCATCAGAGGTTGTCACGTCTCCCGTGGCATCAAGTGTTGCAGTACTGTCGGCATCCTGATCCTGTCCTGTCGAAGCAGTTGTTACAACGTAAAACCCTTCCAGAGCATTTGAATAAATCTCATTCGCACCGGCAATCGTGCCATCACCGAAAATGAAATCGGAATTGGCACTCTGTTCTGTCTGCAGATCGACGCCACGACCACCATTGTTATCGATGAAGTTACCGATCACGGTGACGGAAGTGTGTGGTTCATTATAAGATCTCCCGCGACCGACACCATCTTCTGTATGAGTAATCAAATTGGCACTCAATATTTCCAATCCATCACCCGCATTTCCTGCAATCGTGTTACCACGAATAAAGGAAGTTTGATGATTTGAGTTGATGTCGATCCCTTTTCCATTGTTGTTCGAAATATCGTTATTATCGATCGAAGAATTCAGATTCTTCCCCAATAATTCCACACCACCCGTCTGGTTGTACTGAATTGAGTTATTCGCGATTTTGATATTGCCGTCGATCGGATCCAGGAGTGCTGCAACCTGAATTCCATCACGGCCATTTGATTCAATCACGTTTCCACGATCAATACCAGTGATGGGGTCCACACCATCCAAGCCGATAAACAGCATGTTACGGTTACCGATCCTTCCGGAAATTTCGACACCATGATCCGCGTTATTGCTGATATTATTCTGGATCCAGGTCCCCGCGACATCGCGACGGTCCGTCCCATCATAACTGGTACTGCGCGTTGTCGACTCAATACCATTTCTAGAGTTCTGAGTAAGCTGATTGTTGATGATATCGACAAAAATGGTGGCATCTGCTTCGGCATGCAGTTTGATTCCGTCGATGACGTTGGACGAGAGAATATTCTCGCGAATCTCAAAATCCGTGGTCGTTAATGTTCCATTCTGGGCCAGAATATCAACCCCGTTACTGTTCCCGGTGATCGTGTTGCTGTAAATCATCACAGCACGTTCTTCGCCGACAATCGGATCAACGATAGCACGCCCCACACGGGCATCATCTTCACGATGGAAGAAGACACCATCGCCTGTGTTATTGGCAATCACGTTATTGGAAATCTGGGTTCGGTCAATAATGGTCGACTCCTCGATGTGAATCCCCACACCATTTCCTGCATTCCCCAGCCCGGCAGTAGTAGCGGAGTCAGTACCCAGGTAGTTGCCTTCAATGGTCAGATCGCGCAATTGATTGTATGCTTCAAAACTGACATCGGTTCCATACAGATCAATGTAAATCGCATCCCCGGTATAAGGGGTGGCGAGATTGCCGTCATCCACGGTGCCTGTAATGGTATTGTTCGTAATACTCACATCACCAGTCGCAGTATCTTCCATATTGACCGCGACCGCCGCTCCACGGTTGGCATCCATCGTGTTACCATCGACAGATAAGCTGAAATCAACACTGATCAAAGGCGTTGGATCTGATGCGTTCAGGCTAATACCCTGAGTTTGATTCCCGCTGATCGTATTGCCTGCGACATCACCATAGAATGACGTATACATCGCCAGATCAACTTCAATCCCCGCCCCCAGGTTACTCACGATGGTATTCCCGCGAATCCCACGTAAATATCCACCGACCGATGTGGTCTTTGTTGTAATCGACGGGTCGATTCCGCCAGTCAACCCGCTTGCATCCGCTGTAATCTGTGGCACATCGATCGTAGCCAGGGTACCGACAAACTCAATTTCAAATCCATTAACGGCATCGCCCCGAACAAGTACTTCACCGGGGTTAATCCCACCCAGCAATTCTAATTCTGTAATGATCGAGGCAGCATTCGCGTTATAGGCGATTGTACCTGTCGTTTCACCATCGAAGGTGAGCGTGAAGAACCCTCCCGTCGGTGCCCCGTTAATGACCACTTCCTGGACTTCGTTCAGGCTGGTTCCTTCAGAAACCGTCGTCACGGTAGGTACTGCGGCAATCAGGTTTGAAGGATCGATCGTCAGAAGTGTACCAGCAGGATTCGCTACAAAGTCGGCTGGTCTCAGGCTGTTCGTACCAACAAATTCGATCTGATACACGAAGGCACTACCAAAGAAAGTCTTAGTAACGGAAACATTTCCAAAACCAATATTTGACAATGCTTCAAGAGCCGTCTGTACCTCTAAAGCAGTCGCATCAAATGCCAGGGGACCAGTTGTTTCGGCATCCAGCGTGAGGGTAAAATCTCCCCCCCCGGGTTGCGCGGGAAAGAAAATCTGCTGGATTTCATTTTGACCATCTCCGGGAGTCGTCGTATTGGGAGTAATCGTAATCCCGGGAGGCCAGGTAGCTTGAAGTAGAGGTTGATCTGCCAGTTCCAGATCACCTGTAAATTCGATGACGAAACCATTGGCAAGCGAGCCAGAAACAGTGAACTCATTCCCTGTACCACCAAATCCTGCTGCTTCCAGCGCAAAGTCAATATTGGCAATCGTGGTTGCGTTATCAGGACCAATCGTGATCAGGCCTGTATCTGTTCCTCCAAAAGTCAAGAAAAACTGCTGACCTGCAGGATTATTGGGGCTCATAATTTCCAGCAATTGCTGTTCGTTGACACTGTTGCTTCCGGCCCTCTGTTCGGTAATTGTAATATTAAAATTCAAACCATCGGCGTTGGGAATAACCTCATCAATATCAATGTAAGCCAGGGAGTTACTGTGATCATCAATAATTGCAATCTCAAACTCAAGTCCGTTATTCGTGACGACGATATCAGCGGCGGGATATCCGGCATTCGCTGCAAGACCGATGAGCGCATTTTGGATATCAACATCAGTAGCGTTGTAGGCTAATGTAGTCGACTGCCCCAGGAAGAATAACGTGTAAGTCCCAAATGTCGGGACTGATGAAAACAGAATCGTTTGAACTTCACTTTGATTACCACTCGTATCCTGTGCTAAGAAAACAGAGGGAGGCAAAAACGTCAGAGTAGAATTAACCACTTCCAGCGAGTTCATATTTTGCCCCGCCAGGTCATTCACGAATTCGATTTCATAGCCATCCTCGAAATTACCGTTCACGAGAATATCATCAACGGTGATATCCGAACCCATAGCGACCAAAGCCGCTTTCACCTGTGCCGCAGTCGCCGTGTGAGCAATATCCAGGGTCGTACTCTGAAGGCCTTGATTGTCCGTATATTGAAGTTGGAAGAAACCGCCGGACGCTTGCCCGGCAAAAGTAATCAACTGAACTTCATTTCGCGGTGCTGCAAAATCAATTTTATCTGTCGCGCCGGGAATGCCGGCAAACGGAGGTACGCCTGGTGCACCGTCACCGGTTGGAATGGGGTTCGTTGTCGAAGGAGTGAAGAAGATACCATGACCGCTGTTATTACCGATCAGGTTATCAGAAATATCGCCGCTTAAATCGCCATCAACCTGATCAAAGACAATACCATGTCCGTTATTATCAAGGATGGAGTTACCAGTAATGGAGGCGAATAAATCAACGTTGTTCAAGTCGATGCGAATCCCGTCACCCACCTGATTGTCACTGATAGTATTACTGTGAATATACAGTTCCGTTAATAATGCAGCACCTCCGGCAAGAGTATCATCGACATTGATACTCACACCTTGAATAGCATTGTTATTTGTCAGACGCAGCTCTTCGGCGATTGAGTCAACAAGATTGAGACTGAAGCCGTCGTTGCCTGTATTCCCGGAAACCTGGCTGTCTGCCATCGTGGTATGCAGCAGAACCGATCCATTTGTAACATCAAACGCAACACCGTCGATGGTTGAACGTCGAATCGAAGATTCTTTAATGGTCGAAGCACTCAACGCCACATTCATGCCTGCGCCCGACTGGCCTGCGATTGTGGAATCGATCACGTTAAACTCGTTGAGCTCCACATTCGTCAAATCGACATTGAAGGCATTGCCCACATCTCCGGAGATGGTTGAGCTATCAATCGCAATGGTATCAACCAGCAGGTTAGACAGTTCGATATCGATCCCTGCGCCTGCTGCGCCATTGATGGAGACATTATCAAACAGAATTGTAAATGGTTCGTTGAATGTCAGATTATCCAGATCAATCGAAACCCCGTTTCCGGACGATGCATCAATCGTCAGATCCTCGAAGATGATTGAGTCAAAATCAGAAACACCATCTGAATCCGCGTCAATGACAGCATTGTTAAGCGTCAGACCCAGGCCAGCCGTCAGCTGATTGATAATCAACGTGGTCAGAAGTGTTCGATCTTCCAACTGTTCAATCGCAACACGGCGTTGAACTTTCTGACGTGCTGTAGAAGGCGCACTTCTAAGCTGAAGTCGGCGACGAGGATTTAAAGTTGCCTTACGGCTTTTTTCAAAAGCAACTCGCATCGACTCAACCCAAGATGTCAGTAACATCTGCTGTCTCCCATAAACTCTAATTTTGCCTTGGCATTTTACCGCAAAATGAATGAGATTTCACATCCCACTTTCATCTTTACAATAAACTTAAACGCCAATCTGTTTTATTGTTAGTTATTAAATTCTGACTCAATCTGAAATAAGGCGAGCCGTAACAAAATACATCCGACCACTGCCCCATTACGGTTTTTCTGCCTATTAACAGAAATCCAGTCTTTGATGCTAAAAACTACTCTGAACCGAAGTCAAAGAAATTTGCACAAATTAGGTAAAATATAACCACTGAATTCCACTTATACCAATCATGCCAGCACCCGAATGCAGGAATACTGACAGGTGAGTAAAGCAGATTGCCACGGTGATTCACTCTTCCTCTTCTCAGCAACAACGCAAAATTGTCACAGTACAGACGAACGGCCAGAGTAAAACTAACGATGAATCATTTCATCGTCTCAGCATTTCTCAATTTTTTCCAAATCCATAACTCATTACTTAACTGATGCTTAAGAAATCGAACTCATAAAAGAATGGGTAAATTAGGATGAGAATTCCTGAAAGGCGACGTATACATTCGAATCATTTGAAGCGAAAAATCGTACTGTTTTTTCAAGATGTACCGTTTTTAATGGTCTTCTCAGCTGTATCAAGCCGATCAATTGTGACAGCGGGTTGTCTACACAGCCTCACCTATTGCTGTACTTACGCACAAGAATGCTCTGAATTCACAAAGCGTGTTATATCGGAGAGGTTAGTTTTTAATTAGCATCTTTCAGTCAACGGAATTGAAACGGTTCTGATTGAGCTGAAATGGAGAGATTAAGCTATGAGAACGAACGGATTCGTTGGCTTGATAATTGCGGGAATCTGCTGTTTTTCAACGCAGGCACTGTATTCTCAAACAGATTTCCCAGTCGAACCATCAAATGAATCTGAAGGGGTCTTCAGAATTTCAAATGCCTCGGACTATTACGAACCCGAGTCTGCAATCGACGCCGTCTCATTCGCACCGTCGTCTCCTCGGACTTCTGATTTATCCCCCATTGCAATGCCCGAAAATTATAGCAATGGTGAGTATTACGGTCCCGTAGAAGAATACACCCAGGGGGACTGGATTGAAGAACCCTATCTGGATGAAATGCCTTACGAGCGTCTCGGAATCGTCGCTGGTGCCGCTGCTGTTTTTGTAAAACCCGGCTTTGATACCGATACCGCTTTTACAACAGAAGATCAATCCGGAATGACGACCATCACGACGTCTAATGATTTTCCATACAATTACCAGACCGCTCCTCGCATCAACCTGGGGCTCATTGATAATGAAGGGCTTAGCGCTCAAGTTCGCTGGTTCCAGCTGGAAGATAACTCCGGCAGTGGAGCGACTTCCCCTAATAACTTTGTCTTCTTCAATGGATTGCCTACCAAAACCACAATTGGTGGAATCCGGGCCGGCGGCCAGGCCGGTGACTACATCAACACCACAAGTAGCTTGAAACTCTACACCATTGATGTCGATTTAAGCCAGGAATTGAACTTTGAGCGTTGGCAAACCACTTTCGGCGGTGGCTACCGTCATGCTTCGGTCAGTCAAGGATACCATGCGATCGGAACCGCCAGTGGTTCCCAGGTTCAGTCAGATGCAGGACATCGATTTGACGGAAATGGTATCGTGGTCTTTGGTGAAGCCCGACGCCCCCTGGGACTCTTCGACAGACGATCAAAGGGTACTTCCAGCGTGTCATTGATCTCCAGCGCCAAATATTCCGCTTTGTGGGGTAAGTCAAAATACTCAGCTATCGACAGAAACCCGGGACCGGTGGTTGCATCTGCACAAACCGAATCCAAAAAATCATTAAGTATCGCTGAAATTCAGGTTGGTATGCAGGCCGATTTCGTACTGCAAACAGGAGCCCTCGTCTGGGTTCGTGCAGCTTGGGAAGGAATGTGGTGGAATGGTGCCGGATCAGCCGCCAGCGAATCAGGAGACCTGAGTCTCCTCGGTGGTTCGATCACTTTGGGAATGGATTGGTAAACCTCTCTCAATCACGCTGTATCAAATCAAACAGCCCTGCCAGAATCAGTCTGACAGGGCTGTTTTTTTATGCACGAAAGAGAACCTCTACTTTTGAGGGGGCGCTTCCAGCGACTTGATGAACTCCAGTAAATCCGCCATCTGCTGCGGATTGACTTCTTTCTCCAAGCCATTAGGCATTAAAGAAACCCCATTGGACAGCAGAGTATCGATATTGTTTCGCAGTATCACATCTTCTTTGCCTTCCGCGCGGCGAATGGTATAGCTCGTCGCCGTTTCTGCAGCAATGATACCGGTAAATAGCTTTCCCTGCTCCGTGACGATGGTATAAGTATTATAGTTGGACTGCGCTTCGCGACTGGGGTCCAGAATCGCGATCAGCAAGTCACCGTTGGACTTGTTTTTCGTCGTTGCCAGATTTGGCCCGACATTATGCCCCTGATCCCCGACTTTATGGCAGCCGGCACAATTCTTCAGATAAATCTTCTTTCCACTCTCTACATCGCCCTTTAATTCCAAAGCCGACTGATACGCCGCCACGATCTTCGCCCGGTCACTGTTGACATCGCTTCCCAGCACCTTGCGAGCGCGTTTGCGAATCTCCTTATTGGGGTGATTCATCAACAGGTCTTTTTTGTCGCGGGAAATCTCGTTGAGCTTAACCTGCTTTTTCTTGATCGCGGCCAGCAAAGTATCAATCCGCCCGGACGATCCCAGTAACGCATCGACCACATCGGTCCGCACAGCCGGACTGAATCCGGACCAGTTTGTCAGCAGCGCAGAACCCACATCTTTGTGCTCCATCCGGGATAATGCTTCAACGGCTGCCAGCTGAATTTTTGGTGAGGAACGCGGATTCAACACTTCAGCCAGTACATCGCCGGCAACGCTGAAATCCATAAAGCCCAGCAGGCGAACTGCAGCCACTCGTTCTGCCACAGGCTTGTCTTCATCCTCAGCCGTTTCAACGGCTTCAGCGACGGTTTTGTCAAAACGCTGTTTGACATCAGTACTGATTTGAGGATCTTTCAGCAAGGTCGCCAGCGAGGCACCACGACGGCCCAGACCTTCTCCTAAAGCCCCCAGTACCAACTGTTTCTGAACCAGTGAAATGGAATCCCCCGAGACAAAATCCAACACTGCCAATGCGTCATCCGTTTCCTTTTTCGCACCGGCAATACGCAACAGTTCGACCACAAGAGGTCGTTTTGAGCCGGAAAGTGTACCAGCTGATTCTCGCAGGAAATTCACCGCTAAAGGCCCGGCAATCTCTGCTGAAGAGGTCAGCACTGCAACCTGCATATCTCCATCATAATTCTTTGAGTCTACCAGTTTCGTCAAACCGGCAATCGCGGCCTGTCTGTCAAATTCACCCAGCGAAAACGCCAGCTGCAATTGCACCCGGTATTCCGGATCGTCTGTTAATTTGAGAACCGCTTCAGACAATTCCGAGTTCTCTTTCGCATACCTCTCGGACAACCGAATCGCATGCTCTCTAATTCCGGCTTCCGAATCCTGTAATGCTTTCATCAGAATATCCGAATTTAACGCATTCAATCCATCAAGAGTCCATAACGCATGCAAACGCCCCAAAGGTTGCTTTGACGTTTGAAACAGTTTGACCAGATGCAGAATCGCCGCCTTATCCTGGCGTTCCCAGATCAAACGTTGAGCGGTCTCCCGGTTCCAGCTGTTCGGTGATTCCAACTGCAATACCAGTTGATCGACGGGCAGCACACCTAATTTCTGAACTTTGAATGTCTTCCCCTCGGGATGCTTCAGTCGATAAATCCGCCCGCGATCATGACCGCTTTCCAGGTCAAGATGTCGCTTGATGTCTTCTGGAATCGAAAAGGGATGTTCGATCGTTTCCCGATACATATCGAGAACCCACAGCGTCCCATCCGGTGCATTTACAAAATTGACCGGACGAAACCAGTTATCATTCGAAGTAATAAATTCGGTATCTTCATCAGCCCGAGTCGCGACATAGGTGGCTCCCTTACCATCCATCGTTTTACGGTGAATCAGGTTTCCACCAACATCGCCTATGAATGCATTCCCCTGAAATTCAGCAGGGTAAGCACCACCACGATAAATGGTGACTCCGGTGGCGGAAGTAAAAAAGCCCGTTGCCACTAATTCCGTCGGTGAAAGGCGCTTACGAAATTTCGGATCAGCGGCACGCCGCGCGGTTCGCACCACACGGTAAGGCTCCGGTGGACTCCGGCGAAACACGGGAGCAGCCGCCCCACGCTTTGCTGCCGTCCGCAACACTCCGGGAACCGCCAGATACGCGTTGCGTTTCAAATAATTGCTGGGATAAACCACATGCTGAATGTGATTACTGTTACTGCAGACAAAACGGTTTCCCCAGTCGTCCATTGAATGTCCAAACTGCGAACCACCCGAAACCGCTTCCAGTTCTCGGGTCTTGGGATTCAGCTTCAAATCCCGTCGCCCTGCAGGGATCACTTCTTTACCGTCTTTCAAAATGGAACCGCCGTTGGTCCCGCCCGCAAAGTAAATATGATTATCCAAACCCCATTTCAGATTGTTCGCCAACCCTTGCACATTATTGGTTCGCAGCCCGGTGAAGACCGTCTCGCGAATATCAGCTTTGTCATCGCCGTCGGTGTCTTTGAAGTAATAAATATAGGGAGGCGCAATCACATATACACCGCCGTCATAACAGCAAACCGAAGTGGGCCAGGTAATCGTATCTGCAAAGACAAAGCTTTTATCCATTTTGCCGTCGCCGGTCGTATCTTTTAATAACCGAATCACACCCGCATTTTTTCGGACGGGACCGGGCATATAATCTGGTACCTGATCCGGCAGATAAGGATAGCCTCGCATTTCAGCAACATACATTTGCCCGTTTTCATCAAAACAGGCATCCACTGGGTCCATTACATCAGGCTCAGCGGCCACCAGTTCCAACTCAAAATCACGTTCCAGCTTAAACCCTTTGAGACTCATTTCAGGAGGCGTTGCAGGAATCCGCTTTAGCCGCTTTGCTAAGTCCCCTTCATTCGGCAAAGGCTTTTGTGCAGTCGCTGATGAATAAAAACTGCTGCCAACTAAGAGAACGCCTGTGAAACAAACCAGGACCAGACAAAACACTTTTCGCTGAGTAACCGAAATCATGTATTCCGACTTTCTATGCCAAGAAACGCAGTCATCATGTATGAGGAATCAAAGGTGGGAAGATGAAGAGGAACAATCTGAGCTCAAACTCAGGCTTGAGTCCGATTTTCTCGTTCCGACTTCCAGGGCGAGTAAATTATAAAGAACATTAACGAATGTGTTCTAAAATACCCGGATTACAACGGAAATCAAGTCCATTTCACCCCAAAACCAGAATCTCTCTACGAGCGACTATCGTTAATACGACGAACCATTCCGTTTCAATGACAGAAATGGCACCGCGAAATGAATTATTCCCACTCAATGGTGCTGGGTGGTTTCGAGCTGATGTCATATACCACGCGATTGATTCCCCGCACATTATTTGTGATACGGGTCGACATTCTTTCCAGAACTTCGTGAGGTAGCGGAGACCAGTTGGCGGTCATAAAGTCGTCTGTTTCGACAGCGCGAATTGCAGCGACATCCTCGTAAGTTCGGCCATCGCCCATCACGCCCACCGATCGAATCGGCAACAAAACGGCAAACGCCTGCTTGGTTTTGCGATACAGGTTTGCCTTATGTAATTCATCAATCACAATCAGATCCGCTTCCCGAAGCACTTTCAGACGTTCTTCTGTGACTTCACCCAGACATCGCACTGCCAGGCCGGGACCGGGGAAGGGGTGGCGATAAATCAAATCATCCGGCAGCCCCAGTTCATGGCCCATTTCGCGGACTTCATCTTTGAACAACTCACGCAGCGGTTCAATCAGTTCAAAACCAAGCTGTTCCGGCAATCCCCCCACGTTATGGTGCGATTTAATGGTCGCTGCAGGACCATCAGGGTTGGCCCCCGATTCAATCACATCGGGATACAACGTTCCCTGTGCCAGAAACTGGGCGTTCTCAATCGATTTCGCTTCTTTCTGAAACACTTCGATGAACAAGCGACCGATGATTTTCCGTTTTTCCTGCGGGTCAGAGACACCAGCAAGCTCCGATAAAAACATCTCCTGTGCATCAACGACGTGCAGGTCAGTTTGAAAGTGCTCTCCAAAACGGTGAGACACCTCGTCGGCTTCCCCTTTTCTCAACAGGCCGTTATCCACAAAGATACACGAAAGCTGTGAACCAATGGCGCGGTACAACAATGCTGCGACGACCGAGGAGTCAACGCCCCCCGATAATCCACAAATTACACGCTTATCGCCAACCCGCTCCCGGATCGATTCAATTTCCTGTTCAATCAAATTGGAAATTCGCCAGGTCCCTTCACAGCCACAAACTTTTTGTACAAAGTTAGAAAGCAACATGCCACCAAACTCAGTATGCGTGACTTCCGGGTGAAACTGTAGCCCGAAGAAAGGCTTGCTGTGATGCTTTACCGCTGCAAACTGGCAGGTTTCCGTCGACGCCAGAGAAGTAAAGTGTTCGCTCAGATTCTGGACCTGATCGCCGTGACTCATCCAGGCAACAAAATTTGTAGGCACCCCGGAGAATAAATTTGTATGATCACTCACAGTACAGGGCGTGCGTCCAAATTCCCGGGATTCTCCCGATTTGACTTCACAGCCCTGGGAATCACAGACAAGCTGCATGCCGTAACAGATCCCCAGAATCGGTATCCCCAGATTGAAGATTTCCGGATCAGCCTGAGGTGCGTCTTCCCCATATACGCTGGCAGGACCACCTGAAAGAATAATCCCTTTCGGATTGAGTTCCTTAATCCGCTCCGCAGAAAGATTGGGACGTGCCAGTTGACTGAAGACGTTCTGCTCGCGAACACGTCTCGTAATCAACTGCGATGTTTGAGACCCAAAATCCAGTACCAGGATTAATTCTTCCTGCTTTGTATCGATTAAACTCTGAGAAAGAGCATCCTGCTCAGAAACTTGAGGATCGGTCATTACGTTCTCGAAATATAGATGCAATCAAAGAATCACCAGAGACACTCGCGCTAAGGCCGCCGATGAATTGAATTGCCAGGGACCGAGGCCCGCTGGGACGAAAGAATTCTGCTTGAAAAGCAAGTCGCTATCTTAGCGAGTCCATTTTCGAAATCCAATTCTGCCCGCTGATTTCGCCAAGGAAACCAGCAGGAATCTACAACTATCAGTCAAAATACAAAAGCTACGCCGGATATAGGTCTATGAGCACCAAAATTCGATACCTCTGTTTGAATTCATAATCACACCATTCAGACGGAAACTTAAACGAGAATAGAACTTACAACGAATCAGACACATCAGGAGAAGTTGAACCATTCCTGTCGATCCATCCGATAATTCCAGTAATGCAACAAATGCCGAAAATCACGCGCTGCAGGAATGTGTGAATTACACGCATTTCGTTTACTTCTATCTTATCAGTCTGGGAAAAAATGATTCCCAGCTCTCTCTTTTCAACAAAATATCGCCAGGAACAGAAAATCATGCTTCTCCAATGGAATCATTTTTTCTCCAGACATTGTCTGGCTTTGATCGCAGGAACCTCAATTCTAATTGCAGGAGCCGATGTAAACGCACAAGTGGTGCCGGGAACCGGCACAAAGGTAGATGGGTCCTGGGATGATTTCGAAGATGAATCCTGGGAATTCGTGACCAATCTTCCCAAAAGTAGCTACAATGTTGATAAACAGACCCGTTACCCACTCGGGCAATCCGCCAACAGTATCTGGACAGAAAGTGCCAAACGGGGACAACCAGATATTCTGCAGCGCGTTCCTACCCCACCGGGTGGCCTACCCGGCAGTAAAGGCGCTCTGTTGATGAAGTCGCTGCATACGGGTGTTCCAGGTCATGGCAGCCGGGGAACCAATCAGGATGACCTGATCATGCAGGGCAACATGGTCTCTGTCAATTTTTCCCCCAGCGTAGTTACCCGCGTTTATCTCCCGCCATTTGAGGAATGGGAAGACAAAACCGGTACATCCTTTGGTTTCAGAACAGCAGTGAAAGCACCAATGAAATCGAAGAGCAAGAGTCGAAGACGATTTTTTCGCAGCAGCAGCTATTCCACAAAAATCGAAACCCTCTATCTGGGAATGTTCATTCAGTTCAACAGCAAAACAGATAGCCCGAATGGTGAAGATTCCGCTGTTTTTATCGTCCGGGCAGATACGTCCGGTCAGGACTTCATCGGACCGGAAATCAAACAGACTGGCTGGTGGACTCTCGGCATGTCATTCACTCCTGATGGACGTATTCACTACTACGCCAGCCCCGGCGTTGATCCTCTGACCCCGGCTGACCGATTTGCCTCACATCTGCCATATGGAACAAGAATTCAGTCGTTTCATACTGCTTTCTTCAATGTCTGCAATCAGGACAATGGGCGCACCTGGTCCACTGAGTGGATCATTGACGACCCCGCGATGTACTACATCAGTCGCTAGAGTTTGACGAAACCGGATTCTGATTAAAAATGATAAATCAGAAACGGCATACTCTCTCAGGGTATGCCGTTTCTTCGTTTCTGCTTATCATGTTTTTTCGCTTCATGATCGTTGTTCTCTTTTCAGGACCTCACGATGTTCGTAAATAAGATCAAAACTCTACTTTCTGAGGGTGGTGTCGCTTTGGGAGTCGGCATGCCGGATGCCTCTGAAATCCTGGCAAAACTTTCTGTCGACACTGGTATCGATTTTTTATGGATCGATCTGGAACATCGTCCCTACAGTGTCAATGAAGTCAAACATCTCCCGGAAATCGCCCGCCGCAAAGGCTGCATGCCGATGATTCGCGTGCCCGGGCTCGACCCAATCTACTTCAAAAAAGCACTCGACATCGGAGCCAACACGATCATGGTTCCGCAGATCAACAATGCCGAAGAAGCGAAACTGGCCGTCCAGTACGCGAAATATCCGCCCGAAGGAACCCGTGGCGTCTCTCCCGACTGGACGATGTTTATGGACTTCTCCTTCGACGACTATCTGCCCCATGCGAATCAGGAAACGGCCATCGTGGCCCAGATTGAATCACCGGAAGGCATTGAAAACATTGAGGAAATCGCCGCCGTCGATGGCATCGATGTTGTCTTCGCCGGCCCAATGGACCTTTCCGCTTCCCTGGGAATCATCGGTCAGACCGAACACCCCGAGCTCCTGAAATTACTGGCCGATTTCCCCAAACGAGTCGCCCGTGCCAATAAACCAGCCGGTATTACCTTTGGAGATCTGGACCGCTGCCGCCAGGCCATCGATGAAGGCTACCGATTCGTCAATATCGGCTCAATCGCCTCTTTGGGAACGATTGGTATCAAAGCAGCCCTGCCGGAATTACGGGAACGAGCCAGAAAATAATTCTTAGTTCCTGACAGACTCCACTGGAACACATAAACACAATTTGATACAATTCATACGCTCAATCGATTTCAGACGACAGCGGGAGAACTATCAAGATGTTGACACTGCTGGGACAAAACCACGCACAAGGTTCATTTTGCGATCATTTATCGCGACGGAACTTTCTCCAGGTTGGTAGCCTGGGACTTTCCGGCTTGACCCTCCCCCGCCTGTTACAAGCCGAATCAAACCCGGCCAATAAAAAACGCCAGAAATCGGTGATCATGATCTATCTGGTCGGAGGCCCTCCGCATCAGGATATGATCGATCTCAAGCCGGAAGCCCCCAAAGAGATTGCCGGTCCGTGGCGACCGATCTCAACCAATGTGCCTGGAATTGAAATCTGTGAAGCCTTCCCCCGCATGGCACAACTCATGGATAAAATGGTTCTGGTACGCTCCATCGTCGGTTCACAAAGCGGCCATGATGCCATTCAGTGTTTCAACGGTCATGACCCCAAAAAGACGAAACCACAGGGAGGCTGGCCGCAATTCGGTTCAACCGTTTCCAAAGTACAAGGCGCGCATGTGGAATCGGCGCCCCCCTTTATCAGCCTCTGCTACCCCTGTACTCACGGCCCTTACAATGAACCGGGACCTGGCTTTCTGGGACTCTCGCACTCGCCTTTCCGTCCGATGGGCCCAACCCGTAACGATATGGTTCTGAACGGCATTTCGCTCGAACGGCTTTCTGATCGCAAACAATTACTACAGAGTATCGATAATTTCAAACGGGAAGCAGACGCATCCGGCATGATGACCGGCCTGGACACCTTCACCGAACAGGCAATGGGCGTGTTGACTTCGTCTCAACTGGCAGAAGCCCTGGACCTTTCTAAAGAAGATCCGGAAACCGTCAAACGCTATGGTACCGGCGATCCCACAAAATTCATCGACAGTAACGGCGCTCCCCGCGTGCCGCAGAGCATGCTGGCGGCTCGTCGCTTGATCGAAGCTGGTGCCCGCGTCGTGACTTTGAACTACAGCAAATGGGACTGGCATGGCGGCCCCAACAACTCCATCTTCAAACGCGAAGCAGAAGATTTCCCGATCTTCGACCAATGCGTCAGCGCGCTTCTGGAAGACCTGCATCAACGTGGTCTCGATCAAGACTGTACCGTCGCCATCTGGGGCGAATTCGGGCGAACTCCCAAAATCAGTGCCCGGGTCGGCCGCGATCACTGGCCCCGCGTCAACTCGGCCATCCTCTTCGGCGGTGGCATGAAAACCGGTCAGGTGATTGGCGCCACCGATCGCCTGGGAGGCGAAGCCGTCGATCGTCCCGTCACATTCCCCGAACTGTTTTCCACGCTGTATCATAATCTGGGGATCAATACAGAGCATACTACGATCGAAGACTTCAGCGGCCGTCCGCAATATCTGGTAGAAGAACACGCCAAACCATTGTCAGAATTGATCTAAGCCTCCCTCCAGCGAATTCGGCTCTCTTTTTCAGCTTAGCCGATTAAAACTTGAATCGCTTCAACTGAAAGCGTTAAAATAGCTTATGGCAATATTGAAAGATATTGTTCCCCCCATTTTGAAATGACACGTAGTACTGAATATGCTGTCATAAGAAGCTTCGGCTGAATCACGACCTGTATTCTGAAAAAGAAACCTCCGCGCATGAAGCAATTTCTCCGCACGAGCTCTGTTATCCTACTGATGGCCATCTGCGTAAGCATTTCGACTTCGGCTGAAGAAACGAAATCAAAAGTAGACGCCGCTCCGCAATTTGCACCGGATCAATTGGAGTTCTTCGAAAAGTCGATTCGCCCTCTGCTCGCCGAACATTGTTACAAGTGCCATAGCGGCCAGGCCAAACGGCTCGAAGGGGGACTGCGACTCGATGCACGCTCCCTGATCATGAAAGGCGGCGATTCAGGCCCTTCTGTAGACACGAAAAAACCACACGACAGCCTGCTACTGGAAGCCGTTCGTTATGAATCATTCGAGATGCCTCCCGACACACGTCTCAAAAAAGAAGAGATCGATCTCCTAACACGCTGGGTCGAAATGGGACTCCCCTGGCCCGACGAAAAACCACCCGCCGAGAGAGAAGCTGCTGAAACGTTTGATCTCAAACACCGGCGTGAAACGCACTGGGTCTGGCAACCACTGAAAAACGTGACACCACCGACAGTCAAGAACAAGAACTGGTCGGCACATCCCGTGGATCAGTTTATTCTGGCGAAGCTCGAAGCCAACAAGTTACAGCCTGCACAACACGCCGACAAGCGGACCATCATCCGACGGCTCTACTTCGACCTGATCGGCCTCCCGCCGACCCCCGCACAGATTCATTCCTACCTGAATGATCCATCGCCCAACGCCACTGAGAAGGTCGTCGATCAGCTTCTGGCGTCTCCTCAATTTGGCGAACGCTGGGGACGCCACTGGCTGGATCTGATGCGGTATGCCGAATCACGAGGACATGAGTTCGATAACGATGCCCCCAACGCATTTCAGTATCGCGATTATGTCATCCGAGCCTTGAATGCCGACCTGCCATACGATCAGTTCGTCACCGAACACATCGCCGGTGATTTGCTAAAACAGCCGCGATTGCATCCAGAAAAACAGTTCAATGAATCGGTCCTCGCAACCGCCTTCTGGTATCTGGGGGAATGGGTTCACTCTCCCGTTGATATCCGCAAAGACGAAACCGACCGCTTTGATAATGCAATCGACGTCATGACTAAATCGTTCCTGGGTATGACCGTTTCCTGTGCTCGCTGTCACGATCATAAGTTCGACGCCATTTCAACCAAAGATTATTACGCCTTATACGGCTACCTGCAAAGTAGCAACTACCATCAGGTTCGATTTGAGTCGATGCCTCACAATCAGAACATCGCACAGCAGGCCGAACAGCTGCACCAGCGTGAGCAAAGCCGCCTCAAAGCAAAACTGAAAGCCGCGTTCCAGCACGAAGTCAAAAATTTCTCTCGCTATTACGAGAGTGCCTCACAACTGGTTCAGTCAGCAAAAGAGACCGATCTGGAACAACAGCTTCAGACTCAGTCAGTACAGCAGCAACTTAATCCAGGCATCCTCAAACGCTGGGTTCAATTACTGCAGAACAATCAGGCCGCGGAAAAGGAGCTCAAAGCGGCCATCATGCTGGAGGCAAACACGCCAGCTTCATTGACTCCCCCCAGTCCCTTCGCACCAGCCAGCCCCGAGTCTCCCAACCGAACCATCGTCAATTATGATCATTGTTCCTCGGAAGACTTCATCACTGACGGCTTCACCTTTGGACTGGCCCCGCGTCCCCGAGGCACGCTTCAGCTCAATCCAACCAATAAGCAGCTCCCGCTGACAGTGCAACTGGAAGGAGCCGCGGTCCGCGACCCCCTCTGGAACGATCTGGAAGACGTAAAATCACCGCAGATGAACCAGAAAAACAAATTGAGATCCTACCCCCGTGCCGGAAAAACGCTCCGCACGCCCACCTTCGAAGTCCAGGGATCGGTCGCCTATCGGGTGAAGGGCTCCTGCTGGGTCTATGCCTGTGTCGATTCCCATCGTCTGCTGTTCGGCCCCCTTCACGGCTCGACGTTAAAGAAAGTCACTGCTGACAAATCCGGCAAGCCGCTGTGGGTGTTTCATGATCTGTCCCGCTATAAAGGACATCGCGTTCACCTTGAATTCACCCCCATCGATCAATCACCGCTGGAGATCTATCAAGTCAAGAACGCGGCTCAGTTTCCCGAACCCGACCTGACCTCCGTCAGTCTGAAAAGTCCTCAGGCCCAAAAGGCGTTCACAGACGCATTTCATGAGTTCTTTGACACTTTAGACAAACCGGCTCCCCAGGCGGCCTCTCTGATCAACTGGATGCTCACCCACCCAGACCTGTTCTCAGAACCAAACAGTCCCGAACGTCTCACGCTCAAAAAAGAAATCAAAGATTATCAGACTCAACGTGATAAGCTGAAACAGGCAATTCAAACCAAATCACAAACCGCAATGGCAATCATGGATGGCAGTGCGGAAAACGATCATGTCCTGATTCGTGGCAGCCATCAAAATCAAGGCCCCGTGGTCGAACGGCGATTCCTGGAAGCGCTCAACGGTGTCACTCCTGAGAATACCCCCGGAAGCGGACGGCTTGCATTGGCACGCGAGATCAATGATCCCGCAAATCCGCTTACGCATCGTGTGATTGTGAATCGCATCTGGGCGCACCTGTTCGGCAGAGGCATTGTCCCCAGCGTCGATAATTTCGGCGTCTTGGGTGAACGACCTTCGCATCCGGAGCTGCTGGACTATCTAGCCGTACAATTCCTGAAAGAAGGCCGCTCCCTTAAACAGATGATCAAGTCTCTTGTGCTGACCCAGACGTATCAGCAGGCCAGCCAGACCACATTGAATGTCTCGGAAATCGATCCCGATAATATTTATCTCCACAAAATGCCGTTAAAACGACTGGAAGGCGAATCCATTCGGGATGCGCTGCTGAGTATTTCCGGAAGACTCGATACGACAATGTACGGCTCTTCGATCCCGGTTCATCTCACCAGATTTATGGACGGTCGCGGCAAGCCGCCGGTCAACGGTCCGCTGGACGGAAAAGGCAGACGCTCGATCTACATCCAGGTCCGCCGGAATTTCCTCTCTCCGATGATGCTGGCATACGATACCCCCAGCCCGTTCAGCACAATGGGCCGCCGAAATGTCTCCAATGTACCTGCCCAGGCATTGATCATGATGAATGATCCGTTTGTGCTTCAACAGGCGCAACTCTGGGGAGAACGGGTGGCTAATGATTCGAATCTCAAAACAACCGACGACAAGATTCGCTGGATGTATGAAACGGCGTTAAGTCGTCAGCCCACTTCAGAAGAACTGGCAGCGGCCAAAGCATTCGTACTAGAACGCACAAAACAAAATCCGGATACAACACCCCCTGCTACCATCTGGGCAGAGCTGGGCCATGTGATCTTTAATCTCAAAGAGTTTATCTACGTTTTTTGATTTCCAGAGAACCCTCAGAAAGTCTGCAACATGCACTGCGGTCAATTCAGACAACAATTCACACGACGTGATATGCTCAAACACTGTGCCAACGGTTTCGGTGCCGCTGCGCTCACAGCCCTGTTGCAGGACCAGGCATTCTCCGGAGTCGCCACCGGCAAAACTCATTTCCCCCCTAAAGCCAAGAACGTTATTTTTCTGTATATGGACGGTGGCCCTTCGCAAGTCGATACGTTCGACCCGAAACCACTGTTAACCAAATACAATGGAAAAAATCCAGGCGAGTTTTTCAAAGTTGAAGACACACAGTTTGATAACGTCGGCAAAGTCCTTAAAAGTCCGTGGAACTTTAAACAATACAGCGAAAGCGGCATCCCGGTCAGCGATCTCTTCCCCCACATCGGCACCTGTGTCGACGACATGGCTGTCATCCGGTCGGTCGTATCTCAATTTCCTGAACATACTTTTGCCAACTACTTTCTACATACCGGCAGCGGCCTGCAGGGACGCCCCAGCATGGGTGCCTGGGTCAATTACGGCTTAGGCAGTGAATGCCAGAATCTGCCCGGCTTTGTTGTTGTTAACGGCGGCCTGATCCCTCCCGGCGGTCTCGACTGCTTCAACAGTGGTTTTCTCCCCGCCAGCTTTCAGGGCTCGGTGTTCAAGCCGGGGGGTAGCGGAATTGCGAACGTCAAACGTCTGGAAAAAACTGTCCAGACTCAACAGCAAAAACTCAAACTGATGCAACAACTGGATCGCTTCAAACAACAGCAATCTGGCGCACACGACGAAATTGAATCTGCCATCTCGAATTATGAACTTGCCTATAAAATGCAAATGGCAATTCCCGACCTGATGTCATTCACCAGCGAAAGTAAATCCACCCTGGACCTGTATGGATTCAATGCAGAATATGAACCCACACAAACCTACGCTGCAGAATGTCTGCTCGCGAGGAGACTCGTCGAACGGGGCGTTCGTTTTGTCGAACTGACTTGCACCAATGTCAAAAGCGATCGCTGGGATCAACATAGTAACTTAAAACGCGATCATGAAAATAACGCCCGCGCCGTGGATCAACCGATTGCGGGCCTGCTGAAAGACCTCAAACAGCGCGGCCTGCTCGATTCCACACTGGTCATCTGGGGCGGCGAGTTCGGAAGAACCCCATTCGCTCAGGGAACCAACGGGCGAGACCACAACCCGTTCGGCTTCTCGATGTGGATGGCAGGCGGCGGGATCAAAGGCGGTACAGTCTATGGCACCACCGATGAATGGGGCTATAAAGTCGTGGAAAACCGCGTGGAAATTCATGATATCCACGCCACCATGCTGCATCTGCTGGGACTGGAACATACGAAATCCACCTTCCGCTTTGGTGGTCGCGACATGCGACTGACCGACGTACACGGACACGTGGTACATGATGTGATTGCTTAAACCAATTTGCTCGTTCGGCATCGATCACGCATTGAAAGGCAATAAGATGAAACCGCTTCTCAGAGTGCTCTGCTTCGCGTTTTCGTATTCACTCCTGCTCGGGCCGAGCACTCTCACCGCGGAAGACTGGCCCGCCTTTCGTGGCCCCCGAGGCAACGGGACCTCACTGGAAACCGAGGTTCCTCTTAAGTGGAATCAAACGGAAAACATCGTCTGGAAAGTTCGGCTCCCGACATCTGGGAACAGCAGCCCGATTGTCTCCAACGGACGTGTGTTTGTGACCTGTGCCGAAAAGGAAGGACGCCAGCGCAGCCTCTACTGCTATGATCGAAGAAACGGCCAGCAACTCTGGGTCCGCACTGTGAACTTCGATAAAGTCTTGCCGACACATAAGACCAACAACTATTGTGGTTCTACTCCCGTGACTGATGGAGAGCGGGTTGTTGTCTGGCATTCCTCAGCTGGTTTATTCTGCTATGACTTCGCCGGCAAAGAACTCTGGAGCCGAAATCTGGGAGAGTTTGAACACATCTGGGGTTATGGAGTCTCCCCGCTCCTGCATGACGGCAAAGTCATCTTGCACTGTGGACCCGGGAAACGGGTCTTCATGACGGCCGTTGACCTGGCGAATGGAAAGACCATCTGGGAAACCGAGGAACCGACTGAAGGGGATGGTCAACGCAACAACGAACGAAAATACATGGGGTCCTGGAGCACACCCGTCATCGCTGACATTAAAGGACAAGAGTTGATCGTCTGCAGCATGTCACTGCGCGTGAATGCCTATGCCCCCCAAACCGGAAAGATCATCTGGAGCTGTTATGGGCTACGAGGTAAAAAAGGCGACCTCGCGTATACGTCACCGGTTCTCGCAAATGATATCTGCGTCGCGATGGGCGGCTACAATGGCCCTGCGATCGGTTTTCGGCTGCAAGGCACGGGAGACATCACTGACCCAGAGCGATTATGGCGAGAGGAACCGAATCCGCAGCGCATTTCGACGGGAGTTTTCACGAATAACCATCTCTTCATGGCAAATGCCGGCCCCAATATTTTCCAGTGCCTGAATCCCAGCACCGGAAAAATCGTCTGGCAGGAACGTTCGGGAGGCGCCGCCTGCTGGGGCTCGATGGTTCTGGCGAATGAGCATCTCTACGTCACCGATCAGAACGGGACAACTCACGTGTTCAAGCCGAATGCAGCACGCTTCGAAAAGGTCGCTCAAAATCAACTGAAAGAACGGAGTAATTCCACGCCCGCTTTTTCTGACGGACAGATTTTTCTCCGTACGTTCCAACATCTTTACTGTATTGGAAACTAACAGAAAACGCGGACTACCAGAGCTCGATTTCCATTTCGAGCTCTACACCGAACTTTTCTGAAACCGTATTCTGCGCCAGATTGATCAGATCGAGTACGTTTTCCGTCGTTGCATTTTCATCGTTGATGATGAAATTCGCATGCCGATCACTGATTTCTGCACCACCAATGCGTGTGCCTTTCAGACCTGCCTGATCGATCAGCGCGCCCGCGTGCATGCCACGTGGATTCTTAAAAATGCAACCGGCTGACTGGTGCGTCAAAGGCTGGTTGGCTTTCTTCATGATCCAGTTCTTTTTCATCCGGTTGGCAACTTCGTTGGGATCATCCTGCTTCAATTCAAAAGTGGCTTCCAGAATCGCCAGCTCATTGATGCTGCTTTCGCGGTAACTGAAGCTCAATTCATCTGCAGTCCGAACAAATTTTTCTCCTCGCGCCGTCAAAACAGAGACCGAAGTTGCATACTGACCGATATCGCCGTTATGGCCACCCGTATTTCCATGCAGTGCACCACCGACCGTTCCGGGAATCCCAACCAGACCTTCCAGGCCGACCAGCCCCGCTTTCACGGTCTGAGAAACAAGATTTGACAACAATGCACCGGACCCTGCGGTTACCGTGGTCCCTTCGATCTGGATCTTCGCGAATTCTTCGTCGTGAATTCGGATTACTGCGCCCTGCACGCCGGAATCTTTGATCAGAATATTTGAGCCTCCGCCCATCACGCGCACGGGGATCTCATTTTCGACACAACACAAAACGACTGCCTGCAGTTCGTCCACGTTGCGTGGTTCCAGAAAGAACTGGGCCGGTCCCCCTATTTTGAAATAGGAATACTTGGCCAATGGTTCAGAATGCTTAAGAATCTCTTTGAAGTCTTCGATTGAGCTCATGATGGATCCGATTTATCTCGCCCGCTCCCATAGTAATGATGATATCACCAGATTGAGCCTCAGTCTCTAAAGTTGAGAGCATCTGGTCAAGGGAACTGCTGAATCTAGCCGAATCATTATGACGAAGAATTCGATTTACAAGCTCTTTTGACGTTTCAACGGGTTCTTCACCCAGGTTTTCACGGGCCGCATAGACGGGGGCAATCAGAATTTCGTCCGCCAAAGCGAAACTGCGGGCATAATAATCCATCAAAGCCTGCGTGCGCGAGACCTGGTGCGGTTCATATAAACACCAGACTTTTCGATCCGGATTTTCCTGCCTCAGCATTTTGAGCGTCGACTGAATCGCTGTCGGGTGATGGGCATAATCGTCGAAAAGAGCGATTCCTTTATAAGAGCCCATTCGCTCATAACGGCGGCGAATTCCGGGAAACTGGTAGATGCCTTCGCGAATCTCTTCCGCATCGATACCAGCGGTGTGGCACAGAATCGTTGCGACCATCGCGTTGGAAACATTATGTTTACCCGTTTTCTGCAGGGAAATTTCTGAATAATACTCACCTTGATGAAAGAGTCGGAATCGCAGGCCAAATGAGGTCGGTTTGATATCCGTAGCCCACCAGTCTGCCCCTCGTTCCAGAGAAAAGGTCGTTACTTTCGCTTTGCACGCTTCGCGAATTTTCGAAAGTCCCAGGCAGGTTGCCGGCAGCAATAAGGAACCACTCACCGGAATGCGGGAAACAAACTCAGCGTAAGCGGTCGTCATATCGTCCTGGTTTTTGAAATAATCAAAATGATCCGGCTCGATGTTTGTAATCGCGGCATGATAGGGGAATAAATTCAGAAAACTACGTTGATACTCGCAACTTTCCGCTACAAATAAAGGCCCTTCGCCGGCCCAGCCGTTCAAATTTTCGTTGCATAATTCCGCACCAATCACCGCAGAAGGAGCAGCACCAGAGTTTTCAAGCACATACGCAGTCAAAGCGGTTGTCGTGCTTTTTCCATGTGTCCCTGCGATACAAACGCCTTTTTTCTGCCGCATCAGGCTACCCAGCATCTGCGCATATGAGAATTGAGGTATTCCCATTCGCTGCGCAAATCGACGTTCCGGATTTGCCAGACCAATCGCCGGACTATAAATCAACACGTTCGTTCCTTCAGGAACAAACCGCTTGTCATGTCCCTGATGAACCCGATATCCGCCTGACCGCAACGAGCCTGCGGCAGGAATGGGAGGACTCATATCAGATCCCGTCACGCGGCAGCCAGCACTTGCCAGATATTCGGCGAGCGCTTTCATTCCGGAACCACAAATACCAACTAGATGGGCAGAGGCAGGTAATGCAGCTGAATCCAACTGGAATTCATTCGTTGACAGGCTTTGCTGATTAATGTTCGCTTTTGACAGGATCATAGTCGCCTTAATGTCTATCTGAAGTTCCCGATGATTGGTCTTGAAAAGGGAGAGTCCCCCCCGACAAGTACTGGTTTCGGCTGGATCGTTCCGAAATCCCTCGTCTCTAACTATCGGGAATCAACGCGTTCTGAATCCATTGGTTATGACATTTGTTTCGACTAGATAAACATTATCGAATAAAAAGATCCTGTTGCATCAAGCCGGTCGTCTGGTAAAAGCTGACAAGATAGATAAACCTGAGTCATTTTTGACTCGAAGTCGTTTGGCTCCTTTGACTTCCTTTGATTTTTTCAAAGTTCTTATAATTCTTCTCCGGCTTCGATACAATGCATTATGCCTCGAAATGGAATCTGTCTGAAGACCAGTTTTTTCTAGCTGCTTTCCGCCAAACACTGTTCAATCGAATCGTTCCCGAAGGAGTAATCGAATGCCGTCTCCCGAATTTGATATTCAAGCGGCCCATCGCTATTTCGCTGCTGCCTGTTTTAATAAAACCTGGGAGTACCTGGATAAAAAAGATCGTACTCCAGCAGAAAATCTCGAGATGATTTCCACCTGTCATGCCTCATATTGGCACTGGACCCAGTTTGAGGGACATACGCCGCAAAACATTTCTATCGCTTACTGGCAACTCTCTCGGGTTTATGCAATCACCAACCAGCCGAGTAACGCTCTCAGTTTTGGTACTCTCTGTCTTAACGTGACTCGAGAGGGTCAATTGAGCCCTTTTTATCTGGCCTATGCTTATGAAGCGCTGGCGCGGGCCGCCTCGGTTGCTAATAAACCAGAAGAGGTCGCATCGTACCTGGAGCAGGCAAAAAAAATCGCAGAAACTGATCTGGAGGGAGATGAAAAACAGCAATTGCTGACCGATCTGGATACAATATAGGTATCTTTCGTCCTGTCTGTTCTGATCTTGGGGCGCTGTAATTCACCGAGCATACTTTAGCGCATTTTTATGGATTATCTGAAACAACTTCTGGAATCCTACTTCGATATCCCACCGGCGGGGCCGGGGCAGGGATCGGCGTGGAATTTCCAGTGGCACTCTCCCTGGCCAGCTTGGCTACCAGACTGGTGTGTGCTCTTGTTGGGTGTTGGAATTCTGTTTCTGCTGATTTACGCTTACCTCAAAGATACGGCTCATTTAGATCTGCCCAAGCGTGCTGTCCTGCTCAGTCTTCGACTCGTACTGTTTGTGATTGTCTTATTGTTCCTTACCAAATTCACGTTGACGATTCACAGAACTGGTTTGCCGTTTGTCGCCTTGCTGATTGATGACTCCGCCAGCATGGGCCTGGAAGATGATTATTCTCAATCCGCGTCCACAAAAATCAGTCAGGTAGCCAAAGAGCAGACGGAAGGAAAAAATCGACTCGATCTCGTCAAGAACCTGTTACTTCAGGACAACGCCCGATTTTTAACCGAGCTGCAGGAAAATCACAAACTCAGGCTTTACCACTTTTCCGAAGAGTGTATCCCGCTGGGACAACCAGGCCTGCTGGATAAAACAGACGCCGAACAAACCCAGGAACTGCTCAAACAAATTCAACCATTGGGAACGGAAACGCGGCTGTTTCACGCCGTACAAAAAGTACTCAATGATTTTCGTGGCACTCCACCGACAGCCATCATTGTGCTGAGTGATGGAATCTCCAGCACGGGTGAGGTCGATCTCTTATCGCGTGCCGCCATTTTGGCAAAGTCAAAACTGGTTCCGATCTTTCCCGTCGGCGTCGGAAGTGAACAACCGGTCCGCGATCTACAACTGTATGATCTGCTGGTAGATGACGTCGCTTTCGTCAACGATCCAATCAATCTATCAGCGAAAGTAAAAAGCTTCGGCATCAATTCCGGTTCGATTTCTGTCGCCCTTAAGGATGCAAAAACGGGAGCATCTCTTGCTGCACGACAGATTCCGGTAAACCCGAAAAAAGAGTATCAGAAAATCGAACTTACTTTCACCCCCAACAGACCGGGGTTATTTGAATACGTATTTGAAGTCGAACCGGTCAAAGGCGAGGTAAATCAGAAAAATAACCAGCAGAGCGGGCAGGTCTCCGTACTCGATCAGAAAATCCGCGTCTTGCTGGTGGATTCGGTTCCCCGCTATGAGTATCGCTATCTGAAACACCTGCTGGAGCGAGATAAAACGATCGAGCTGCGCAGCATCTTACAGGAATCGGATCTCGAATATTCTTCTGAAGATGCGACCGCCCTTGATTATTTCCCGGTCAAAAAAGAAGACCTCTACCAATACGATGTTGTCATTCTGGGAGATGCCGATCCAGCATACTTCAGTCAGGCGGTGCTTGAGAATCTGGATCAGTTCGTCCGGGAAAAAGGAGGCGGACTGATCGTCGTCGCGGGCCCTCGCTTTGCACCACAGACCTATGCCAATACCGTGCTCGAGGGACTGCTGCCAATCGAAATTTCCAAACAGAATCAGCTGACCGATCAAGCTCCCATCGTCAATGGCTTCCAACCGGAACTGACCTCCGAAGGGCAATTCAGCACTTCCATCTTCCGTTTTGCCGACAACGCCGAACAGAGTCGAACCATCTGGAATAATCTACCAGAACTATACTGGTATTACGCGGCAGACAAGGTCAAACCAGGGGCATCCGTGTTGGCCATCCATCCAACTCAAAAAGGAAAAAACGGACAGAATATCCCCATCATCGCCACACAGCGTGTCGGCGCAGGAAAAGTCATCTTCAACGCCACCGATGATCTCTGGCGCTGGCGGGATCTCGTGGGGGATCTGTATTACTCCCGTTACTGGGTTCAGGCAATCCGCTACTTGAGCCGCGCAAAACTTTTAAATCAGGAGCAGGCCGTCGAACTGACACTGGACCGTAAAACGTATCAGCAAGGCGACACCGTTCAATTTCGCGTCAAGTTCCTCGACGAACGCTTGATTCCAACGGGTTCGGAAACAGTGACCGTGATGCTGGAACGTCAAGGCGAAGCATCTCGACCGGTCAAATTAACTCCCTTAGAAAAATCACCCTCTGTATTTGAAGGAACCTTCTCCAACATCACCGAAGGCGCTTACCATACGTGGGTTTCACAACCGATTCTGCAAGGCACCCCGCCTGCGGAAGATTTTCGGGTCGAAGTCTCGCAGCGTGAACTACTTAACCGGGATATGAATCAGTCTGATATGCAGAAAACGGCCAAAGAAACCCGAGGAGAATATTTCCAGATCTTTGCTGCCGGGGAACTTCCCCAGGCCATCCCCGTGGGGCATCCGGTCCCTCTGGAAAATGAAGAGCCGATACCTCTCTGGAATCGCTGGGAATTTCTACTTCTGTTTACATTACTGATCTCGATAGAATGGCTGTTAAGAAAACGGTTTCGCTTAGTATAATCGAACCAATGATGTTCCTGTTGTTTCACTGATACTTGATTTATGCCACACTTAATTCAAACAAAACTTGAGCAACTGCACCGCAAGATTCATCAGCTGATCTGGCTGAATGGGCTTTGCTGGGGGTTAACCATTTTGCTCATGCTGGCACTTCTGGTCATCAGTTTTGACTGGATGTTGAACATTATCGACCCCATCATTCGACTAATTCTCGGGTTGGGAGTCTGCGGTCTGGTGGTGTGGACGCTCTGGCGGAATCTCGTGATCCCCCTGAAAACGCCTCTGACAGATTTAGACCTGGCATTGAAAATTGAACGTCAATACCCCGATCTCAAAGACAGCTTTTCCAGTAGCCTTCTATTTGATAATCAACCGATGGCTCATTTCACAGGCTCCGCCCAACTGCGTCAAGCTGTGATTGAAGACGCCTATCGAAGAGCCTCGCAAATCAATTTTCTGGAATTGATCGATACCCACCCGATCCGCAAAATCATGTTTTCAGCGGCGTTTCTCAGTCTGATTGTGGCTTCGTTTTCTCTGATTTATCCGCTTCAGGCTGGTCTGGGGATTCAACGGTTGATCTTTCCCTTCTCTGCCCCTGAGTGGCCGCAAAGTGTGGAACTGCAGATCCTGGATGAAAATCTGGTCCCCATCGAAACGGGCCCCAATAATCCTTATCAGGTTGTAGAAGGCCAGAACTTTCAGTTCTTTGTGAAAAACCGAAAAGGGACTCCCCCTGATAATCTGCAGCTTGAATATCAGACAGTTCAGGATTCACAATCACGTGGCAAAATCTATTCAGAACCGTTAAGGATCGTTTCAGTCCCCGATCCCGCCGGCACCAGTATCGACCTGGGAACAGGCTCGTTAGTCATCTCGAATAAATCGGTCAGACTGAGATCCACAGGCGGAGACGACCGTTCCATGAACTGGCTCACGATCGTCTCGGTCCCGCCGACCACTTTGGAACTCGAGGAAGTCAGGTTGACCCCTCCGGCCTACTCACAGCGGCCCGTAGAAACATTGCCTGCTGGTATTGGTAACTTCAAAGCATTAGTGGGTACCCGCGTTGAGATCAAAGCCCGCTCCAACAAACTCTTAAAAACCGTCGATCTACGAATGAAAGATCAGGAACCGGTTTCGATCAAGCTCGCTCCGGACCGCAAACAGTTTACTGTACAGTTCTTCGTCAAAGAGCCTGGCACGTATTCTTACTGGTTCGATCTCGAAAACGACCAGGGCTTCCGACCTCCGTCTCCGCAACGCTTTGAAATCACCGCCATAGCCGATTCTGCACCCGAAGTTTTTCTTGAGAATCCACAAACAGACCTGCAAGTGACTTCCGCGGCACAAATTCCATTAACCGTTTCCATTCAAGATGACTTAAAAGTCGCTAGTGCTCTGATTCGCTATCAGAAATCATCCCGGGAAGAAACGCTCTCACGTGCACTGCGCACCGATCGCGAGACACAAACCTTCCCACTGCCGTTCAACCCGCAATCTTCCAGTGAGCAGTTAATCCTCAATCATGTCTGGGACCTGGCCAACCTCTCGCTGGAGGAAGGCGATCGCATTATCTTTCGAGCAGAAGCACGCGATCATTTTCAGCCTGTGGAACCGATTCAGGGGGAAAGCCATTCTGAAGAAACGCGCATCGGCACCAGTATTTCACGCGTTCTCACCATCGTCACTCCTCAATACAAAACCAACGAACTGGCTACCCGTCAGGCACATTTGCTCGAAGAACTCTCACGGGTTTTAAAAGATCAACGGCTTTTGAACAGCGAAGTCAAAGACGTCCAACACCAGCTACAGCGTGTCGGTCGCGCGCGGCCCGAAGAAGTTGACACCATTAAACAGGTCGAAATGGATCAGAAGCGGGTTGCCTCCCAGCTATTCAGCCCGCGCACCGGTCTGGAACAACGCTCCCGGGAATTGATGCAGGAACTGGAATGGAATCGTATTGAAGATCCCGCGATGACACAGCGGCTGGCTGAGCTCAACACGGAACTATCAGAACTGAATCAGAAGGTATTTCCGCAAATCCAGGAACAGATCACTCAAGCCCGCAAAAAACTGCAGTCAAATGTCGATACAGCTCCCTCCGAAAAACAGGCAAACGAATCATCTGAGAAATCGTCCCCTCAAGAATCGTCGTCCCAAACGAAAGCGGCAAAAAAGAATTCCGCTGCCGACCCACTTGCCGCTCTCAACATTGCCGAAAACGGTCAACAGCGAGTGATCAACAGATTGGACAGCGTTCTGAAGTCGCTCTCACAATGGCAAAAAACGCGTGATCTTGTTTCCGAACTCGACGAACAAATTCAGCAACAGGCCGAGATTCAAAACCAGACGGAAAAACTGGCCAAAAAGACCATTACCAAATCTTTCAATAACTTGCGGCTTCAGGAACAGGCCGATCTGGAAAAGCTGGCATCGCGACAGGAACAACAGGCGGAAAATTTCAAATCGTTTCGCAATCTACTGGATACACTCAAAGCCCAGTCCAAGGCAACGACTCGGGAAGAACAAATGAGAAACCAGGAAGCCATGGATTTTCTACGGAAAAAATCGATTCCTGAAGAGATGCGACAAACGGCAGATAAATTAAAACAAAACCAGGTCGGACAGGCCTTGCAGGAACAACAGCAGATCCAGCAGGCAATGGAGACACTGAAAAACATCTTCGAAAATCAGCCTGCCGATTCAACCGATCAGATGTTAAAACAACTCAAACAGTCTGAACAGGAATTAAGTCAGCTAAAGCAACAGCAGCAGGAAATCTTAAAAAAGCTGCAATCAGCCAACAAAGACGGTAATCAGGCTGAGTTGAAAAAACAGCTACAGAAGTTGGCAAAACAGGAACAGGAACTTCAGAAAAAACTGAAACAGGTTGAACAGCAGTTACAACGCCTGAGCCTGCAGCAAGCCGCCCAATCGCTGCAGCGCGCCGGGAACCGACTCTCAAAATCCAATGATGCCTTGCAACAGAACCAGTCCCAACAGGCAGAACAGGAAATCCGTGAGTCACTCGATGACCTGGAACAGGCACAACGCGAAGTTGCTGCCCGCCGACAGGAAATAGAAGAAGCACTGGCATTTGAAGAATTCGCGAAATTAGAATCCCAAATCAAAAACCTGATGGAAAGACAGGACGCGGTCATCCAGGAAACAATTCGTCTTGAAGAAGAACGCCTTGCCCGCGGACGCTGGTCACGTGGTCAATTAAAGTCGCTCAAACAACTTTTCGAGACAGAACAGGATCTGCAACAGGAGACAGAAGCGGTCACAGAAAAACTAGCTGCGGCCCCCGTATTCGTGTTCGCGATGGAAAAAATTATTGACCAGTTCGCTATTGCTGTTGAGCGACTGGATCAACGATTGACAGATCAGGAAACGTTGACTGCAGAGCGGACGGCAAAGTCAAAACTGACCGCGTTACTCAATATCCTGAAAGAAAATTCGGCAGACCAGAAGTCTCAACCCGACCAGAATCAAACACCACCAGGCAGTCAGCCACCAACAAATCAGATTGCCTTGCTGACGCAACTTGTCATGCTCAAAATGATGCAAGAAGACCTCCTGAATCGAACCAGATCATTCAATAACGCGATCAACCAGAAACAACCGTTAACGCAGGAACAAATCCAGCTACGTAAAGAACTCTCAAAAGAACAGACAGATCTGGCAAACTTTTCGATGGAGCTGTTACTGAAACTGGACCAGTCACAGTCCGATGAATCTGACTCCGAACTTGAGGTTGAACCATGAACACGAAGCGAATAAGACAATCTGGCATCGTAACTTTTTCGCTGGTCTGCCTCGGCCTGATGCTGCCGCTACAGGATCAAACAGTTCGTGCAGACGATCAACCACAGCGAAAATCATCCACGGAAGATGCGAAGCCGCTCAAAAAAGATGCCTCAGATCCAGAGCCCTCACAACGGAAAAGTATTGATCTCAAAAAGAATGTCCTGAGTCAGAAACTCCCCGTAGAATCAATCATCGAAGAGATGCATCGTGCCGGAAAACTGCTTGAACAACAGCAAACAGGAAAAGAGACCCAGGAAGTTCAGCAGCAGGTCGTTCAAGATCTGGAAACTCTAATTCGCCTGATTAAGTCTGCTCCTAAAAATTCAACGCAACGCCCCAGTCAAAAAAACGACCAAAAACCGGACAGCAAACAGCTATCGGGAAAACAGAAAGGGGGCATGGGAGAACAGAGCCAGCAACAAATCTCTCAAGGTCCCGCTCGCAAGTCCAGTGAGCGGAATGAAGCTGGCAAAGTAACGCCGGGAGATCTTACAGGCAGAAACGCGTATATCAAAGATGCTTGGGGACACTTGCCCCCCGCGATGCGACAGAAGCTGTTAAATATCTATACCGAAAAATTTCTGCCGCAGTATGAAGATCAGGTGCGCCGCTATTATGAAGCGCTGGCCGAAAAGAAAAAACGCACTCCCTGATCTTCACGAAAACAGACGCTATCTGAATTCGTATTTTTGCGACTCTACTTTAAGGGGAGACAACATCAAAGGTATCGCTTCGCAAAATGGTCGTGTCATAGCTGCTACCATTATACAAGCGAACGTAGTTCCAGCGTCGTGCGCCTTTTAATGCAAACCCGGGTGTCGTTGCCAGTTGGGGAAGCCGATAGGCAGATCGACTTTCAGGACGGGGATATCGGGCTGCTACTTCAGGTGGTAACTGATGGCTGTAATAGGAGCGATTAAACATCCAGTTTTCTGCTTCAGCACGGGAGCTACCAAAGCCTAAGCCGATGGTTCCTGTCAACAGCGAGAGGAAGATGGATCGTGTGACAAGTCTTCTGACTTTTATTGATCGATTGACTTTCATTTGGCTTACCTCTTCAGAAGTGGTTCAAAATGTTGCGAAAAATCAACACTTTGAACCGGCTTTGAAACGAATGTTGCGTCAAAGCAACATTCTCTCTTCATTTCAGTGGATGAAGAGGTAATACGCAGATGATATGCCAAACCGAGGCTCAGGAATCAGTCGAGCGGAATTCCCGCATCTTTATACAACTCTGCTTTTTTCTTATTATCCTGTAAAACCAGAATATTTCCGGTCTCATCATTATAGCCATACATTTTGTAAGGAGGGAGTTGAGCAAACTCAATCCGATTTTCCTTCATCATCTTCATATATTCGTCGTACGTGGGAAAACGCTCATTTAAAACCTTATATGTTTTAATCGCCTGCTGCATGCCCAGCGTACTCACTCGTGATGCCATCGAAACATAAGCACTGCCCGCCTGGGAATAGGGATCAACGCCTTTAATCTTGCCATCAACAATAACGATCTCCGGGTTTTTCAAAGCTTTTTTTGCATCAACGACAACAGCCGTTGTTCTTTGAAGAATACTTTTTTTACCAGCATTCTTGTTCTCAATCGCAGCTTCTTCCTGGGGCATCTCCATCGCCGCAGGTTGCTCGGGTGCTGCAGCCTGATCTTGCGGTTGCTTCTCGTGCTTCGCATCCTGCTCTTTGGCAATTTCACTTGGATCCGTGCAACCAGAAGTGCTGAATATGGTCATGTAACAAATCAGACATAGGCTTAAACTGCTAGATATTTTGTCCACTGATTTTTTCATCGACGATACTCTCCCAGAGATGGCTCAACAAATTCATATAACTCAGACCACAAGACTACCAAAACCACTGCTCCGTTTCATCCATTAAGTGAGGAATCCCTAAATGAGGCATTTACTACTGAGCAGGCACTCACGCATAAACCACCTTGGATGTAAATTTTGTTAAGAAATCGAGAATTTGAAAAATATGACATTAGATCTCAGCAGGTTCAGAACAACTCTTAATAGACCGCAACGTGATTTTATTGGTCGAAACGATCCCTTATGTATTGTTTATGACAGGAGATCAGGTCAGGATATCCGTTCTTTGTAAAAGTTTGCAATATTTAATTTTAATGACAGTTTTAGAGCATTATATTAGATACCAGCAGGCTTTGCTGAATCATCGAACGGAGCGCCACGACATTATGTCGACATCCACCTCTTCTTCTGATCAAAATTCCAGAGGGATGTTTACGTCGTTATTGAACCAGGAACGATTACGGATATTCGGATATGTCCGTGCACTTGTTCCCAACAATTCCGATGCGGAAGACGTATACCAACATGTGTGCCTGACACTATGGAATAAATTTAGCGAGTTTGATCAAGAGCGAGATTTTTTTTCCTGGGCTTGCGGAATTGCTTATTTCACGGTTTGCAACTTTCGCAGAAGCGTTCAACGTGACCGACACTTTTTCAACCAGGAGTTAATAGAAACCATGTCTATGGAGCGGATGCAGCATCTGGGCAATCATAATATTCGACTTGAGTTCCTGCGAGACTGTTTCGACCGCCTGGGCTCAGACGACCAGGAATTACTTTTGCAGGCAACCTTTGAAAAACAATCAATCAAAGACTTCGCAGAAAAAGCAGGGAAAACCGTCCAGACACTTTATAACCGTCTGAGTGCTCTAAGGCGTGAGTTAGCGCAATGCATTATGCGCAAACTGAAGAGTGAGGGGAAATCATGACAGTTCAAGATCTTCCCCCTCAATTCAATCGATTGTTGAATCAACTTATCGACGGCCATCTGTCTGACGCTGAATTCGAAGAGCTCGAACAATGTCTTTCTGACTATCCGGAAGCAAGACAGATATTCTTTGATTATCTCGATATCAACTCGGGAGTTCAAAAAAACAACGTCGATCGACTGAAAGAACTCGATCAGATCGTCACCGCAAATCCTCCGCAAAACCAACTGGCTACAGGTCAGGCTGATTTGAAACAGAGAGGGAACCAGTCTCCGTTATTCGGATATTTTACGGTCGCAGTCGCCTCGGTCGCGTTGATGGTTTCCGCGCACTGGTTTTTGACAGGCTACCTGATCGGAGTCAAGCCTCCAGAGTCTCAGCCAAAAATTATTAAGGTCGAAGTCCCGATTGAAGTGCCAGTAGCAATTACTAATTTGCCCTATGTCGCAACGCTCTCACGAGCAACAGACTGTAAATGGGGAGGGGAGAACCCCCCTCAATTCTCAGGGCAGCGACTCCTTTCCAAAGAGCTCTTTCTTGAACAGGGAGTCGCCGAATTTCGCTTTGACAGCGGCGTTCGACTCGTACTGGAAGGTCCAACAAAAATCAATATCGAATCTGTTAATAGTGCCACGATTACATCAGGTTCGGTGGTCTTGCATGGTTACGAGTCATCGCCCGAATTTGAATTAATCACGCCGCGAGCCAGTTTCTTCGACATCGGCACCGAATACGGCGCAAAAGTCGAAGAAGACGGCAGCACAGAACTACACGTTTTCCAGGGTGCCGTTCGGATCCAGCCTGAAATGGAGCTCGTCGAGATCTCCGCCCCTTTAATCGTGGGAGAAGGCAAAGCCCGGAAAATCGACCAGAAAGTGAACCAGGAAATTGAGCTCAATTCGGAAAACTTTAAACGTGAAGTTCCCGGAAAGCCCAAAGAACTCAGAATCGTTCGCGAAGAGTTAATCGCCTACGATAGCTTTCACCCACAAACCATCAGCGATCCTAAAGAGTTTTCTGAATGGCGCCGTTCAGGATTTGGCTGGAAAAACCCCTGGCGTGATCGAATTAACAGCCTGAAACCAGCGAGTGGAAGGAGTGTCCCCGATGAAACACTCTTACCCGATCTGCTTTCTCCCAACCAACTGGGTTGTGTTGAGCTGGAAGGGGGAAACGTTGTCTGGCGCACTTTGGACAAACCACTACGGCTCGATACGGACGCCATCTACTACGTCAGCTTTTTTATTCAGAAATCCGTCAATCAACTGTCTTCCGTCCATCAATACGGTAACTTATCCTTGATGTCAGAAGCAGAACCTGAAAGCGGCAAGCGAATTCTTTTCGGGATCAACTCAGCCAGTAACCCGACACTGCGTCTCCAAGGACAAGTAGAAGAGATCGCACCGGCACTACAACATGATCAGCCTTATTTCTTTGTAGGGAAAATTGTGGCCAGTGAAAAATCTCCCGATCAGGTTTTCATGCGTGCTTTTGCCCAAGGGGAAGAAATCCCGGGGCAGGAACCCTTAATTTGGACATGTCGTTCGGCTCCCTTCGATGAATCTACCAGCTATGACCTGATTCGAATCCACGCCGGCAAAAGCAGCAAATACCGCTTCGATGAACTTCGCATCGGCAGTTCGTGGGAATCGGTTGTCGATTTCCACGATCCCGATGATATGCAGGAAGAATAAGCAAGTTTCAGATCACTCTTTTCGCTAACCGGAAATGTTCGGCCAACAGTCTCTAAAACTGCCCCAGTCTGAAATCTCTCCCCCCCCTTCTCCAATAATTCACCATCTGAAAATCCGCCATCTTCTTCAGGTATGAAGTGATTTACCCCAATCCTAGATTTCATTTGTGATATTTTCCGGATTCTTTCTTTTTTTGGAGTAAGAATCTCATCCAGCAAGACAATCCCTTTTTAGCAGGCAAATTGTGATAATTCATTATAGTATTATTATTAAATACTTACCCACTAGTCCCTGAACGGCGGGGGTCATGAATCCTTTTCATGGCCCCCTTCTGCATTTGAAGACACTCATCCTTCCGAATCCAGACTACCTCTCGGATCATCATCCTGAATCCCTCCAACTGTCTGCTTTCACTTCTCCACAGAGTACCACAGTTCTGCTCTCTGTTTTTGACACGGAAAACAGAGATTCTGTATCTCAAGCGAAACCGACTTGAGCCTTGAATGACCATCGCGAACCTGATTGAATGATATGATTGATTCATCAGATTTTCTCCAATAGAGAGTGCGAAGTCACACCAGGGAACGGAACATGCAGCAGAATGCCACCAGTGATTTGGAACTGTTTGATCACCAGTTAAAACAGTTTGTTCCTCCAGACAGCTTTGATGCACACGCTCATCTTTATCGGCATGACCCTGCAATCACCGGCCTGCCTGAAATCGCAGAAAATGAACAAGGCGATTCCGGATGGCGCGAATATTGTCAGAACCTGGAACTCTGGATGGGAAACCGGCGCCCTTCTGCCGGGTTGTTCTTCGCGATCCCCAAATTAAATCTCAATCGCCCCGCCGCCAATCAATTTCTTCTCAACGAACTCAAAGACCAGCCCGATTCGCGAGCGCTCCTGCTTGTCACTCCTCAGGATAACCCAGATGAAATCGAAGCACAGATCGAAGCCGGCGGCTATGTCGGCTTTAAGGTCTATCATATCTTTGCAGACAGAGAAGAAACGTTTCAGGCAGAACCTCAGGAATATATTCCGGAATGGATTTGGGAAATCGCGAATCAACGTGGTTTTGCAATCATGCTGCATATCGTCCGTCCGCGAGCAATCGCCGATCCGGTCAATCAGTCTTATATCCAACAACACTGCCGTCAATACCCCCAGGCGAAACTGATCCTCGCACACGCGGCTCGAGGCTTTTGTGGGAACCACACCGTTGAGGGAATTGCATCACTCAGAAGCCTGGATAATGTCTTCTTCGATACATCGGCCGTCTGCGAACCACAGGCCTTTGAAGCCATCCTGCGCGAATTCGGAACCAGCCGCCTGATGTTCGGAACCGACTTTTCCGTCAGCGAGTTCAAAGGGCGCTGCGTCAGTATCGGCGACGGCTTTCTCTGGCTCGGCGAACAAAACGTCGACTGGAAAACCTCTACCTTCGCTTCACCCATTCGCGTCGGTCTGGAATCACTGCTCGCACTCAAGCAGGCCTGCCATACTATGCGTTTCATTGATGCCGACATCGAGCGCATCTTCTGCCACAACGCCCGCACGTTATTAGAAATCAACACGCAAGCCGAAACGAATCTCACACAGGAAACATACCGCCGCGCGAAACAGCTCATCCCTGGCGGTACGCAGCTCTTAAGTAAACGCCCCGAGATGTTTGCCCCTGATTGCTGGCCCGCTTATTACCGTGAAGCAAATGGCTGCGAAGTCATTGACCTGGATGGAAAAGTCTATCACGATCTCGCCACCTCGGGCATCGGCTCCTGCCTGTTAGGATATCGCGATCCGGATGTCACCGACGCGGTCATCCGTCGCGTACAGTTGGGATCCATGAGCTCCCTGAATTCGCCTGAAGAAGTAGAACTGGCCGAACTATTAACGTCGCTACATCCCTGGTCCGACCAGGCCCGCTTTTGCCGAACCGGCGGAGAATCCATGTCGATCGCCGTCCGCATCGCTCGCGCCCACACGGGGCGCGATGAAATTGCATTATGCGGCTATCATGGCTGGAGCGACTGGTATCTGGCAACAAATCTGCCTCGCAAATCAACCGATGGAACGTCTCTGGATAAGCATTTACTGCCCGGCCTTGAACCAGCGGGAGTTCCACTCGGCCTTTCTGAAACCACCCACCCCTTTACGTACAATGACATTGATGGGCTGCGTCAAATCATCAAACAGCGCGGCTCTCACCTGGCGGCAATCGTCATGGAACCAACCCGCTATATTCATCCGGATCCCGGCTTCCTCGAAGCTGTCCGCGAGCTCTGTGACGAATGCGGGGCCGTACTGGTAATTGATGAAATCACCACCGGCTGGCGACTCGCTCTCGGTGGTGCCCACTTGCATTACGGTATTAAACCTGACATTGCCGTCTTCGCCAAAGCTTTGGGGAATGGTCATCCCGTCGCCGCCATTATCGGCAATCGATCCGTGATGGATGCAGCCGAAACCTCATTCATCTCCAGCACCTACTGGACCGAAGGCGTCGGCCCAACAGCCGCTCTGGCAACCATCAAAAAAATGCAATCCGTCAACGTCCGTGAACATATCCAACGGATTGGCGAAGCATTCCGCGCCGGTTGGCTGGAACTGGGCCAAAAACATGATCTACCTGTGAAAGCCGTCGGACACTCCGTGCTGCTCCATCATCAATTCGATCACCCGCAGGCCGCAGAGTTAGGCACACTGTTTACCATTCGCATGCTGGAGCACGGTTTTCTGACTGGTAGCGGCTTTTATCCCACACTCGCCCACGAACAAAAACATATTGATGCTTACTTCAACGCCGCCAACTATGTCTTTGCAGAACTCGCGGACGCTTTAAAGAAAGACGATCTCTCCGCACTCCTCAAAACACCCGTAAGACATTCCGGTTTCGCCCGGCTGACGCCCAGCCCCAAATCGTAGCCTTCCATTTCCAGAAACGGTTTAACTTTGTGAACTTCCCGTGTTCACCACGGGTTGCGTATGCCGGTCGCTACACAACACGACCAGTAAATTGGAAACCAGGCCTGCCCGATAATTTTTATCCAGTTCGACCACATTTCGTTCCGCCAGATGATCCAGCGCCATTTCCACCATCCCGACCGCTCCCTCTACGATTTTCGTCCGGGCCGCGACGACCGCCTGTGCCTGTTGTCGCTGTAACATCGCAGCCGCGATTTCCGGCGAGTAGGCCAGATGACTGATCCGCGCTTCAATTACTTCCACGCCCGCTTTATCCAGGCGTTCCTGAATATCAACCTTCAACTGATCACAGACTTCCGTAGTATTGCCGCGTAACGAGATTTCATGATCTTCGCTGTCATAAGGATGACGGCTGGCAAGATTTCGCAGCGCGGCTTCACTTTGAACGGCGACAAAATCTTCAAAGTCATCCACTTCGAACATCGCTTCAGCCGTATTCACCACACGCCAGACAACGACCGTGGAAATATCAACCGGATTCCCATCACGGTCATTCACCTTGGAGGGCTTACCTGTCGAACGGCTTTTCGCAAGAATTACATTTCCTGCCGCGTCCTTCTGTTCGGGTGTGGTCACCGCCCCGGTTTCAAAATTACGAATACGTAATGAAATTTTCTTTTTGGAGAAGAAAGGATTCACCCAGAAAAAACCGGATTGCATTACCGAACCCTTGTACTCACCAAACAACAAGAGCACCCGCGCCTGATTCGGAGCAATCGCCATGCAGCCAAACAGGCCGATGAAACTGGCGGGAACCAGAAGCACTCCCAAAATAACCACGGGGCCACTTTCATTGATCGCCCCTGTCGCAAACAGGACGACCCCACACACCAAGCCCCCCAGACACATCGCCAGGGGAAACCAACCCGGCATTGGATTATAGATTTTCTCGTCTGTCATCTCTTTTCTCCCTGGTTCGTGCATTGACTTCATATCGTTACTGAGAGAAACGCAGTCCCGTTTCTCTCAGATCAAAGATTTTTCCAATAATCCCGGAAAATCAAAAAACCCTGAAATAAGAAACGGGATTGACTCAGGCGTGGCTCTCAAAATGTCTCCCATTCACTGAATCTACTGAGAATTTTTTCATCTTGACCCTCTGCTGCGCTTTCCTAACATCCCTGCTCTGCGTCGCGCGCGAGTCGGACTCCGTGTTCCGTTGAATGAATCCTCTCCTGAGGATTTCTGCCCCATTATGAAATCTCTTATTTTTATGAATGAAACCGATGTTGACCACTTTTTGCTCCTACTCACTCCAAGCGTAAGTTCACTTGTATCAAACCGCTTCGCAGACACTTCGCATGCGATGGCTCCGGTATCACTGGGCATCTCACCACCTTCACCTGGCGTTCGCATGCGTTCTTTCGTTGACTGCTTCACGCCATTCCAGATAATGTCAGACAACATATACAATTCCATCAGAAAGACTCAAATAGCGACGGCTATCAGGAAATCGGAAACGTTTCTTGACTACCGGCCTTACAGTAAAGCGAAAAGGCGAGAACTCCATCAGACAGATTCTAACTGATATCAACGGCCACTGAAGCGCAGATTCAGCGCCACCGTTTTTGAGAAAGAAAAAAGCAAGCGACTTGCCTAGAATTACTTCGGGCTGTTCAGCTGGTCCAGCGAAATAAAATTGGGAGTCTTCGCGGCTCCGGTATCACAACCGTTGCAAGATCCACACCCGGGTCGCTGCTTAAAAAAGCCGACGATACGGCGCGCCAGAAAGTAGACCGCCGCCGCAATGCAAAGCAGGGTTGCAATAAATTGCCAGTCAACCTGATTCATCTCACGGCCTCATCTGAAAAAGAAAACACTTCCGTCAACGTCGTCAATATTCTTACGAAATCAACATGCATTTCGCTAAATAAATAGCATCCCCACCTGATAGGAAATCAAAGCCCCGACGTAAGCCAGCGTCGTCATATAAGTAAACGACACCACCGGCCAGAACCAGCTGTTCGTTTCACGCCGCATCACCATCAGCGTCGCTGCACACTGGGCACATAATGCAAAGAACACCATGATCGAAATCGCCACGGGTACATTAAATACCTTACTGCCATCAGGCCAGGTTGCCGAACGAATCGATCCGATCAGACTTTCGTCCTCTTCTCCGACATCACCGCCCAGACTGTAAATCGTGCCTAACGTCGAAATGATCACTTCCCGCGCCGGGAACGAGGCAATCACGCCCACACCAATTTTCCAGTCCCAGCCCAGAGGTTTCACCGCCGGTTCAATCCAATGCCCCGCGCGGCCCAGAAAACTGTTTTCTACCAGTTGACTGCTGACATGATTCTGCTTCTCAAACAACGCGGCCTGTTCTGCAGCCAATACCTCTTGCTGACTTTCTAATTCCTTCTTCGCTGCTGATGCGTCTGCCTCTGTGGCAGCAATCTGTTCGTCGAGCTCTGCCAGAGAAGCATCCATCGCCTCAATCTTGTTCTGAATTTCAAACTGCTCACTGTGATCACCGGGAAAATAACCGGCGGCCCAGATGAGGATCGAGGTCGCGAAAATCAATGTCCCCGCTTTGACCACAAACGACTTGGCACGATTATAAACACGATAGATCACATTTCGCGGCGAAGGCCATTTGTAACCCGGCAATTCCATCACAAACGGTGCCACATCGCCTTTAAAGCAGATCCGCTTCAAAAACCAGGCAACAGGAATCGCAATCAACGCCCCAATCGATGACATCGCAAACAAAACCATTCCCTGAAGTGTGACCACAGGACTGCCTGCAATCGTGAAATAGGCAATATTCGGAATAAAAGCAGCGATAAACAGCGTATACACAGGCCAGCGGGCCGAGCAGCTCATCAACGGCGCGACGAGAATCGTCGTCAAACGCTCGTGCCGGTTCTCGATCACGCGCGTCGCCATGATCCCCGGCACCGCACAGGCAAAAGACGACATTAGAGGAATGAAGGACTTACCGCTTAACCCCAGACTTCGCATCAGGCGGTCCATAATAAACGCCGCCCGTGCCATATAGCCGCTGTCTTCTAACACGGCGATAAAGAAATACAAAATCACAATCTGAGGTAGAAAGATTAACACGCCCCCCACGCCGGCAATCACACCATCAACCACCAGACTTCGCAATGGACCGGGGGAAATCACAGTTTCCACAACTCCTTCGATCAATCCCTGTCCCGTTTCAATCAAATCCATCGCAGGCCCCGCCCACGTAAAGACAGACTGAAAGACAAAAAACATCAGCACGAAGAAAAACAGGAAACCAAAGACGCGGTGCGTCAACCAGCGATCAATTTTATCCGAAGCGGTTTCCCGCTGCTCCGGCGGATGCTGTAATACATCTTTTAACATTTCCCGGGCCCAGCCATAACGCATGCGGGCCTCCATCGCCGGAACGGCATAACCCGCCTCTTTCAATCGCGATCGCGACTGGTTAAGATCTTCCATCAAGCCATTATGTGTGTGGTGCTCGAAATACGATTCCACATAGCCGCCCACATCGAGCAGCAACCGCTCCACCAGAAAATCGGGAGGACTGTCTTCCTGATTGGTCTGAATCTTCTCGCGAATCAATTTCCGCTCGGCATAAAAATCTTCCGGAAACAGCGCCAACGGCTCATGGGTTGATCCCGTTCCAATTTCCAGAATGGCGGCTTTCAGCTCATTCACACCTTTGGCATGATGAGCCTCTGTGCAAACAACAGGCACTTTCAGTTTTTGGGATAATGCCTGTGCATCAATCTCGATTCCCCGTGAACGTGCCAGATCACACATATTGAGAACCAGCACCACGGGAATTGACAAGTCAAGAACCTGACTGAATAGATACAGATTGCGTTCCAGATTGGATGCATCAGCAATACAGATAATGGCATCGGGCCGCGGCACTCCTTTTTGCCGCCCCAGTAAGATGTCCACCGCCAGCATTTCATCAATGGAACGCGGTGCCAGACTATACGTTCCCGGTAAGTCGACCAAGTCAATCTGACGGCCTTCCCACGTCACGCTGCCCACTTTTTTTTCCACAGTCACTCCGGGAAAATTCCCGATGTGAGCATGCCCGCCGGAAAGCAGATTAAACAGTGTGCTCTTCCCGGTATTCGGGTTGCCAATGATGGCAATCGTCATTTTTTTTTGTTGTACGGGAGTGTGTTGCACGGTGGGGGTGTTGATCATGGAATTAGAAAATCTGAAAGCAGCGCTTTCATTCGGAAGGAATACCAGGCTGTCCCTCTCGTTGAGAGGAGACCGGCGTTAGACAATTTCAACTTCAACACACTTCGCTTCATTCAGTCGCAGTGATAAGCGGTAGCCTCGGATCGCAAATTCCAAAGGGTCGCCTAAGGGTGCTTTGCCCAGCAATTGAATCTGTTCTCCGTCAATCAGCCCCATTTCCATTAACCGGATGGAAATCGCATCTTCACCATTGATGTGTGTAATCCGCGCGATCTGGCCTTTTATGATCTGGTTCAACGTCATGACTTAAACGATCTCAACACAAGAGAAACCTAGCGGCGTGCATTTCATTCTATCAGCAAAACAGCCCATTATAAGGAAATTGAGACTCAGTTTCAACTCATTCCTCTGCAGGTTTTGCGAGGTTCCCTGGAGGGTAACCCATTACTCTGAAAATGAAAAGTAAACCTGGTGAGAGGGGCTTGAGATCATCCCTCCCACAGAAAGGGTACATATACACACTTTCGTTTAGTAACGTTATCACACAATTCCTCAGGCAATCTGAATCTTGCCTGAAAGAGATTGAACCCTCACAAACACATCCTAGTATTGAACATCAACATCCACATAAACACTTGATACGCAAGTACATAAAAACCATTATGTTATTCAGAATTAATCATGAATTTATTGCTTCATCCCCCACATCCATTTAAAATGAAGCCTAGAAGTAAAGACATTCAAACTACAATTATTTCTGTCTACTCAAGTGCGACTTTTTGCTGGCTCAAAGTTCTTTTCTGATCGAAGTCTTTTCTAGACTTGGTCTAAGCAGCCTATGTTTACTCTCCCAGCTCAAATTCCCTGCGAAGAAAACAGAGTTCTAAAGCCTGAACTGTGATTGCATCACAGATTTCCGGTACCTTTCTTTCAAAACGTTATTCTCGTTTTTATGTTTGATTTCTTATTTTCAGGAGTTCAAGTAATGGAAAAAATGCTGCTCAGAACAAAGCGTGGGTTCACGCTGATTGAACTATTGGTTGTGATTGCGATCATTGCCATCTTAATCGCCCTCTTATTGCCGGCAGTTCAACAGGCACGTGAAGCAGCCCGTCGTTCTCAATGTAAAAACAATCTCAAGCAGATTGGCCTGGCTCTCCACAATTACCATGATAACTTCAGAGCATTTCCGCCTGGAGATGTTAGAAGAACTTATGGCTCTGGCGTTCAATCCTGGGTTACCAGTCAGCTGGGCTGGATCCCTCGTATTCTGCCATTCCTGGATCAGGCACCACTCTACAATCAAATCAACTTTGAAATGGAACACGGCGTCAGTGCCGCCCCGAACAGTAATCTGCGTAAAGAAAAACTGACCGTTGTACGCTGCCCCAGTGATTCCTCGCGTCAACCAGACGGCAATTATGGTCCAACCAACTACATGGCCTGCCGAGGTCTTGGTGTCACAGCCGATGCTCTAACAACCAACGCAACAGGATCAACCACCGATATCAATTCGGTATTCAGAATGAATGGTCTTGTTCGGATTCGTGATATCGAAGATGGAACAACTAATACCATGATGGTTTCGGAAACCTTTGCGAGTGCCCCCATGTGTAGCGAAGTGCCATCCAGTAACAGCTGTTCTGCTGTTTGTGCCACTGTTTATGGAAATAACACATCTGGTGCGCAGCAGGGTTATTCCTGGATGTGGGCACAACAATACCAATCTCACTATTATTGTACGATTTATACACCCAATTCAAAAACTCCAGACTGTGGCGCGGGATCAAGTTCTACGAATGCACTCTTATCTGCCCGCAGTAAGCACGTCGGCGGAGTTCACACTCTGTTAGGCGACGGGTCAGTCCGGTTTGCTTCGGAGAATATTGACCTCTCCATCTGGCGGAATCTGGGTAATTACAATGATGGTAATGTTCTGGGTGAATGGTAAGATTCATTCATGATTTTGAAATGCTGATTAATTTCCTCGTCACTTGTTAATTGAATCAAGTGGCGAGGTTTTTAAATTCAACATTATTTCTATAATTTCGAGCTGTGGTCGCGTTTAAACGTAATCACTTGAGCCACGGTGAATTCTCTCAATTATTGGAACAAAGAGATATGAAAAGTTTTTATCGCTCATTACTGCTTCTGGCATGTATGACTCCCTTTCAATTTGGCTGTGGAGAATCAGCCCCGATGACTCCGGAAACTAAAGAGGATCCAGTGGAAGAACTTGACCCCGCCACAGAAGCAGCTGCAGAGAAACAGACAAAGCAAAACAACAGGTAATCAAATAATACCGATTACTGAAATAGATCATTGATTAGAACAGCCAGGATTTATCCTGGCTGTTCTATTTCCTGTAGGGCCTTCACTTCAGCCTGAAATGCAAACGCTTTGCCAGTCTCCGATTCTCTTTCTCTATCGTGACTTCTTAATCCTGGCACTCTCTTTCAACATAGCGTTACTACTTCCCTTTCGCAGGACGTCTATCCATTCATAAATGACGCACCTTGAGTGTTTTACCTCAAACACGTTATGCTCAAGTCACATCAACAAATCCTTTTTTTGAATTCTTACTGGAATTATTTGGTAAACCAGTTATAGTAAACTAATCTAAACTATTAGTAATTTCATGTATTCTACATTTGAGATTCACCTGGCTTCACCTTTTCGACAGATTCTTGCTATTTGTGGTCACACACAAACTGAAGCCAGTTCCAATACTAACTGAAAATCCAATCTAAGAAATATTCTATTCAGCCCGAATTTGAATTCTGCGGCTGTGTTTTACTACATTAATTTGATTGTCCGTTTATTTATTTTCAGGAGTTCAAGTAATGGGAAAAATGCTGCTTACAAGGAAACGTGGCTTCACTCTGATCGAACTGCTGGTAGTGATTGCTATCATCGCTATCTTAATTGCCTTACTATTGCCGGCAGTTCAACAGGCACGCGAAGCCGCTCGACGTTCACAGTGCAAAAACAATCTCAAGCAGATTGGCCTGGCGCTGCACAACTACCACGATAATTTTCAAACATTCCCTCCAGGGGATGTTCGTGACTTTTACAGTGGGCTTGATTCATGGTCCACCAGTCAAATCACCTGGATGGCCCGCATCCTTCCCTTCGTTGATCAGGCGCCGCTTTACAATCAAATTAACTTCGAACGAGCTCCCGGTACTGGTGGCTCGAATAATAGCGTCAGGAGAGAAAAAATCCCGGCATTCCGCTGCCCCAGCGATTCATCCCGCCAGCCGAGATCTGATTATGCTCCAACAAACTATCTCGCCTGCCGTGGTACTGACTGGCATTCAGGGAGAGACGAAACGGAATCTATGTTTAGTGTCATTAGCCGTATGAAAATTCGTGATGTGGAAGACGGCACTTCAAACACGATCATGGTCTCTGAGACATTCGCCAACGCTCCTTTCTGTGATGATCAACCTATTCGAGACCCTTCTACCAGCGCTTCTCAAGACATTGGCATCTGCCCCGCCAGCTGTCTGACGAAAGCACCTTATACAAGTAGCTATCGACAAGGCTATTCCTGGTTTTATGGGCAAAAATACGAGTCTCATTACTTCGGGACCGTTTATAATCCGAATAATAAAGGCATGCCTGACTGTGGTGCCGGCTCAAGCACAACGGGAGCCCTGCTGGCAGCACGCAGTAAACACACAGGCGGCGTGCATGTCCTCGTTGCCGATGGGGCCGTCCGATTTGCTTCCGATAACATTGATAATCAGATCTGGAGAGATCTGGGGCATCCGCAGGACGGTAATGTTCTGGGAGAATGGTAAGCCAGTCTTATTTGTCATATGAATTAACCCTCGCCACTTAATCATAGTGGCGAGGTTCTTTCTTTTTCTCTTGTCTCTTTCTTTAGGCCACGACTGCGTTCGGTAAAAAAACGTCGCAGCGAAAATCATCAAAGGTGTAGAAACGCGCTATGAAACGATACTTATTTTCAATCTTGTTTTTGCTCTGCCTGACTCCTTTCCAACTTGGCTGTGGGGGAGAGGAACCACCACCCCAGGAAGAAGAGAAGGTAGATACTGAAATTGATCCGGAACAAGAAGCCGAAGACATGAAGAATTTAGATCAGTAGCTCGTCAGAAAACCAAAATTTCTACGGCTACTCACACGTAATTGCAGGGAGTTCCAGCCGCTCGCGACAATGATCTAAAATCTCGCGGGTGGCACTCGCTCCCACTCGGCTGACGCCCAACGCTCGCACTTCCAGCAGTTTGTCGAATGTCCGCACTCCCCCCGCTGCTTTTACCTGCACTTCGGGGGGACTTTCTGCCCGCATCAGCTTCAGGTCCTCAATTGTCGCACCACCGGTGCCATAGCCCGTTGATGTTTTCACCCAGTCGACGCCCAGTTCTCCGCAGATTCGGCAGAGTTCGATTTTCTGAACCTGGTCCAAGTAACAGTTTTCAAAGATCACTTTAATTTTTGGGCCGGCCTGATGGGCGATCTTAGTAACCGCTGCGATTTCATCAGCCACGTATTTCCATTCGCCGCTTAACACACGCGAAATATTCACCACCATATCCAGCTCTTCGCAGCCATCGGCAATCGCCAGCTCTGCTTCAATTTGTTTGACATACGTCGTATGACCGCCATGCGGGAACCCGATCGTCGTGCTGGCTTTGACAGTCGACCCCTTTAGAAGTTCTGCACAGCGTTTTAGATAAAAGGGCATGATACACACACTGGCCACTTCATAGGTCAACGCCAGTTGACAACCCGCTTCCAGTTCTTCTGTGGTCAGCGTCGGCTTCAATAACGAATGATCAATCATCCCCGCGATATCGTGATACTGGAATTCCATGACTGCTATTTTCTTTCCGGAATAAAGTTCCTCAAGTAAGTGTGGCACTGTCGTAAGGCGGCGAGAGAGGATTCGGTGGAATCTTCATAGGCACGATCTTCCACTTCTACGCAGACAGGCCCCTGATAGCCGATCTCATTTAATTGAGAGAAAAAGCTGCCCCACTCCACCTGTCCCAGTCCGGGAAGTTTCGGCGTGTGATATTCCAGTGGATGCGCCAAAATTCCTACCTGATCCAGCCGATGTTGATCCACCCGCACATCCTTGGCATGCACATGAAAAATACGATCGGCAAAATCACGGATCGGCGCCAGATAATCCATGTGCATGAATACCAGGTGCGAAGGATCATAATTCAAACCGAAATAGTCACTGGGAATGTCGGCATACATCCGCTTCCAGATCGCAGGGCTGATCGCCAGATTTTTTCCGCCCGGCCATTCATCTTCTGTAAATGACATCGGGCAATTCTCAATCCCCACACGCACCTGTTGCTGTTCCGCGAACTTGATAATCTCGGGCCAGGTTTGCAGAAAGCGAGGCCAGTTCTCATCGACCGACTTCTTCCAGTCGCGGCCGATGAAGGTATTCATCCGATTGATGCCCAGCTTGTTGGCAGCCGCAATCACCTTCTGAATATGTTCTACATACTTCTGTGCTTCTTCCAAGTCGGGTGTGAGCGGATTGGGATAATATCCCAGGGCACTGATAGATATACCAAACTCATCCGCCATCTGCTGAATCGTCGTCACATCGGAGTCAGAAAAGTCTTCTGCAGAGATGTGCGTAATCCCGGCATAGCGGCGGGCATCTTTTCCCTGAGGCCAGCACATGACTTCCACGCAGTCATAACCAATTTCTGCAGCCGCCTGAAAAACCTGCCGTAGATCGTAATCAGGTAAAATCGCCGTCACAAACCCCAGTTGCATCGCATCGTTCTCCGTTACTGAATCAGCCAAAGCGGTTCTTATGCAGACCATCCATCTCACGTCGCATGATAATCGAGACGCGGGAATAGATCTACTTTAGCGAAGCACATCATCGGGAAACAGCAAGAATGCCATCAGAAACGGCAGGAGGAGAAGTGAAACCGTGTCGGCGTGACTACCAGATTTCTTTCAAATCGAACTCATAAGCCTTCACGCGGCGGCCTGGCTCAAACTCTTCGGGAGATTCCGCCAGTACCCGTACCCAGACCTGATGCCCTTCATAGGTTCCTTCAATGGAAACATGTGGGCCCAGTTGGTCATCAAAATCGACGGGCAATGCCTGCCAGTGCATCGCCTGGATTTCTCCGAAAATTTGTCCTACTTTGAGGATATTGAAACAGAACTTGGAAGGTGCCAGAACCCCGTCCCATTCGCCGCCGACAATCTCAGTATTGGAAGCAAACAGAGTCACTTCCCATTCGTTGCGACTGTCATTAAAAAAGAAATGGCATCCAATAGGCGAAAGAACATCGACATCATACATGAGGGATGCAACTTGATTTGCCATCGAATTGAGCCATGAGGGAGGCGCAGGCATCGGGAATATACAATCTACTTAACTGGCCACACTATTTTGGTTTGACGTCGAATATACGCAAGTAAAACAAATTTCTTTTACAGTCAGATGAACCATCGAGGCGGGTTGGCTGTCTCAATCTGTTTTACAATTTAATGAAGTTATCATAAAAGGTGGGCTGCCTTGACTGGGGTTGCAAAACAGCAATCCTGTGGATGTACTGAGGAGGATACGACTTGCTTAAGGTGTACTCTCTCCCACTGCATCATCCGATTCCTTTTTTAATGTCGCAAAAGAAATGCCAAATTCGTTTATAGGACTGGATTAACGAATCAAAGAGAAAGAATTCGGTAAAAAGAACTGAAATGCGACTTTCACAGCGACCTATTTCCCTGTCTGCTGAAAAATTCTTTTAGCACGATAGGTAGTGTCCAGAATAAATCGGGGAACTGTAAAGAAAGTAAAACACCTTTGATAAAGAATTTGATCAAAGGTGTTTACATTTTGCATCCTGAAAGGGAATGGGAATTTCGATTTGTTGTTTAGCTTGATAACAAACCGTTAATCATCATGATCGCAGCTGGACCAACCAGCACGACAAAAATCCCGGGAAAGATAAACAGTACGAGTGGAAAGATCATTTTCACTGCTGTCATCGCTGCCTGCTCTTCTGCCATCTGGCTCCGTTTGACACGCATACTGTCAGACTGCACTCGCAGCGCCTGCGCAATGGAAGAACCAAACTTATCCGCCTGAATCAGAATCGCAGCCAGAGCCCGCATATCGTCGACACCACTCCGGATTCCCAGGTCATGCAGTACTTCACGCCGCGGTCGCCCCATCTGTAACTGCAGATTACACAAGGCAAATTCACTACACACATCAGGCGATGTTTCTTCGAGTTCTTCGGAAACACGACGCATTGCCGCATCAAGTCCCAGCCCTGCTTCCACACAAACCACTAATAAGTCCAATGCATCCGGCAACGAAAGAAAGATCCGTTCGATACGTCCTTTGCACAACAGAGCCAAAACTATGGAAGGCAGATAAAAACCGATTCCACCGGCGATAATCATAGATGTCCAGCCGTTCTGTGTCAGACCGTATTTATAAAATCCGATACCTGATCCCAGGACAACCCCCAGAATACCGATGGCAACTTTTAACGAAAGGAAGATGGAGGGCGCATTTTCTCCATTGTACCCGGCGTTGGCTAATTTGACTTTCAACTGGTTTTCTTCCAGTTCAGATTTTGGCGCCAATGCCTTGGAGAGCGTCGGTGCCGCCTTCTCCAGAAGTGTGCTGGCACTGGCCGCTTCCTCAGGATTATTTCGCAAATGGGGATTGCGAAGCTCATCCAACCGCGCTGTTGCCCGCGATTGATCAGAACTGAGCTTGCTGATCAAAGCAATCACCCCCACGATCACCATCCCAAAGATAGCCCACGGTAATAATTGAACAAAATCCATGATTCACTCTCCCACATGCAGCCAGTCAAAGCGGCCATAAAACTTTCAAATACGAATACGTTATCAAGTGCTTGAAATGGTCTGAGACTCAAATTTTGATATTGATAATTTTCTTGATCCACAGGGCACCGAGAACCTGCAGCACGATCCCGCCGGCAATCATTTTTCGCCCCAGTTCATCCGTAAACAGCAACATCACGTAATCCGGGTTCAGATAATAGACAGCAAAAAACAGCGCAATCGGTAAAGCCATCAACACGACGCCACTGATACGGCCTTCCCCCGTCAAAGCCTGAACCTGCCCCATAATTTTGAATCGCTGACGGATAATGTGACCAATTTTGTCCAGGATTTCGGCAAGGTCCCCCCCTGCCTGTCTCTGAATGACCACCGCCGTCACGAAAAACTTCAAGTCCAGGTTCGGCATTCGTTTCAGCATGCTCTTTAGTGCTTCATCAATCGGCACACCCAGATTCTGTTCTTCATACGCCAGTGCGAATTCCGTGGAAATCGGCGCTGGCATTTCCTGCACCACAACACTTAAGCCCGACGCCAGACTGTGCCCGGAACGCAAAGCACGCCCCACCAGTTCCAATGCATCCGGAAGTTGCAGTGCAAATTTCTTGAACCGTCGATTCCGGCAAAACAGCAACCACATAAACGGCAGTGATCCTGTAGCTAAAGCAGCCACCGGGCAGAAAGGCACTGGCGCATTCGTAAACCACGCCAGCGCAAAACCTGCCGCAGCAGAGACACCGGACATTAATAAAAACGTATCTGCTTTAAACGGCGCCTCGGCCTGTTCCAGCAGCAGCTTGAGATTTCCAAACTTCTCAAAAAAGTGTGCCACCTGATCCGAAAGGCTATTCAAGCCTCCCTTGACAAATTCCTCTTTCAAGAGCGATGCCGATTCTTCGTCCGCCTTCTTTTTCCCCGTAATCACCGCAAGGCGATCTTCGGCTTTACTGGAAGAAAAGTCTCTGAAGACGAATATGATGCCGCCGACAAGCGCCATCATACCGAAAAATGCAGCGATTGAGATGATGAGTGTTTGATCCATCTCTAATTACCTTTATCGTTTAAAAATCAATTGCTTTTGATTCATTGGTTTTAATTCAACAGTGTTTCTTAGCCCTGCAAGACCCGATTTGCAAACAGGTTTGAGGGTAGTCGAACGCCCGATGCTTCCAGACGATCCATAAACGCAGGACGCACACCGGTCGCTTCAAAGTGACCGTAGGCCCTGCCGTCGGCATCAATTCCATCTTGTACAAACAGAAAAATATCCTGCATGATCACGGTATCCTGTTCCATATTCAGCACCTCTGTGATATGCGTCACTTTACGAGGCCCCCCCTGTAAGCGGTTTACCTGAATAATCAAATCCACGGCAGAAGCGAACTGATGCCGCAACGCTTTCAGAGGCAATTCCACCCCGCCCATGGTGATCATCGTTTCCAGACGGGAAACGGCGTCGCGCGGTGAGTTGGCGTGAATCGTCGTCAACGAACCTTCGTGACCTGTATTCATCGCCTGTAACATGTCTAAAGACTCGCCACCACGACATTCCCCGATGATGATCCGGTCAGGCCGCATACGCAACGCGTTCTTCACCAGGTCGGTGGCGTTAATCGCTCCTCGCCCTTCAATATTCGGCGGTCGCGTTTCCAGTCGCAGTACGTGTTCCTGCTGCAGCTGCAATTCCGCTGCATCTTCAATTGTGATCACACGATGATCGGTTTGAATGAAGCCGGAAAGTGTATTCAACAGTGTTGTTTTACCAGAACCGGTACCGCCACTGATAATGGTATTGATGCGTGCCTTGATTGAACCTTCGAGCAACATGGCAATTTCCGGTGTAAATGCACCAAACCGCAACAGGTCTTCCAGCCCCAGTGGATTCGAACCGAATTTACGAATCGTAAGCGATGGCCCGTCCAGAGCCAGTGGCGGAATGACCGCGTTCAAACGTGAACCATCGGGCAAGCGTGCGTCGACCAGCGGAGACGTTTCATCGACACGACGCCCTACTTTGGACACAATCCGGTCCAGAATCTGCAACAAATGCTGATTGTCTCGAAACATCACAGGCGAACGTTCAATCCGCCCGTTCTTTTCAACAAATACATGCTTGGGGCCGTTGATCATGATATCAGCGATATCCTGATCTTTAAGCAACAGCTCTAACGGCCCGAAGCCGAATGTTTCATCCAGAATTTCCTCGATCAATCGTTCCCGTTCCGAACGGTTCAGCAGAGGATTTTCCGTATCACATAAATGCTCAATCACCAGACGGATTTCACGCCGCAGTGAATCACCTTCCAAATCACCCACCCTGGACAAATCCAGTTTTTCAACCAGCTTGCCATGAATGAGTCGCTTCAGGTCATCAAATGCCATATTGGGATCAGGATTGGAAAGGCCAGGGCCAGCCATGTGCTCATAACTCCTTTAACTTGTTGTACGATTTTGAAAACCTGTCGTGACCGTCTTCAATTCACTCCAGACGCGTCGCTTCTCTTCCAGAAAATTCAAACCAGGTTTTTTCACTATAAATCTAGTTCACAAATCAGTTGCAAGTCGCCTGAAGAGTAAAAATGATGCAAAAAAACAGCATCAGGAAACCAGCGAAACCTCCACCATCGCGCCGATCACGACGACTCTGAGGATCATAACCAATCTAGGGAACTCAATGATTGAACCTGTCACCATCCCAGACATGTTCTGGAATGAGAAAACCAGGCGTTTCTTAACACAGTACAGTGGATTTTGACTTAGCAGAGAGTGGAAAATCGGTCTTACCTCACCTGAAGCATGCATCCTCTGAAAGTTCGCAGCAGAGGCACCAGACCAAACAACCGTTACAAGCCTGAAAAGTCAGAACATTGCCGAAATTATCAATTATTGTCCCTACTTATTGTGAAGCCGAAAATCTTAAGAACCTGATCCCCCGCATCAGTCAGGTTCTTGTGGGTTCTGACATCACAGCTGAAATTATCGTGGTCGATGACAACAGCCCCGACGATACTATTGCCGTCTGCCAGACATTGTCGGAATCATTTCCAATTCACTTAATCACCCGCAAACAGGAACGGGGGCTCTCTACTGCCGTCATCGCCGGCATGGACTCGGCAGCGGGTGAATTTCTGCTGGTCATGGATGCCGACCTGTCGCATCCCCCGGAAACCATTCCCGATCTCTATGCTGCTTTAAAAAATCAAGGTGCCGATTTTGTCATTGGCAGTCGCTATATCAACGGTGGTTCGACTGAAGAAAAATGGGGCTGGTTTCGAAAACTGAACTCCCGCATCGCCACCTGGCTGGCACGTCCTTTCACAAACGTCAAAGACCCGATGGCTGGATTCTTTGGAATCTCGCGTCACCATTTTTTGAAAGTACGCGAGATCCTCAATCCGGTGGGATATAAAATCGGCCTGGAATTATTAGTGAAGTGTCGCTGTCGTCGTGTTGTGGAAGTTCCCATTCATTTTGCCGACCGTACACTGGGAACCAGCAAACTTTCGTTCAAAGAGCAACTGAGTTATCTGAGACACCTCAAGCGTTTGGCAGAATTTAAATATAGAAACTATGCATACTTCGTTCAATTCGCCATCATCGGTCTCTCAGGCGTTTTCATCAATTTAGCATCACTTTCGGTACTGTTACACTGGCTGATCAGGCCAGTCGCCATCGGAGTTGCCATCTGGATTTCCATGAGCACGAATTTCCTGCTCAATCGAAACATCACGTTTTCTTACGCAAAACACTCGCCAATTTTGAAGCAATACCTTCAGTACTGCGGCAGTTGTCTAACTGGTGCTTTCTTCAATGGGCTGACCGCAGAGACACTCTGCCGTACGTTCGATTATTTTGATCAACGAACGCTCCTCGCCGCATTCATCGGCATTCTGACAGGCATGGCCTTCAACTTTATTCTCTGCCGCTATTTTGTTTTCGCAAAACAAAAACCAGTCAGCGATGAAGTGTGATGCACTTGAATTCTCAGTGAAATTCGAATGAAGTTCCGAGCCGAAAAAAAATCGCCTCTGGACTTCTAATTGAGAGTATCACTAAAATAGGCCTGCTACGCATCGCAAGCGGATTCAAGTTTGCTTCTGTTTGTGAGCAACTGTTTCTCTTAATTTACTCCCAATCTATAAAATACAGGATCCCCTCATGACAATTGCCGAATCAATTCTGCCCGAATTTGAAATCGAAATGGCAGGCACCCGCAAAGTGCTCGAACGCATTCCCGATGACAAACTGGACTGGAAGGCTCACTCCAAATCGAACACCATCGGCTGGGTTGCGAAACACCTGACAGAAATTGCAAGTTGGACTGCGAGCATTCTTGCTCACGATTCGTTTGACATTAATCCAAAAGACTGTGAGGCATATAAGCCACCGCAATTGAATACCACGCAGGAGATTCTTGACCAGTTCGATAAGTATGTGGAGGAATCCAAACAGTTGATTCAACAAACGCCCGATGAGGAATTTGGAAAACCCTGGTCACTTCTCAATGCCGGAGAACCGTTATTTACGATGCCCAAACTGGCAGTGATTCGTACCTGGGTGCTCAACCATACAATCCACCACCGCGCATATCTTTGCAGTTATTTGCGTCTCAACGACATCCCCGTACCCGGATTGTACGGCCCTTCGGGTGATGAACAACAGGAATTGTGAAAGGCAAGCGGGACTATAAATTGCCCGGCTGATCGCCCTGTTGTGGTGGCTGGCGTTTTTGCTGCTGGGCCACTTTTCTCTGAAACTGCTCAAACGAATGAGTCAACGAATCGAGCAGGCGGGGAATATTGGGTGCCGCCATGTGCACACGTGCGGATACACAGGAGCGTGGAAAAAACGTCGTGATGAAATCAAAGGAAAATTCGGTCGCTGAATGCCCGATCCGAACGGCATTCGCATAATCTCCACTCAACATTTCATCAGGCAGTTTCAATTCATCATACAATTCTTCTGCAGAAGGCGGTTTCTGTCCCGCTTCAACAGGTTTATTGACTGTTGCCGGATTCGATTGTTGTTCCTCGCCCGATTCTGGCGTCATCGTTTCACCAACAGCCCCCATGCCACTCGCCGAAGCGCCGGAAACCGCATCAGAAACGGGCGGCGTTGGCTCTTTGGAAGCCGGCGTTTCCATCCCGGGCCCGACATTGATCGAATCAGCAGAACTGGTTACCTGCGGAGGCAGCGGCGTGGGAATCGTGGGCGTTCCAAAGCGTTTTTCATAATTATTCAAATTGTCTCTCAATGCACGAATCATCTGGGGCACTACGCCGAGCGGCAGAACCACACGTGCAACAACCTGCTGGGGAGTCGAAATTCGTAGCAGGAAATCGAGAATAAACTCGTGTCCGCCCTGCAACACGACGGCCCCGGTACTGAAGACACCGCGCGAAACGCCTTCCGGCACGCGCGCACTGACTTGAGAGTGTCTGATTTCCTGTGTATGTCGCTCCTGATTGTTTTCATCGGAACTGCCATCGTTATTCTCTGCTGGTGTCAAATCGTCGCTCATGTTGGCTGTTTCATTTCTTTCAGAATTCTCAGGTCACTTCATATTCACAGTCGGTTCGACCGCGATTTACATCATCATTTATTATGTACTTCTTCGAGACTCTACGTAAACTTCTGCCAAGGATCCTTGCCAGGACCCGCGTTTATTTCGATTGAAGTATCCGCAATTCTTTGGGAAGCGGGAAACGAACCGACTCTTTACGAACCACCGCGTTCTCCACTTCAGCCTGATACTGATCTTGCAGATATTGAATCATTTCATCCACGACCACTTCCGGAGCACTCGCACCGGCTGTAATCAACACTGTCTCACAGCCATCAAGCCATTCCGGCAACAGCTCATGCACACCATCAACCAGATAGGAGGGCTTATTAGCCGACTTACCAATCTCCATCAACCGCTTACTGTTGGAACTGTTCTGACTGCCGAGTACCAGCACCAGATCGGCCTGTACCACGAGCTCGGAAACTGCGGCCTGCCGATTCGTCGTTGCATAACAGATATCTTCTTTGGGAGGGCTTTCAATCTGAGGATATTTCGCCTTAAGACTTTGAATCACCTGCCCTGCTTCATCCACACTCAATGTCGTTTGCGTCAGATAGGCCAGCTTTGCCTCTTGCGGAAACTCCAGAGCAGCGACTTCTTCGGGAGTCTCAATCAATGTGATACTTTCCGGGGCTTCCCCCATCGTGCCAATCACTTCATCGTGCCCTTCATGACCGATCAAAATGATATTGTATCCTGCCTCTGCATATTTGATCGCTTCGGTATGCACTTTGGTTACCAGTGGGCAAGTGGCATCGATCGTGCGAATGTTTCGTTCGCGGGCCTGTTGACGAATCTGCGGAGAAACACCATGCGCACTGAAGACCAGAATCGAATTTTCCGGAACTTCGCTCACCGCATCAACAAACGTGACTCCCATCTCAGTAAAACGATTGACCACATATTTGTTATGCACAATTTCGTGATAAACATAAATGGAACTGCCAAAAATTTGAATGACTTCTTCCAGACACTCAATCGCCATATTCACACCCGCACAAAAACCGCGGGGATTTGCCAGAATTACTTTCATTAGATTTTTTCCAGTTCAACAGAAACAAAATCCTCTGTTCCTGCCGTGGGGATACATCAGGAGAACCTGATATTTCAAGATATCGAATCAAAGGCACACAACCACCTGCGCGCAAACTGCCACAAGCGCTGCCTCAGAAAGTATTCTATGCCGAATACGGAACGAAACCAAATCCGGAAAGTTCAATTTTCCGACTTTCCGACAAGGAACGGCACGATTTCGAGACTTTTATCGAAATTCCCAGCGATTTCCACAGATTGAGAGGATCAGGTCTGCCCTGCCGAAACGTGAGACACCATAGCCCGACAGTGTAAGTTTCTCTGTGATGGACTATTCGACTGTCACACTCTTCGCCAGATTGCGAGGACGATCCACGTTACACCCCCGTTGAACGGCGATGTGATACGACAGTAACTGCAACGGAATCGCCGTCACCAGAGGCTGTAGAAAATCATCCACATCAGGAACGTAGATCACATCGTCGGCGATGTCCGCAATTTTTTTGTCCCCTTCACAGGCAATCGCGATCACCGGTCCTTTGCGTGCTTTGACCTCTTCCAGGTTACTCATCACTTTGGGATAGATCTGGCCACGAGGAACCACAAATACGCTCGGCGTCTCTTCATCCACCAGTGCAATCGGCCCATGTTTCATCTCGGCCGCCGGATATCCTTCCGCATGAATATAGCTGATCTCTTTCAGCTTCAACGCACCTTCCAGAGCGGCGGGGAAATTATACAGCCGTCCCAGATAGAGGAAGTTATTGAAATTGCAATACTTCATCGCAATATCTTTGACCAGCTCATTACACTCGAGACACTTGCGGATCTGGTCCGGAATCTTATGCAGCGAATCGATAATCCGCCGCCCTGCCGGATAAGACAGATGTCGCATCCGTCCCAGAAACAGTGCCAGTTGAATCAACACCATCACCTGGGATGTGAATGCTTTCGTTGAAGCCACTCCCACTTCGGGTCCGGCGTGCAGATAGATACCGCCATCCGCTTCACGGGCAATGGTGGAACCGACTACATTACAAATCGCCAGCGTGGGATGCCCTTTGCGTTTGCACTCCCGCATCGCAGCCAATGTATCTGCTGTCTCACCACTCTGGGTGATCGCGAAAATCATTGTACTGTTGGAAATCGGCGGATTTCGATAACGCAGTTCGCTGGCATACTCCACTTCCGTGGGAATCCGCGCGAATTCTTCCAACAGATATTCACCCACCAGCCCCGAATGCCAACTGGTACCGCAGGCCGTTAAAACGACACGGTCAATTTTTCGTAGCTGCTGAGCAGTCAGATTCAATCCGCCAAATTTCGCCGTCGCTTCATCTTCGTCAATTCGGCCCCGCATTGCATTTTCCAGCGTCTGGGGCTGCTCGAAGATTTCTTTCAGCATGTAATGTTCGTAATCCCCCAGATCAGAATCGACGCTGACCTGATCCAGTGTTTGAATCGAAAGCTTCTGTTGACCTTCATCCCGATGAAAGATTTCGACTTCATCTCGCGTGAGAACCGCCAGTTCATGATCAGACAGATAAATCACTTCATCCGTATATCCCGCCAGCGGAGTGGCATCACTGGCGATAAAATATTCGTCTTTACCGACACCAATCACCAGGGGACTTCCCAGACGGGCCGCAATCATCACATCGGGCAGATCCTGAAACAGAATCACCAGCCCGTAAGTCCCTTTTAATTTGGTCAGTGTATTCTCGACTGCTTTCAAATACGTAGGGAGTTCACCCGGCTCGGACCCCAGCTTGATCTGCTCTTCCAGATGATGCGATAACAGATGGGCCACGGTTTCGGTGTCCGTCGTTGTACGAAAGACATAACCCAGCCCCTGTAGTTGTGCACGAAGTGAGCTGTAATTTTCAATCACTCCGTTGTGTACCAGCACCACATCACCATTACCGCCGACATGGGGGTGGGAGTTTTGATCGTTGGTTTCCCCATGAGTCGCCCACCGCGTATGCCCGATCCCCAGGGTTCCCTCAGCAGGATTCGCCTTGTATTGTGCGGCCATCTCAGCGACACGGCCTTTTTTCTTACGAATGTGTATCGACGATCCATCATGAATGGCAACCCCGGCACTGTCGTAACCACGGTATTCCAGTTTCTGCAGACCTTTGATCAACAACGGCCCGGCTTCACGATGTCCGATATATCCGACAATTCCACACATATTTTCGCGCTCCGTCGCTGAATGAGGGAAGTAATTTTGCTTGTATTTTGCAGTCAAATCCCCAAAGGAAATTGGGACGCCCTTCATCCTTGAAGTTAAGGCAGACAAAGAAATCGCAGAGGGGAATAGGGGTGGGCTCAAATCGAACGCCAATCAGTGCTCACAGGCCCGGAACCATACCACAAGTAGGAAAAATGAGTCAACCACTCTTAACGATAATTCATGTGAACACTGTGCTAATAACGGCACTACTCAAAAAGACGTAAGTCAATCTATTTACTTAACTTACTAACCTAAGATATTAACGTTGGTTTCGCAAATTCACGTCCGAGAGACTTCCGGAGAACGTCAGAATCGAATCCGTTCTGCCGCGAGACGTGCCACGGCGTACGCACACGCAGATTCAGAAATCGCCCCATCAAAGATTTCTGCGACATTTGTGACCGAAATCTGGCTCAATTTCGAGTGCGCCTGTACCACTTTCTTTGCCAGAAAAACGGCACTTCCACTGATTAAAACCGCCGTCGGCGGCGCGGCCATTCGTTCCAGAACCTGATCGATGGCCTCTGAAATCTGTGTCTGCTGCTGATTCGCCAGGAACTCAGCAATGGTTACCGCCTCCTCTTCCGTTATTTCCGTTGTATCACAACAGACAGAGCGGGCGATTCGGTCATAGGCATCTTCCCGCAGCGCAGGCTTCCCATTGGCGGTATCTACATCTTCCGGGTTCTCTTCCAGCGATTCCAGCATCAGATAGAGGTCCAACGAGGTCCCAAAACATTCTGCCGCCAATGGACACTCTTGCCCGCGCAGTGGAACCCTCTGTGCGATCATTGCCAGTGGAGTCCTCCGTCCCCCCGTATAAACCAGTTCGCCTGAGAGCAACCGTTCAACGTCGGTCAGCCCATCCGGCACAGGAAATCCATTTTCCAGTGGAATAATATCCGTGGTCGTCGAACCGATGTCGATCAGAATCCCGTTCTCATCCGGAATCATCCGCCCCAGCCAGGTCGCCAGTGCATGCCAGTTCGCAGCCGCAACCAGTAAGGGAAATTCGCGAGCAAGATCGGTCGTCAAGAATTCGGCCCCGGTCTGCCAGACAACAACAGGTGCCGGAACCACTGCCCGTTGCACGGCCACCAGAATCTGTTCCACCCCAGCCGCCTTGGTTGAAAAACAGTCTGCCAGCTCCCCCGTCATCGTCACCGCCACCAGATCAGGGCTCTGATACACAGACAACAACTCCTGGACTGCCTGCAGTAACAGTTCCGGTGTCTTCCAGAGTTCAAATGAAACCGCGTTCGCACGCCCATCACAGTCCGCCGACTTGAGATTTGCACCGCCAATATCCAGACCAATCACATACATGGTTAATGTTTCTTTTCTTTCAGACTTCGCGATTGGTTCAAGAACACACTGCCATCCGGCAGAAACTGAATATCACGTTCCAACTCCCACTTCAGTGAGGGAAAACCGGCGTTTCCGTGGACGATCCGCTCCGCCAGATTATCCAGAGTCAATTGACGATAGCCCACATAGCTGGTCGTCAGTCGCGGGTTGATCTCCACAATCAACGGCTTCTTTGGATCAGCGTCAGGTAACAGAATATCAAAGCCCACATATCCCACAAGTCCCGGCAGCTGTTCGCAGACGCGAGAAATCAGTTTGTGAATCGAATCGACAACATCAGGCTCCAGCTTTACTGGAATCGCGCCTCCCTGGTATGCAAAGTTCGGCTCCCAGTTGATCCGCTGTTCGCCAGGTGGAAAAATCTCTCTCCGCGCTATATCTGCCAGAACCACCGTAGAAAACGATCTGCCGGCAAGAAACGGCTGCATGATATAGTCAGAACGCTGTTCTCCAAAGGCAGGGCGTCTCTTCAACCAGTCCTCAGCTTTCGTCAGAAACTCCAAACCCTGCCCGCCTGCGCCAAATCGATGTTTGATCAGACAGGGAAAAGCAGCTTCAGACGCGGTCAGTTCGTCCTGCATCAACACCGTCGGAATTGTGGGCAGCTCCCGTTCACTCAGAAACTCAAATAGTCTCCACTTGTCGGCGGTCAACTGAATCGCATCTAAATCCGGCCCCACAACGCGTGCATCTGACTGCAACGCCCGCTCGGTTCGTGAGACTAGCAATGAATCAAATTCCGGCGCAATCACCCAGACCACATCCGCATTCTGACAGGCACGGTCAAAGTCTGCCTGTTCTTGCTCCGGCTTTGTGACGCGAACAATCTGTAAACGCTGTGAATGTTCTGCCTGCTGAAAGACATCACTCACTAATGGCAGAGACTCCTGCACACACACCGTCACAGTACAGTCTGGAATCGCCAGTAGATCGGTCACGACGGCGTCCAGCATTGCAGTCCCTTCGGTTAACAGGGACGCATCCTCCTGAGAGAGATCACAGGCTCCGCTACAGAGATATTCCGATACAAATACGTTCAATATCGTTCCTTATTCATCGCATTTTCAGAACCATATTCCGCTCTGGAGTCGCAATGACGGGTATTATATTCGGCATGATCATCGCCCCCCTGACAATGATTTCAGACAACTCAGTCTAGAGACTCCCCTGCGGTTTGTTAATTGATACAACACCACAACTCGCTGAATTCGGCACGTTTTCTGTATAGAGCCTGTTTAAACAAAACAGTAGCGATTATTACAGAGATTCAGGCCCTGTAATTGATCGATTTTGATCGTTTGTGAAACAACGACAAACCTATAAAAACACGCGCATTGAATTCAGGCTACCGCTCTTACTATTTAAAAATTTGATGTTTTCTTTTCCTGTAGCACTCAAGTTTGCGTGATAAAATTAAGTGAGAGTTTGTTTCTTTTTATGATAGAGGATAATCCATGCCGGGCAGTGGGATTCGGCCATTTTCAAGATCTGTTTCAGTCATGTTGTTACTGCTGACCCTGGCAGTCACAGCTTGCTCTGCCCTTGCGCCCGGTTCGCGTTCGACCTGGAAACTGACCGACCCACCGCCATTGAATCCTCAGAATCAATCTTTGCAGAGCCCGACGAACACACAGACTCCGCAGTCAAAACCGCGAGAAACGCAACGCGTTGCCCCGAAAACCATTCCACAAAGACAACCGGCAACCTCCCAACCTCAAGAAGATCTATTTGCTGTCCCGGAATCCTTAGACCGCAAACAGCTGCCACAGCCGCAAGATCTGCCCGAAGAGATCAAGCCGCAACCACGTCTAAAGGTGCCCGACGTGCAAAGTCGCATGCAGCCGAAGTCAGTCCCGAAGCGCCCGTCCGGCCCGATGATGACTCCCCCTTCCGCATCTGGTCCATTGGAAATGAGCGTCGAAGTCATTCCCAAACGACAACTGGGTAGCGGAGCCACGTTCTACCTGATCATCAAAAACGTCAGTGATCGCTCAGTCAGAAACGTGCTCATGCAATGCGAATTCGATACGGCACTGCTTTTTCCCGGAAGACGTGAAAAGAAAATCGGACAACGCCTGGGAACGCTGCAGCCGGGCGAGTCCAAGGAAATTTCTCTCACACTCTACAGCGATACGCTCGGCAATCACTGCTGCCGATTCCGAGCGATTGCAGACGGCGAAGAACTCGTCTGGAAATCAGTCTGTGTGGAATATGAGAAGAAACAACTGGACCTGTCTGTCATTGGCCCTTCAGTGAGAACCATTGGCAGCCGTGCCGAGTATATCGTCAAACTGTCAAACGTCTCTGACGTCGATTTAAACGACATCCAGGTCACCATCTCCTACGATCCCGTGTTGATTCCCCGCGAAGCCTCCATCGGTTCAGAACGCGAAACCGGGAAGTTGAAATGGGAACTGGATACCGTCCGCAAGGGGGAAGGCGTTCAGCTGCAGGTCGAATTCGAGTGTGAAGTCGCCGCCGAACATGCCTGTTTAAGGGTGAATGTGACCAGCCCCGAACTCCCCAATGAACTGGTCTCCGCCTGTTTGAAAGTCACGCCAGCAACTGGCGTCCTTGATGTTCAGGTCCGCGATACGAAAGACCCCATCGCCCGCGGCGAAGAGACGACCTATGAAGTCAGCATCGAAAACCGGGGACTGCAACCAGCGAAAGATATTTCACTGCAGGCGAAAATCCCACGCATGTTCCGCGTCGTTTCTGTCGAAGCCTACCAGGGAAATCAGAAACTCAGCGTTCGCCCCCAGGTGAATCAGAATATTTTAACCGTCTCCCCCATCCAGGAACTGCCGGCAGACGCCTTCCTGCGGTATACCATTCTGGTCAAAGCCATCGGTTCGGGCGATGAAGAATTCGTCGTCACGATCTCGGGCGCCGACACCGATAAACTCGATACCAGTGTCAGCGAAATCACCACCGTCAATCGCTAAGACATATCAAAACCGTTTCCTCAATGCTTTTTCACATGTTCTGGAAAATCTTGCTCATACCGTTTCAGCAGCGCGTCCCTATCTGCGGGCACAATATAAATCTTGCCTCGAATGGTTTTTGTTTCTCCCGGCTGTAAACCGCCGAGCCGAAAATCAGCATGCAGACAACGAATCACGCCTTGAAACAGTTCCTGATACGGCTCAAACGCTGTCGCAAAGATCAAGCTTTTATCAGCACTATAACAACCGATCAATCCATTGCTGGGAACTTCCTTACTGAGCGGTCTGGGATTCACATCCGTCCGGGGGACATTCTTCGGACACCAGACCTGCCCCGGAATGTAACGTGCTTTCATCGCCCAGTTCCGGGTGGGCATCATCGCCAGTTTCCCATCCAGAAAGATGAATGACTTTTTGACATAAGCATACTTGTCGTCCGTTGTCGCCTTACCCAGGCCAGTGAAATCACCCACACGAATACAAGGCTGCGCCCAATGGACTTCTGAACGACGCTTGGTGGGATTGTGAGCCACGAGATGAAAATCAACCTCGTCATCCTTCGCAGTGATCGTGTGATGCACCGTGACACCATCCGCAACGGTACACTTCAGTTTGAGTACCGTCTGATCGTCATTCATGGACAGAGTCTGCGTTTCATGTTTCACGACCGTATGCTTACCCCAGTCCGCATCGGTTGAATTTGCACGGCAGTACGCTTCCAGATAATTAATCGGAATGGTTCCGCCGGGAATATGATCGCCGTGAATCGTCAGCATGTTCTTTTCGCGCGAGAGAGTCAGTTTGGGTTTCGTCTTCTCTGCCAATTTTTCAGCTGCCCATAGACGAGACTCCACCTGCATCAAGCTGGCACCAACCACAACTCCCAACAGCAAAAGCGAATAAGCGAGCGACTTCATCACTTCCTCCGATACAAATTAGTTTTGATTATCAGTGATTGTTTCAATCATGTTCAAATGCGCAAAGAAAAACAACCGGAATGCATGAAACACGCCGGTTGTTTTTTCTATCCAATTTTTTCTTTTCCAACCCGCTTACACAAACGGAGTGATGCCGGGCATCGCCACTTTCGGTTCGGGCAACGACATCGCCATGTCGTATTTCTCGGGAGAGAGATCTTCTTTCGAATTCATCGCCTGTTCCCAGGTGAGAGTCTTACCTGTATAAGCCGACATGCGGGCGATGATTCCCATCATCGAGCTATTTGCCATGTATTCGCCGTTGTTAATAACATCACCATTGCGTAATGCCTTATACATTTCGTTGTGTTCCAACTGATGCATATTGGTACGACGGCGAGCCCCCTTCCAGGGATTTTTGCCTTCGATCTGATATTTCATCAAAGTCGCTGTCCCATCCGTCCCTGAGACCGTATCCACAAACATCGAGCTGCAGCCAGGCTGATGCCGCGTGGTCGCCAGAAACTTGACGCCATTCGCATATTCGTAGACCGTGCTGAAGTGATCATAAATGTGACCATACTCAGGGGCGATGCGCGTTTGACGACCGCCGGTGCTGTAGCAACGAACGGGATACTCACCCATCACCCAGGATTGTTTATCCAATTCATGCACGAATTGTTCGGTGTTGAAATCGCCGGACAGCCAGGTATGGTAATACCAGTTCCGCATCTGGTATTCCATGTCCGACCATTCCGGTTTGCGTTTCGCCATTTTAGCGACGCCCCCCAGGAAGCGAACACTTTGTAGCGAGATAATATCGCCAATACCGCCACTATGAATTTTGTCGACCATTTCCTGCATACCGGTTTCATACCGCCAGCATAAGCCGGAAACAATCGTCAGATTCTTCTGTTTGGCTTCTTTGGTGGTTTTCAAAACGGAGCGAATTCCAGGCCCATCCACGGCGACTGGTTTTTCACAAAAGACATGTTTGTTGGCATCAATACAGGCCTTCAAGTGTTGCGGGCGGAAATGCGGGGGTGTTGCCAGCAAGACCAGATCCACGCCAGAATCGATCAGCCTCTGATACGCGTCGAAGCCCACAAATTTATGATCGGCATCGACCTTCACACGGTCTTGAACTTCAGTCTTCTTCAGATTCTGATAGCTCTGCTCCAGTTGATCACCAAACGCGTCTGCCAGCGCAACCAGCTCCACATTGGGGTCAGCCCGCAAAGTTTGAGCGGCGGCACCGGTTCCCCGCCCGCCACAACCTACCAGACCGACCTTGATCAATTCGGTACTGGCAGCGAACGCGCCTGAGGTTAACGCAGGGTTCACCACGAGCCCGGAAGTCGCGAGCGTCGCCAGAGATTGTTTCATAAATTTGCGACGTCCTTGAGACGGCTGTTGTTCAGAGGCGTTTTCGGGCATGAGAAAACCTTTCATTCAGAATTAATCAGATACTATGTCTCTGGATCAGGCGAGCTTGTTCAATCAAGTTCGCTACAGGTAGGATGTTTGAGGACAATCATCAGAAGCTCCACTTCTTAATGATCTTAATTTATTATCAACGCTGGTTCAGGCAAGATCAAGCGCACGATCCATGCGTTCCGAAATATCCTGTAATCTTTGACGGTCGCCCCCTTTGACTTCTGCAGTCGCCCAGCCTTGCGTATAGCCGATGTCCTGTAACGCTTTACGCACTTCCGGCCAGTTACAGTCACCTTCTGTAATTTCGACCTGGAAGCCTTTCCAGAGGCCTTCGTCCTTCTGTTTTTTGCGACTGTATTCTTTAATGTCGAGTTTCACAATCCGCGGTCCCAGAATGCGAATCCACTGATCGGGCCAGCCGAAACGGACCACATTTCCAACATCAAAATAAACCCCCGCCGCCGGGCTCTCCAGTTCATCAATAAACCGCGCCATCTCAAGCGGGCTCAACAGAAAATTATTCCACACATTTTCGACCAGTAGTTTGATTCCCTGCTTCTCTGCATAAGGCAGATTTTTGCGGAGCTTGGCCTGCTGCTGTTGATAGACGACATCATATGGATTGTCCTGATCGACGCGGCCTGCGACCACCAGAACGCTGGTGCCGCCATAATATTTTGCCTGATCAATGGAATCTTTCAATTCATCGCGACTGCTGTTTAAAAAGCCATGCACTTGCACTCCCGTCGCATCACTGGCTTTACGAACTTCTTTCGGATCAACCTTGGTGCGATAATGAATTTCCGTGCCTGCGAAGCCTGCATCCTTGAGCATTTTAAATTTGTCAAGCACCGGAACCTTTTCCGTAATCATCTGATACTTGACCGCTTTTTTAATTTTGGAAAGTGGCTTGGCCTTTGATGTTCCCGATGCACTCGCCGTCAGCGGTGAAAGCAGACTGCCTGCCACCAGCGACGCAGACGCCTGTTGCAGAAAGGTCCGGCGCGAACTCTGATTCTGTAAATCAATAAATCTCTGACCTTGATCCGGCATATGGCTGTTCCTGTTCTTAATTCCCCTGACCTTTGATCAATACATGCTCATGTATCCAGAATACCCTGACCCCATCTGCATCGCAAATCCAGCTAGTTTTCTGAGCCTGTTGGCGTTACCGGATTCTGTTTTCGAGTGACTTTGACAGTCACTTGCCCTGTATTATCCGCCAGTTCATCCCATGCATCGTTCAACCGAAAATACAGAGTTCCTGTCACCGGTGCCATCCAGGTTGCTTTTGCTCCCAGCGGATATTCCTGCAAAATCGGATGCATGCTGTCTGCATCCTCAGACGGCTTAATCAACATCAACAACCGCCCCAGAGGTTGTTGCTTGAAATAACGGAAACTAATTCCGTCTGCGGTACTTTCCCAGGGTTTCGGCTGCTGTGCTAAAGTAAAAATACCGTCTGCCGTCACTTCATACGTCTGGCCCTGCCCAACTTCAATCAGGCTCGACTGCCAGCCACGATTACTTTGAATCGTCGCGTCTCGAGACGTCTCCGGGGATAGCGGCAAGCCGGGAGCAATTGTCAGCGTGGCACGTTCAAAATCGTAACCGGGCTGCAGGTTTTTAACAAAGAGCAACCAGGCTGCGTTCAGATCAGAATAATTTCCGTTGATCATGCGGGCAACCATGCCGGAAAACTCGGTCCCCTGCATATGCCGGGAGAGTTCACGAAATGATTTTGAATATTCGGGATGCTTGTCAAAGAATTGACACAGCGCCCACGACCACGCATACGCATCGTTGTTACCCACAAAATCATTGGATTGGAATTGCATCACGTCCCGCATTGACTTGGGTGGTTCTTCTTGCACCGCTTCCTGGATAAGTGAAATCCGCCCCAGGCCGCCGAAGTCATTTTTATTATAAGGCATCACATTGAACTGAATCTTGCCATCCTTGCCAATCGAATGCGTGGCCATCGATTCTGCAATTCCTTCCAGATACCAGACCGGTGCGCCAATATCTTCCATAATCATGCTATAGCAGTGCGTGTATTCGTGCAGCATTAAGTGGCGCAGATAATAATTCTCACTCTGCGAATCCATCCAGAACTGCGCCCTCAGATGGCGGCCATTGATGATCTCGGGTAACGCGTCTAAAATCACGCCCGCTTTTTTAAATAGTTCCCGATTCTGCATGATATAACCGGTCACCTGAAACTCAGTCCCCTCTCGATTCGGGGGCAAGGGACCAAAGTAATCGACCAGTGCCAGATACGCCTGATCGACGACCGCCGGAAGCGTCTTTGCAATTTTGGGATCAATGTCAGTATACAGTTTCAGCCGCGGCGACTCATAACAGTGGATCCCCAGTAAGGCTAACCGCTGATTATTATGCACGGGCCTCTGATCACTGGGACGATAAATCGTTTTCGGCGTTTTCGCAACAGACGCTTTCGCTGGTTTTGGTTTGTGATTGGATACCGTATCGGCCACTGGTTCTGTTGTTGAAGTCGCTTGCTTTGTTACAGGTTTTTGTGAAACCGCTGTTGAAGCTGTCTCAACGGGCGCTGCCTCACTGATCACAACCTCTGATTCCTCAGACACCTGAGGTGCGGGAGCATTGGATCCACAACCAGCCACCAGAAAACCGATTCCAGCCATCCAGTAAATCATTCGATGATGACAACAGTCAATCATGGGAAACATCTTCTCGTATTGAAATCTTCGTTTTGGGAATTCACTTGATCCTAAAATCTGGCTTATGTCGTCTTTCCCATTGTGACCGATTTCTCTTGCAGAGTCGAGTACTCTGATTCGATTCTTGACTGAGTTGATCATTGCCGCCATTTATCGCAAAATGATCAAAGCAACCTCTTTAAGGTTGCCACTGCTGACAGTGGGTCTGGAAAAACCGCCCACTCTCGCTCTTACGCCAAAATTAACCTGAATCTATGACTGTTTCTGCTCCTTTTTCCTCTGAGGGATCATCTCTATGAGTTCATTTCGTTACAGCCTGAATGCCAGTACAATTCGTACAACTCCTCTGCTTGACAAAATCCGGATCGCAGCCGAAGCCGGCTATCAGGGTATTGAACTCTGGTTTGATGAAATCGAAGCATTCCAGGCCGAAGGCGGCACATTAGAAGCCGTTTCCGCAGCCATTCAGGAATCCGGCCTGGCGATTCCTACGATGATAATGCTCCGCGACTGGTGGTCTGCTTCCCCTGAAGAGTATCCAGCGGTTTTCAATACCTGCCTGGAAAGGATCAAGCTGGCTGCGCAACTGGAGGCGGAATATGTAATCGCCTGTCCGCATCGCGAAAAACCGGATTATGATCTTGGGGCACAGCGCTATCGAGAACTACTCGAAGCCGGCATTGAAGCGGGCGCAAAACCGGCGGTGGAATTTCTGGGATTCGTCGAAGCGGTCACTAAAATTGAAGACGCGTTGCTAATCGTGGAGAAATCCGGTCACCCTGAAGCGACGCTGGTACTTGATCCGTTTCATGTCTTTCGTGGTGGCGGATCCATGGAAACGATCGCACAACTCAAGCCCGAACAGATCGCCATCTCTCACTTCAACGACGCCGTCGATACCATCCCCCGCGAAGAGCAGATGGACCCCGACCGCGTTTTACCCGGAGACGGACATCTCGATCTGACACGCTATTGCCAGCTCTTGAAACAGATCGGCTATCAAAGTTGGCTGTCACTCGAACTGTTCCGCGAAGATCTCTGGAAACAGGAACCGCTTGATGTCGCTAAACTGGGACTGGAACGCATGCAGACCATTGCGGAAAACACGTGAGTTTCACATTCAATCTTGTTTTTGGGCAGCGATATAGTTAGCGAGATTGGTCAGATTCTGCACAAAGACGCGCGTATCAATCACGGGTACATTCTCCTGCTTTGCAGTGCGAATGTCACCCTGCTTGATCCAGGCCCCGCGTGCATTCAGTGAATCAATCGCGGACTTCGCTTTCGCCGTTAGTGATGGCGTCAGTCGCACGCGGCGTGTGGGAAATCTCATCGACGCCAATCGCTCCGGAGAGGCCTGCATAAGACTCCGATAGCGACTCTCGAGCGAATTGACGCTGGATTTGATAATGAAACTGTAGTGTGTTGGCATATCGTCCGAACTGTAGGTCAACTGATATTGTTTGGTGAAGTACAACGGGCGATTCGTTTTCAGTTCGTAAAACCGCGCCAGCTTTCCACCCGGCAATTCCGACTTTTTCAAATACGCCAGTGCAGACGGAATCGGTGCCAGGTATTTTTTCTCGCCGGAATAAATATAAATCTGCATCAATGTCCGGATGATTCCCTGCGACTCGCCTCCGGTAACCGCCGGCGGTTCAAATTTCCGTGCCCAGGCTGGTTGCATTTCCCGATTATACTGCTGTGCCCAGGCTGGCTGCGGTTCCGGCATTTGCGCCAGCAGAATAAAGTCGCCTGCCTTCAAAGCAGCGTCGCGGTAGCGATCTTTTTTGTAAACATGATGCGCCAAAAACATCAGATCGACCAGATCTGCAATTGCATTATCGTTGAACGTGTAATATGTCTGATACTTCTTTTTCGGAAACGTGCGCGACCAGCTTTCCGGATAGTTCGCTTTTATTACCGGGAAATCTTTGGGATCAGGGAAACTGGAATAACGTTGAGGCCAACCACCATTTGGATATTGCGCTTTCAGAAAAGCATCGAGCGCATAGGTCACAGCACCGTGAATCGCCTGATCCTGAAATTTCAGTTCTTGATCCAGTAAAATTAAAAAGTGCAATGCAGACTGTGATGTATTATCGTCAAACGTGGTTACGTTGCGTGCTTTGGGGCCGCCTCCATCAATCCGATACTGGGCATTCTCTCGCTTTTTGAAATCAATCGTGTAAGACCAGCCGCCTGATTTCAACTGACCTTTCACCAGAGCACTGGCGGCTCCTTTGGCGGCAGCAAGTAAATAAGGTTCACCGGTTTTCTGATATGCGGTCAAAAATGCCTGGCCGACAGTCGGCGTTCCCGGCGGTTGCACCCAGACCATCGAATCAGTGGCACGCCCTTCCCCTTCACGCAGCGATAAATCTTCACTGTACCGCCAGAGATAACCGCCCTCGGTGGCAACATCACTCGTGAAATAGTGTGTGGCTTTTTTCAATGCCTGTTTCGCATCGGCAGAGGTAATCTCCGCCGAAAGGCCTTGTTCAGGATGCCCCCACAACAAAAGAGCAAAAAGCAAAAACAAACCACAGATTCTCGGACGAGCAAAAGAGACAGTCATTGCCGGAGATTCCTTCTAATGCAGGATACGCAGGAAAAGCAAAACCTCTTCATCGTACAAAAAGCAGGCATTGAGGGAAAGCAACTATTACTTAATCTCATTCATAATAGGAGAAGGCACTTTTTCTATCAGGCATTCGCTTGCGTCGCGAGCAAATCTATGTAATGCTCATACCCACTTGAGATATTCCTCTAAGATTATTCCGGAGCAGCGCTTATGTTGGAAGACTATCCTTTTTTGATTCTAGGCATTGGCATCGCCATTGTCATCGGCATGATTATCTTTCTGAAGATCAATGCATTTCTGGCATTGATCACAGCGGCAATGGCAGTCAGCCTGCTGGGGCCCGAATCAGCGGATGGCATTAATCGCATTAAACGCGTTGCCATTGCGTTCGGCGATTCTGTCTCCGGTATTGGTATTGTGATCGCGCTCGCAGCGATCATCGGAAAATGTATGATGGACAGTGGAGCTGCCGACCGGATCGTTCGAACGTTCCTGAATGCGCTCGGCGAAAAAAATGCGTCGCTGGCGCTGATGGGAAGTGGCTTCGTCCTGGCCGTCCCTGTCTTTTTTGATACCGTCTTCTATCTGTTAATCCCCCTGGCTCGTTCGCTGTATCGCAGCACCAAGCGTAACTATCTGATGTATATCATGGCGATCGCTGCGGGAGGCGCAATCACACATACCCTGGTCCCCCCGACCCCCGGTCCGCTCTCCATGGCTGATAATCTTGGGGTTGATCTGGGAAAAATGATTTTTGTCGGTGTGCTCGTCGCACTGCCTGCTGCGTTTGCAGGTATTCTCTATGCAATGTTTGCCAATCGCCTGATGAATATTCCGATGCGCGACATCGCCGAACATAAAGACCCCGATCCTCTCGAAGAACATGAATTGCCTTCGCTCATGGTCTCGCTCAGTCCCATCGTATTACCTGTGTTGATGATTACTGCCAACACACTTGTGAATTCCATGATCGCCAGTGGCACCGGCCCGCAAAGCCTGCTGGAAAAAATCAGTCCGTTCACCTCCGTGATTGGCGACGCCAACTTTGCTCTCCTGGTGGCAACGGCAATCGCCCTCGTGATCCTGTTCCGACAGCGAAATCTGACACTGCTCAAATTAGGAGCCAGCGTGGAAAATGCGTTGATGAGTGGTGGCGTGATTATTCTGATCACCGCAGGCGGTGGCGCGTTTGGAAAAATGTTGACAGTGGCTCAAATCGGCCCAGCCATTCAAGCGAAGTTCGGCAGTGCGGAAGGAGACGCTACCGGACTCAGTTTTCTGTTTCTGGGATTCGGAATCGCTGCTCTGCTGAAAATCGCGCAGGGTTCCAGTACCGTCGCCATGATTACCACATCTGCTATGCTGGCAACAATGAACGTGAATACCGAAATGCTCGGATTTGATCCGGTCTACCTCGCTACGGCTATTGGAGCAGGTTCACTCATCGGTTCCTGGATGAACGACAGTGGCTTCTGGATCTTCTGTAAGATGAGTGGCCTCACCGAAGAAGAGGCACTCAAATCTTGGACACCGCTACTGATTGTGTTAGGTTTTACCAGCCTGGGAACCACTGTCTTGCTCTCCATTGTCTGGCCGATGACGTAATGCCTTTTCCAGACTAAATCTTTACACTGCCTGTAGTAGTGCGTAGTCTGGAGTGTGTATTTCCTCATCCGTATCTCACAGTTCTGAAGACAGGGAATCCTGGTATGAGTCAACTGTTTCCTGATTGTCAAATCATTCCCCAGCCCGATTTTCAGTTTTCCTTTCGTGTGAAAGGCAAAGAACGACTGCGCTGGCACCACGATCCCAAATACTCACGGCCCTTCTTTTACCCACTGACAGGTCCCTCCGAGATCCCCTTGACCCGCATCGGACATCCGGGTGCTCCCAACCATGATCACCATCGCTCTATTTGGTTTGCCCATCATCAGGTTCTGGGCATCAATTTCTGGGCAGAAAATACCGGGGCCCAGATTATCCAGAAACGCTGGCTCTCGATCGATGAACGAGAAGACGAAGCGATTCTGGCTGTGGAACTGGATTGGATGGACGGCCATAATCCTCAGCCGTTATTACGCCAGGAATCGATTTCGGCGATCAGAACTAACGAGAAAGACGAGTTGTTTCTGGAACTACAATCCACTTTTTACCCGATTTCTGAATCACTCGAGTTTCAGAAAACCAATTTTGGATTTCTGGCCGTCCGTGTCGCGAAATCCATTTCCAGTTTTTTTGGAGCGGGAACGATCACCAATAGTAGACAACAGGTCGGCGAGAAAAACATCTTCGGCAAGCCAGCAGAGTGGATGGATTATTCAGGCCCTGTCGCACCCAATATCACAGAAGGCATCACCTACTTTTACCATCCGTCCAATCCTGTAGCCGGGCCGGAAAAATCTGTCTCGTGGCACATACGCGAAGATGGCTGGATGGGAGCTTCTCCCTGCATGCACGGCCCGCTCGAAACAACTCGTAAGGCGCCGCTCACATTTCGCTTCCTGTTGCAGGCACACGCGGGTGAAATCAATCACGCTCAGACCGACAAAATCTATAAAGCGTTTGCTCAAAGTCAGCCATTTCAAATCAAGAAGCCGAGCCAGCGGCACACCAGTGCCACGGTAACGAGGGTCGCGTAAGCAGCAACCGGGCTTTACCAGACCAGTTCAATCCCTGCTGTCAAACCATCGGTTGTGAACCCAGAGTTCTCCTGCCGGACTTTTGTTCCTACTGCAGGATTCGTTGCCGCACGATCTTCATTATAATCAATGATATTGAAGGCACGTGAGATCTGTCCGATAAACAGATAGTCATAACCGATAAAACAACGCAAGTGATCATTCACATTCAGTTTTGCATAAAGTGAAAGCTGGAATGTGGGTGAAAATTCATTATTTTTCTGTACGGAAACGAAGGTGGGATCGGTGGCTTCGAACAACTGATTTGTTCTGACCTGGTTCGTATTTCGGTTGAAACCAAAGGTAAATTTCGGTTCTGCTCCGATTGAGAATCGACTATGTCTGAATTCGGCCCGTGCACCAATGCTGGGACCAAACACCCTATTCTCCACTTTGGAATAGATGGTTGTGGTACGAGGTGTTCCAATTCCACCACCGGAATCAACACCCACCTGATTCATATTTTCCCGCAAGCTGATAACACGGAAACCAAACAAAGGCCGCATGCGAAACCCTTCTCCGGGCAAGTAAGAATCCAGAACATAATTGACTCCGGTCCCCACCATTTCGGTGTTCAGATCGACGGTATAACTCGTGTCATACACGTTTGTGTTGGATGCCAGTTCGCCATTCACATTAAAGTTTGTCACGACCACCAGATTATCTCCGGGGATCAAATTGTCTTGTGTGGCATAGATGGAGTCCGTGGGACGATGAGATTCATTTTTAAACAGGCCCCAGACATTCCACTCCAGGCTACCTTCTGGCAAGGGAAATTCGAGGACGCCCCGCATCCCGTTTGTATCCATAGAGTTGTCATTATATTCCAGAGCCACTCCATTCCCTCTTCCGATACCGGTCGAGCGATCAAAAACGGCTTCCGGTTCTGTAGGATCCGCCACTCCCAAAATCGGTGCACTCAACAATACATCTTCTGGGCCTTCCATAGACCAATGTAGATAATCAATACGTAATCGGGATGTCTTGAATAGATTCTTGATGGATTTATCAATCGGTGAATCGTAAGTCCACCCGCGATCGACAGGTAACTGACGAACGATCGATCTGGAATATGTGTTGACACCAGAGAAAAATCCCGCGTCACCCACAGCTTCTTCGTCCATCATATCCGCATCACCGTGCATGACAGTTTCCGTCGTGCCATCATCGGCTGCTGCTGATTGTTTCTGCCCCACCGGTAGAACGGCAGAACTCAGCAACACCAGTAGTGCACTTAGTCTGAATGGAGTAATCAACATTACTTTCCAGGATGTGCGACTCATCGATTAAAACCTTGAAATATTTGGATCAAAACACACTACAGTGTTATTTAAAACGAGACATTCTCTTTTATTGTTACGGAAGCAGGAATCCGTTCAGACTGATCTGACCATCAAATGTACCTCCGCCAGGATTGAACAGGATGAAGCTGTTGTTGTTCCCGACAGAAGTCACGAACACAAAATTATTCACACCGGTCCCGAGTGTCAGAGGACCATTGATCATGGCATTGAAGCCTACTGCGGTTTCGTTATCATCAACTCCACCATCAAACAACGACATCGCGTTGTTATCGATGATCACTGAAGAATCAGTCGCATCAATCAGGTCAAAGAAGATTGCATTGCTGGCAATCCCTGACATTGTGATAAAGTTGGTATCGATTGTAACATTCGAGTTTGCCGCCAAATCCAGAAAACGCAAGCCTGTTGAATCTTCACCGGACAACACAAATCCCTGATCAACATTGTTTGTAATCAGGATATTAGATGGTCCCTCTGTTTGAACTTGAATCCCTTCACTATCGTCACCTGTAATAGTGAAGTTATTATTATTGAATACCTGGAGTGTCAACAGATCTGTCAGCTCAGTGCTGGTGGCATCGATATTGATCCCTTGATTATTGGTAGCTCCGGTCCCAATGAAATTGTTCGCATTGGCGACAGTAATATTCATCGGTCCTTCCCATCTTACATCCAGACCTGCTGAGTTAGATGCACTGTTTGTAATAGAGTTGCCTTCCAGCAAGACATCTAGCAGTGAATCATCAAGCAAACCACCGGATTGAATGTGAATTGCATCGGCACTATCATCCGTGATTGTGTTGTTCTGCAGCGTAATATTAAAGGCGTCATCGTCTGTATTCGTCAGTTCGATATTTGCTGTATATTCAAGAGAATATTCGGTGCCAGTAGTACCATTATCCAGCAACTCCGATTCGGTCATCTCGAACGTACGACCATTGACAATTCTGACACCAGCCCCTGCAGAATCTTCGACTCGTACGCGTGTCAGTGTCATACGCGTTTCGTCGTCAACAGTGGTTTCATGCCACTCGATACCAGAAACCGTGGGGGTGATAATTTCCAGGCCATCAATGGCGACACGGTCGATGTCTTCGGCCCAGACCCCATGAGTGGTTGAGGTGATCGTTCCCCCGGAATCAATGGTTGTACCATCTCCGGTGATCGAAAACAGGCCGGGAGTTCGTACCAATCGAATACCGGCACTATTTGAATAGAAGTTATTCGTCACATTCAAGTCAGGCCCCGTGGAAGGGCCGGCGTTCACAGTGGTGAGCACCATCGAGATATTCGAATCTTGAATATCGATGGCTGACGCCCCCGTCACATCGATCACACCACTTGTAGAACTCAGTGTTCCTGTATTGGCGTTAGCAATGAAAGCCAGGTTGTTTGCTGCTGTGATATTCAAATTACCAAAGTTCACATTACCAACATTGTTTTCTACAAAGACGGCAGCCCCAACCTCAGGAGGTGTCTGAGTTACAAATGGAATGCTGTTTGCCGTTACACCAAGAGAAGAAAAGTTGATCACCGGAGTCGTATTCAGAATGTGAACGGTGGGGACTGTCGCCAAGGCGGTTCCTGTAACTGTTGTATTACCAAAGGTCACCGTAGGCGCAGTGCCACCCTGTCCCGCATTATCGATCAACAAGACAGAACTCGTAGTACTACTATTCGATAGATTTGTACTTCCCATGCGGATGATGGGACTGTCATCCATCACAATGAATGCTTCAAGTGCAGTTCCCGAAACCGTTGTGGTACCTTCGACATTAAATGAACCGGTATTCCCGCCAGCATTGAACGAGATACCTTCACCCGTACTCCCAATAACATCAAGAGAACCTTCAAAGATGATATTTCCGCTTGTACTATTGATGTCGATACCGTGCTCTGTTGCAAGAGAAACACCATTCGAGATCGAAGTGTTTCCAACAACTGCCATATTTCCTGACAAATTGTTGACCAACAGACCGGTTCCATTACGATTCAGAATACTGATATCCTCCATCTGGAACACACCCTGAAAATCTTCGACGAAAATACTGGCATCTGTAGCTGAATCAATGGTCGTGGCAGCCTGTCCGGTATTTCTAAAGGTCACAATCGCATTACCAGTACCCCCAGTGACGTGAATACCTTCATTTGTACTGCCTGTAATTGTTACGTTATCCAGAACAGCACCACCTGCGATATTGTTAATTAAAACACCTTGACTGTTTGTATCAACAATCGTCGAGCCTGTCATATTCACAGAGCTTCCGGTTGTGTTCTGAATCAAGACAGCACGACCTGCACCAGTATTGGTGATGGTACCTCCATCATATCTGACGAGGGGGTCTCCGCCGTCTACGACAAATGCATTCCCGGCTGTGTTGGTCACATTGGTTGTGTTGAAGGACAAACTGCCTGTAGTACTGCTCAGGAAGATGCCTTCACCGACAGCATTGTTGATATCAACAAAATTGACATCCGCCTCGGAAATACCAATTCCCACAACACCGCGGCCTGTGGGTGTGTTCATGATAAAACCGGAAAACTCGCTGTTCGATGCCAGAATCACACCATCACCGACCGTATTATTAAAGGTAGGACGTACCAGACTGTTGGGTCGGAGCGGATTACCAAACGAGGGTGAGTTAGGCAATAGTCGGGAACCAAATCCCTGGATATCGATGAAGTGATCAATTCCCTGACCTTCACCTAACACTCGATCTCCGGCGGCAAGCGTGATGGGAGGCCCGTTATTGAATTCACTTCCGGCGTGGGTAAAGATGATGTCGGTATCAGGTCCTGCCTGTGCTTCGGCGATGGTCTGGAAAGGAGTCAGCACCATACCGTCGCCCCCCGCTGCCGCCAGCGAATCGACGTGTGAGACCGTCCAAGGTAGACCGGTTGCAGGATTAACGGCGATAAGCCCGGAATCGACTACGTCACGTTTTTCAACCACAACATTGTATTTTTTCCGGACCCGTTCAGCCATACGATACATCTGGGTCGATTTTTCCATCTTGTTCCACTCTGGACGTCCTGCAAAGTTCCAGGTGATATTGAAGAAAACATTCGTATTGAATGTTGCATCATTCGTAATGCTCAACTCTGTCAAAACATTCGGTAATGGATTAGCCTGGATACGACCGCTCCAACCCCAGACATCTTCACTGCCCGTCGCGGCAAAATGATAGGTTCCGGCATAAATTCTTGCTTCATGCTTTTGTGCCAGTTGCCCCCAGATCGGGACCCCAATTTCCGCATCAAAACCACGCATGGCTGTTCCCAGGGTTCGTGTCTGGTCATACAGAACATTGAAACCTGAAAATCGTTGACTGCCTTCGTTGAACTCCAGGTTTAACTCTTTTTGACGCGTACCGAACGGCAGATAAAAGTTTCCGTTCGCATCCCAGTAACGTCCCATCGTTTCCACGTTGAGAACCAATTGCTGGAAGATTTTTGTCGAAGAATCATCCCGGCCGTAGTAAACACTCGAACCGAAGATCCGATCTGTGTCGTAATTAAAAAAGCGATAACCAAAACCAGCACTTCCCCCCAAGTGACCACGATTGGTCCGGAACAGTTGAAAGTTTCCAAACAGCATGCCGGCATCGTCCGGATTTTTGGTCCAGGTAAACAGATAAGGCATCGCTTCCAGGTAAGAAATCGATTCATCCAGACCTACGGTCTTACCTGCCTGATGACCGGCACGAAACAGGGTTCCCATGCCATTCCCGGGAATGACAGATTGTATTCCTTCGAGACTGCCTTCGGTCTCTGTCCCATCAGCAATGATCGTTTGAAATTCGACTTCTTCTTGGGCCAATAATGTTCCTGACATGGCGGAGATCGCCAGAACGATTACGCCGGCGATCAGGCGAAATGCAATTTTCATAAACCGTCCAGAATAGCTTGATGTCAACACAGGCATCTGTTTCACCTCGACAATGCACTCTGAGTGCAATTTGGCGTTATCGTCCCGCTCTGTTGTATTTTGATCTGTCATGAAATTGTTTTGATCTATGACAATATTTTCAGGAAAATCCATGAGATTATCTCAACAAGTAATCTTCTGAATTCAGGAACAAGTCCCGAAAAACTCACTGGACTTGAACTATCAAGTTGCTTTGACACAACACGCAAGCACTCAAACACAGACCATTCCACCAAAGGCAGAACGCAACCCTCTTACAGGGAAACAGGTCTGTTATGAATGACTTGAAAAAATCAATTGTTTAAAGGAATTGTTTCAGTACGACCGGCTGGTAATCATCATGAGAGAGGTTGTTTAGATCATTACACTTCTATCGAAAGATAGAAACTGGTCGAACTTAAAGGATATGTTGTGACACGAACCGGGAAAAATGAGGTTTTTAACGGAAACGTGCTACTGGTATTTGATAAGTTAACTGGTTGTATTTAATGTGAATTGTGACTCGGAAGAATCATGAGACGTCCTTGTGATAAGGCTGTCCCGTTTTGGATGAAACAGGAAAGTAATTCCGAATGGTTTACCTTCTTGACCGTCCTGAGAGAGATTGATTCTTTGAGTTTAAGAGATGTTGGGCGGGAACATATTCTAATTTCAAATCCGACGAAAGACGAATTTGACATTTCAGTTGAGAATTTTTTGACAATTTTCAAAATAGTCAGCGAAAAAAAACAGTTCGCATCCTTTCTGACCCCTAAAAAAAGGGGAAATGGCATACATCATAAATGAGTAATGAACCCTATTTAGTTAATCTGGCCTTGAAACTGGCAGCCGGTCTCGAAACACTGCCTCACGCAGAGTTAGAAAAACATCGCTCATTTATCCTGTCACAACAACAGCCAGATGGGGGGTTTACCGGCAGAGAAGGAGACTCGGATCTCTATTATACCGGGTTTGCCGTTCGAAGCCTGGGCATCTTAGGAGGTCTTGAAAAGCAGGATGCGGACAACATCAGCCGATTTCTGAAGCAATTCGTGCTTGAAAAACTATCAACCATTGACCTGCTGAGTTGGCTTTATTGTGCCTTGATCGTACAGGCATCAGGCGGTGAAGACCTGCTGGCAACAGCCCCTGACAATTGGAATACCCGAATTTCACTCAATCTGGAACGTCTGAGAACCACTGACGGCGGCTATGCCAAGTCAGAACAGGGCGCCCTGGGAAGCACTTACCACAGTTTCCTCGTCGTATTAATTTATCAGCTCATTGGCCTGGATGTTCCCGATCCAAATGATTTGATTCAGTTTCTCTATGACCGTCAGCGTGATGATGGAGGTTTCGTCGAAATTTCCCCCATGAAACGTAGCGGAACGAACCCGACAGCAGCAGCAGTCGCCACACTGATCATCTTGAACGCCATGGATGAAGAGCTGAAAAGCGATGTAAGCGACTTTCTCAAGCAGGTTAAAAGCTCGGAAGGGGGCTATCAGGCAAATACACGAATTCCTTTTGCCGATGGCCTGTCCACGTTTACGGGACTACTGACGGCACTGGATCTGGAGCTGTTTTCGCTGATTGAGCACGACCAGACCCTGAAATTCATGACCGAATGGCTGGAGTTCCCCATCGGAGGCTTCCGCGGCGCCAGTTGGGATGAACAGGCAGATGTGGAGTATACCTTTTACGGCCTGGGAGTCCTGGCTTTACTCGCAAGCTGTCCGGAGAAGTGACTCCAATTACTCGGGAGTATCTTCCAGATAAAGCAAGCGCCCACACGACTTACAGAAAACCAGTCGCCCGGAATTCAATTCCACACGCAATTGCGGCTCGATCATCACATTACAGGCAGAACAAAACCGCCCCTCAACAGGTGCCAGAGCGCCAGCACCATGTGAACGCACGAGCCGCGCGAACATGACTTTGAGGCTCTCAGGAATAATCTGCTCTGCATCAGCAATTGTCGCTTTGCATTCCTCAATTTCTTCATTTAATCGATTGCGGGCAGATTCAAAATCCTGGGCCGTTTTTTTCGCTTCTGCATGTGCGGCGTCTTTTTGCTTCACCCAGGACTGAACTTCCTCTTCTTTCTTATCGATTTTGTCCATCAATTCCAGAATTTCATCTTCCAGAACGCTATTGGCCATCTCGTCGGCTGCAATTTGACCTTTAATGATATCAAATTCTTTATTCGAGGAAGCGGAATTCAGCTTGCCCTTCAAATCCAGGATCTTAGCTTCGTTAGACTGCAAATCCAGGTTTTTCTGCTGCACCTGTTTTTTTAACTGCAGTACCTGGTCCTGAACTTCCTTCAGCTTTTCTTCCTGAATTAAAGCAAACTGCTCCTTCAGTTTAATTCGCTTGGGACCCTGCTCTAATTTCTGGTCCACATCATATAGTCTCAGATATAAATGATGTAAAGCTTTTAAACTGGCTGCAGTAGTCGACATGTTAAAGAACTCCAGAAACGCTTATTTTTGTGAGGTGCTATGCGGCGGACCTCAGTGCACTTGCTTTGTTATAAAGTTTTTTCCAGCAAATAGCCAGACTCACGCAGGAAATTGAACGGATCTTCCCGGCAGCTTTGGGAATCGGCGGCAATGAACGTCTCTCCATTCAAAAAAAAACGCCGATCAAAAATGATCGGCGTTTGATTCTCAGATGCTGGCAGAAGCCGTGGCATCCACTTCTTCTTCGGAGGACTCCGCTTGCCCCCAATCCGGGGCCAGGCCTTCAATAAAGCCCTGCAGCTGCTTACTGCGGACAGGATGTTGCAGCTTTCTAACGGCCTTGGCTTCGATCTGCCGAACACGCTCGCGTGTCACTTTGAAAATCCGGCCGACTTCTTCGAGTGTGTAAGTATATCCATCGCCTAGACCAAATCGCAGCTTGATAATTTCACGCTCTCGATAAGTCAGTGTCTTCAATACATGGTCAATTTTGTCTTTCAACATTTCCTGGCTGGCAGTGTTAACGGGACTATCCGAATCGGAATCCTCAATAAAGTCACCGAAGTAACTGTCTTCACTTTCACCCACAGGACGATCCAGGCTGATGGGATGCCGGGAAATTTTCAGCACACGACGCGTTTCTTCCAGACTGATGCCGGCGACTTCGGCAGTCTCTTCCATGGTCGGCTCGCGTCCATTTTCCTGTAACAACTGCTTGCTGACTTTTCGCAATTTGGACATCGTCTCGATCATGTGAACCGGAATTCGAATTGTGCGTGCCTGATCAGCAATCGCACGAGTGATAGCCTGACGAATCCACCAGGTTGCATATGTCGAGAATTTATAACCGCGACGGTATTCATATTTATCGACGGCTCGCATCAAACCGGTGTTGCCTTCCTGAATCAGGTCCAGGAAGCTTAAGCCACGATTCCGATATTTTTTGGCAATCGAAACAACCAGACGCAGGTTTCCGCCCGAAAGCTCCCGCATCGCGGTTTCGTAATCGAGATACCGTTGTTTGACGGCTTTGATTCGTTCCCGAAGTGTTTCAGGAGTCTCCATGGTCATCGAAACCAGATCTTGAAGTTCCCGATCCAGATTCCCACGATCATCCTTACTGTCTTTGGCTCTCAGATCATTCATGTCACGAATCTGATCTTCCAGTTCCGTCATCCGATGCGAAATCTGCTCCAGACGTTTCATGCCAATCTGAAGGCGTTGCGTCCGCAGACTCAACTCTTCAATCAGAGTTGCCATCTTGCGACGACGCTTTTGCAGAGAGGCATAGGCTTCACGGCGTTCCGTTTTGGTCAATTCAGGATTCACAAATCGCTCAAAGTCACCCGCATTTTTTTGACCGAGAAATTCCAGAGTCTTCAGGTTATGGGGCATCCGGCCAAGAATCTGGTTCTTTTCCAGTCCTTCGGTAACAGAAACTTTGATCGTTCTGTCGAAGGGCAGTTCAGTTTTATGAACTTTGTCCAGAATCTCGATCGCCTGCCTCATGGCATAGTCACTGCTGAGCAACTCGCGACGGAAACGACGACGGGTAATTTCGATCTTTTTCGCAAGACGAATTTCCTCATCGCGCGTCAACAGTGGGATTTCTCCCATCTGCGTCAGATACATACGCACGGGGTCATCAATCCGACGGGAGGTATCATCCACCGTACGAGACCGGCCTCCTTTGGCCTTCTCCGGCTGTAACACAGTGATGACCTGATCGGGAATGATATCTAATTCAATCTCCTCAATGGTCAGCAGGAGGTTATCCAGCTTTTCAGGGTTCACGGCTTCATCGGGAAGATAAGCGCTGACCTGATCATAAGTCAGATATCCCTGCTTCTTACCATTTTCAATTAGTTCATTCAATCGGGCGTCGAGTCGGTGCACGTTGCTTCTCCCAATCTAGCAAGTTAATGGGGCTCAAGTGAGTTTTTCTGGTTTCGTTTCTGGTGGAATTCAGATGCTTTTTTCAACAGTTCTTTCGCATCGGAATTCAGACTTTGTGCCTGGGCCTTCTGAAACAGAAGTCCCTTGGTTCGTTCGTGGTGTTCACGTTCTTCCCGCCATTTCAGATTCTTGATGGAATGCTTCAAAAAATGAGGAATTCCCTCAAGAGAGGCCGAACTGGTATGAAGTTTTGAATGAATCGCTTTTTCTTGAGCATGCGCGTCAATTTTGACGACCAGCTGCTTTAATTCGGGATCATCAATTCGATCCAGAATTCGATTCAGTTCCGGTACAACTCCCTCCTCAGTTAAATCGATGCTTAACTGATAGAGAAACCGTAACTGAGGATTCTTCAAGTTGGCAGGGGAAATATGTTGTTGAATTTGTGGGACGCATTCCGGATACACAAAGATAATTTCAAGAAGTTCGCTCTCAAGTTGATTGTCTTTCGTTGGATTGTCTATTTCCTGGACATCGCCAGAAGAAGGGTACGTATTCGGAATCGAGTGGGAATTGCTGGAGGAGAGACTCGAATCTATGCCTGGGCTTGTTTTTTGTTTGACTTCACTCAGTCGTTTTCGGACAACTGCTTCGTGTAAACCCAGTCGATCTGCTAACTTTCTTAATATGATGTCTTCACGAATTTTGCCGGTTAGGTTAGGGCTTGCCGCCAAAAGCTCAAGCATTTCTTCTAAAATTCGGTGTTGGCCATCAATTGACTCCAGTCCAAATTTCTGGACACAAACATTCAATTTAAAATTCCATGCTTCAGGGGCTTGTTCAATCAGCTGCTTCAAACGCTCAGCCCCCTGTTCTTCCAGAAAATCAGCCGGATCTTTCCCCGCTGGCAATGTTAATATTTTTAAATCGACTTCTTGTGAGATAAATTTCGTTAAAGATCGTTCTGCCGCCTGTTGACCTGCGTTGTCGCCGTCAAACACCAGAACAACTTTACGAGCCAGTCGCTTCAGATAGGAAACATGAGTTTCGGTCAGTGCCGTTCCCAGAGTAGCCACCACATTCGACACACCAAACTGGTGAGCGGTTATGCAATCGGTGTACCCTTCCACCACAACAACGGTTTCTGTTTCGCGAATTCTCTGTCGCGCCTCATCCAAACCGAATAACAGCTTACTCTTAGTAAAGATAATACTCTCGGGACTATTAAAATACTTCGCCAGACCCTCGGAACCGCTCCCCGGGAGAATACGTCCCCCAAAAGCAACAACGCGTTTCCGTTCGTCGCGAACCGGAAACATCACCCGATTGACGAAATAATCGGAATATCGTGTATGATTCTCTTTTTTGAAAATTAATCGGGCTTCGGCTAATAATGGAGCCGCATAGATACCTTGTGCCCGATTCACCAGCCATTGCCAGTTATCAGGATGAAAGCCCAGACGAAACTGTTTGATGGTTTCTTCTGTGTAGCCACGCTCTTCCATCAAATACCGGCGCGCAAATTCTCCCTCGGGTGTCTCCAGCAGACAATGATGAAATTGCGCCTCGGCCCACTTCATCACATCGAATAATGAGGCTTTTTCAAGTTGATTTGACCGTGCCGCCTGATTCGCTCCCGGCGATAGTTTGGGAAGCTCCAGATTGGCTTTCTCAGCCAGAATTTTGAGCGCTTCAAAGAAACTGACGTCATCATATTTTTCCACCCAGGAAAAACAGTCTCCACCTGTATTACAGACCCAGCAGCGCCAGGTACCACGATCAGGGTACACCACCAGAGAGGGATTGTGGTCATTATGAAAGGGGCAGATGCATTTGAAGTCGCGGCCGTTTTGAACCAGTTGAACGGATTCGGAAACCAGCTCTACGATGTTCGTTCTCTGGCGGACCAGTTCTTTGAAGTTTTGATCAAATCCTGGCGACACCAGATTCTCCTGAACAGTTTAACAAGCAGCCCCTCAGTCCTACTTTTCGTCAAGTGTTGAAAAGTGGACATATGTTACTCAACCAAGAGTGCTTCCCTGCTCAGCTTTGCATACTTCAATTTTACACCATACTTTGGGTTGGTCAAGAAAATCCATTTCAGGATTCCCGATTCATGACATCGCTTAAGCTTAAATTTTGTATAATGTTACAAAAATACCTAAGCCTTCAAGTACTGGTAAAACCAAAAACAAAACCCTACTTGTGTTACTTGCTTAATCAGAAACGTCAACGTAACCCGGAGGACGTCGCGACAACAAGCTAGACAGTTGGTTTATATGAATTATAGGCATTCTAACCATAGATACAATGGCTGCCATTACTTCAGAAAGAAATCGGCGCAGCTTCAGTAATGACCTTCTCTGAAACACGAGTCGACTGCTGAACAATACGAAGATTATTCCGCAGGCGGTTCTTCCGCAGGAGCAGTTTCTGCTTCGGCTTTGGCAATCTGCCACAGAGAGATGTTGCCGAATTTTTCACTGCATTTGGGGCACTTCGCTTTGGCAATCCCCTTGCCGGTCTTGCCGCCGATCCGCTCTTTCTTTCGCGAATCTTCGCTCACGATCAACTGGCACCCCTGGCACTGCCTCCCGACGAGCGTTAATTCGATCTCGGGGTCTGCTTCATAAAATTCAAGACTCTCGTTGTCGAGTGCCTCAAATGTTTCTTCGCTGTAATGACAGGTCACCGTGTTAATCTGATCTGTCATCGGAATTCCCGAATCCTGTCCCAGATCATTCATGCCATAGATATTAGAAAGCGCCTCGGCAAACTTCCGATACTCGGTCAGCGAGAAGGTCAGATATTGATTTTCTTTTGAGTCTTCCTGTTTGGGTAAGGCAATGGCAATTCGTCCTTTCCCAAACACGGGTACGCCCGCAAACACCGATTCGTGGTCATACATCGTGGGAAAGGCTACGCGTAACGTCGGCACCTGATCGCCGTTGATGATTTGCACACTGTGAGCTGGAATTTCCGCTTGGTCTTTATCTTCGCACAGATGCTGTGCGATTTCGGTCCGGGCTAGATCCTGTTTCTCCTTGGTCTTTTTTCCCGGTCGAGCGGGTTTGATCACCCCCAACATCAGCATTTTGTCTGGAGTAATAACCAGGTCAATCGTCGTAAACGCCTTTTCCAGGCTGTTGGGCTTCAATTTCAGCTTCGTCGGATCAACGGCATGCAGTTTGATGTCTTTGAACCAACTGGTATTCTCACCTGCACTCAAACCTGCTGACGCATCCGCCTCAGCACCACCGGCAGCAGCCTCTTCTGATGTAACGGCCTCTTCATTTTCTTGTTTTTTGGCTGCTAACGGGACAAGATATACGACATTACACGCAGGACATTTCCCGGCAGAACCTCGATACTCTTCTCGTACGCGAATCCGATGGCCATTGGGGCAATACACCACAATACCACCTTCGATTTTTCCAGAGCGGCGTCTGCGACGCCCCCCTTTACGACGCTTTTTCTCTTCGCGCTCCTCTTCCATTGCCACATTCAACAGGACATCTCCGCCTGTCGCGACGGAATGATCTTCTGCAGGGGCTTCAGGAGCTTTCTTTTCTACCGTTTCTTGAGCAGTAGCGTCCGCCTCTTCCTTGTTTGCCGCTTCCGCACCAGCTTCCTCGGCCGATTGTTCTTTTGCCAGAGGTATTGTTGACTGATCTTCCTCGCCGGACTGCATATCGCCGGTTAACTGAAAATCATCATCCGAGGCTTCATATTCGGTTACCGCAATACTTTGATCCAGTTCAAAGTCATCATCATCCCGATTCGACGTCGCGGTCATCGTGGCGGTTGAAAGCTGAGAATCCCCTTCGGCTGAATCTTCCTCATCGGGAAGCTGGCTGAAGATCATTGGAGCCGGATTTTCCTGCATCTTGCGATATGCTTCCGCAATGTCTTCGCGCATGAAGGAACCACAGTTCCAGCAACGCACCAGACCAATTCGCACCATCTCATTACAAAGCGGGCACGGTACTTCGTTTGGGTTACTATTGTTTTCATCCGGAGTTATGTCATTTGACATAAGAAATCCCTGTAATTGGATAAATAATGACGTTGATGATAGTTAGATATAAAAATCATAAATGCTTCTGCAACATGAATAGAATTTGCATTGAGATAAAATCAGAAGCATTTTGTCTGGGAATCGATTAATCGAATTTTAAACATGCGCTACCGCACTTCGCCAGACTAACATAGCAACCGGGCAAAAGCAGCAGCGTTTTATGGTTTTATCTATTTTTGATCATCAGGATTTTCACCTGACTTCGTTAAACAAAAAAGTGACCTAACCTGTATTACTACATATGATAAACCTACTCTCTCTTACTTTTAATGCAAGTTTAAGATTTTGATTATTCTCTACCCCTTATATTCTTAGATTATCCGAGAGAATCAAAATGTTCAAGAGTATAGACCATGATCATTGCCAGCCCGCATAACAGGTTTAACCGAACCTGAGGAATCTGAGAATCAAAATTGAAAACCGGTGTGATTCCCCAACGCGATCCTGCTATAGTGGGCCCTTCATGAGGAGAGGAGATCATGACTGATGGCCAATGTGGAACAATATCTCAAACCTGAAGTGATACAGACAGTTGCGCGCCTTGACTTAAGGGCCAAATTCATTGTCGAAGGCTTCCTGAGCGGCCTGCATGCCAGCCCCTATCATGGGTTTAGCGTCGAATTCAGCGAGCACAGACGATATTCGCAGGGAGATGACCCCCGGGATATTGACTGGCAGGTTTATGCCAAAACTGACCGTTTTTATATCAAAAAGTATCAGGCTGAGACCAATCTGACCGGCTATCTTGTTCTCGATTTATCCGAGAGCATGGCTTATACCTACCGGCAAAAGCTTTCCAAATTCGATTATGGAATTTGTCTGGCAGCTTCACTCGCCTATATGATGATCCATCAACAGGATCCCGTTGGATTGATTACGTTCGGCGACCGCATTAAAAATTTTCTTCCCGCGCGGAGTAAAAGAGGACAGTTGGGAAATATCCTGGCGATGCTGGCAAATTCAAAGCCCAGTGGAACGACAGAAGTCTCGCAAAATATTCAGCAGATCGCTTCGATGATCAAACATCGCAGCCTGCTGATGATCTTCTCCGATTTGCTCACCGACCAGAAAGGTGTTCTGGACAGCCTGCAACGACTGCGTTATGCAGGTCATGATGTCATCCTGTTTCATGTGCTGGATGAAGCCGAAGTCTATTTTCCGTTCGAAGGCATGGTCGATCTGAAAGAACCCGAACAGGGAGACTCTATGGTTCTGGATGCCGAAGGCATGAAAGCCGACTATCTTGAAGCCGTAAAGGAATTGAGAGAAACCTATCAGGAAAAGCTGCAGGCAATGGGCGTCGATTATGTTCCCCTCGATACCAGCATGCCGTTCGATAAAGCATTGATCGAATATTTATCGCAGAGAAAAGCCCGCTTCTAGCTATCCGAATGAACACAAACCATTATCATATGTCACTGAAACACTCCCAACCTCAGGTTAAGTTATACGGGTTCAACACTAAATACAGGTTTTAGGGACAGCGTTCTTGAAATCTTAACGCACTATGCAGGTCTATTAGCTTGCAAGAGCTGTCTGCCGATTTTAGAGTGTTAATCACTTTGGATCATTGTACTTTGAATGGATTCCTGAGTTTCGGGCCCCTGTCATGGATGCTGGCCAGTCGATGATCTGCTGCATTCTCTGTTTTTTGATTTTCTGAACCGGAAATTGAATTTTTTACCAACAGAGGACTGTCACACTTCGTAAGTAAACCCGCAGATATTCTAGCGTTAGTTTCGTTGGTTCTTTTTAGGACTAAGAATCTGTTCTTATTACTGGTCATAATCTAACTAACAGTGGAGCGAAGAACCGCCAATGGACAACGAGTCAGTCATTCAGGTCAGCAACCTGACAAAGATCTATCGTGATTTCTGGGGCCGCAAAAAAGTTCGGGCCCTTAACTCATTGAGCCTCGAAGTGAAAAAAGGGGAGATCTTTGGTCTTCTGGGTCCCAACGGTTCAGGAAAAACAACGACCCTGAAGCTCCTGCTGGGGCTGCTGTTTCCCTCTGAAGGCGAAATTAAAGTCCTCGGAGAACCCGCAACCAATGTCGAAAAGAACGAACGCATCGGTTACCTGCCTGAAGAATCCTATCTGTATCGCTTTTTGAACGCGGAAGAAACACTCGATTTTTACGGACGGCTCTTCAAAATGTCGGCCAAGGAACGCCGCGAGCGAGCAGCCGAGCTGATTGAAAAAGTCGGCCTGGGTCACGCCAAACGACGTCAGCTGAAAGAATATTCAAAAGGGATGACTCGCCGTATCGGTCTGGCACAGGCACTTATCAACAACCCGGACCTGGTCATGCTGGACGAACCCACAAGTGGTCTCGACCCACTTGGTACCGACGACATGAAACGCATGATCCTGGAACTGAAAGAACAAGGGAAAACAGTCTTAATGTGTAGCCACCTGTTGGCAGACGTGCAGGATGTCTGCGACCGGATCGCCATTCTCTATGGTGGTGAATTGAAAGTCATGGGACGCGTGGAAGACCTGCTGAAAGAACAGGAAGAAACACAAATCCTCACCTCGCGCCTGAGTGAAGAAGCAATCAAGGAAATTGAACAGGTCGTTGCCAAACACAATGGTAAAGTCGACTCGGTCGACCATCCGACCGCGACTCTCGAATCTCTGTTCCTGAAAACAGTGCAGGAAAGTAAAGAGCGTCCGGGGCAGCGATTCGTTCCCGAATCGGAAGAGAAAAAAGCTTCAGAGTAAACACATTATTTATTATTCAAGATCATTGACTCTGGCTCTGATTGACTGACTGAAGTCAGAGCATCATTTCCGATGAGATGTTATTCACAGAAGTAAATCATTATGTCCTTTGATCCGATACCCTATGACCTGGCTGATGCCCTGAAACACTTTCTGATCGTGTTCGGGAGCTCAATGTTCATTGCCCTTTTTGTCTGTCTCGCCGTGAGTCTGATCACGCGTGGCGGCAAAGGGTTTGTCGATGTTTTCTGGGGAGTCCTGGACTTTTTCGTCCAGATCGTCCACATTTCCTGCCGCCGCATCTGGTCTCTCGCTGTGTTGACGATTCGTGAATCATTACGGCAGAAAATTCTGTTTGTCTTCATTATTTTTGCCGCACTGTTCATGTTTGCCGGCTGGTTTCTTTCCGGAGCCGCCGATCGACCTGACCTGCAGGTCCAGTCCTACATCGATTTCGTATTAAAGGCCACCAGCTGGCTTGTACTTCCGATTATGCTGCTGCTCTCCTGCTGGTCCCTGCCTGAAGACATTCGGCTCAGAACCATTCATACCGTTGTCACAAAGCCCGTCTACCGCATTGAAATCGTGATCGGCAGAATGCTCGGCTTCACCCTGCTAGGCACATCCATTCTGGTTGTGATGGGTGCCATTGGATATGTCTGGATCATTCGACAGGTTCCAGAATCTGCCCAGGAAAATCTGGTCTCCAAAGTTCCCATTTATGGTGCAATCTCCTTCACCGACCGTGAAGGTGCCCCCACCACATCCGGGATCAATGTCGGAGATATCTGGATGTACCGCAGCTACATCGAAGGTGCCACCAAGGCCAGTGCCATCTACAAATTCAAGGGGATCGACGAAAGTGATGCCATCGACGATCAACTGAATCTGCAGTCATCGTTCGAGGCATTTCGAACCCATAAAGGGAATATGGAACAGGGGGGAATTCTCTATGAACTCACCTTTGTAAACCCCGACAAAGATCTGCGCGTCAAATATGACCCGATGATCAATAAAGAATATTCTGACAATCAGATCTTGATTGATCGTACGATCGTTGAAAAAAACAATGAAGGCAAAGACGTCGAGTACGACATTTTTGACGACCTGGTGGATGACAATGGTGATCTGACCGTGGAAGTCAGGTGTCTGGAAGCAGGGCAATTACTGGGTATGGCCCGGCCTGACCTCTTTGTACGAACACCAGACCGCGCCTTCCTGGTAGGCTATTCCAAAGCGGTCCTGGGGATCTGGTTGCCGATGGTGCTGGTGATCATGCTCGGCGTGACCATCAGTTGCTTTGTCAAAGGCCCCGTTGCCATCCTGACAACCCTGACCATTGTGACCGTCGGATTCATGTCTAAAGAGTACATGAACGAAATTTTAAGTGGCCAGATGGAAGCCTCCGGCGCGATCGAAGCCTGGTATCGCTTATTAACTCATATGAATTCTCAAACAGAACTCCCTGCTGGTCCCGTAAGAACTATGATCGAGTTTGTGGACGGTGGTATTATTAACTTCCTCTGGCTCTGCCAGCAGGTCATCCCTAATTTCGGAATTTTCTCAAACATGCGGGAATATGTGATCAAAGGGTTCGATGTTTCCTGGAGTGCAGCTCTGCTGCCCGGCATCGTCACGACCGCAGCCTATATTCTTCCTTGCTTACTTATTTCGTTTTATAGCTTGAAACTTCGCGAATTGGAGGCGAAATGAACAAACTCACTTCCAAACATCGTAAGCTCGCTTATGTCATTGCCATTATCATTCTGCTGATCCCTGTGATCTGGCTGGGAATGCCTTCTACTGGGGAAGAGGGTTCTGGCGGCGAACTTGCCAAACTACGTGTCGAACATGAGCTGGGGGAAAGTACCCTCGGCGATGTGGACCCATCCAGTGCATCAATGAACTTTGTCCTGCTGGGACTTCGGGGCATTGCCACTAACATGCTCTGGCTGGATGCCAAGGATTATCAGGAAAAGAAAGAATGGGCCAAGCTGCGTTCTACCGTAGATTCAATCATCCTCTTGCAGCCTCACTATATGAAAGTCTGGGACTTCCAGGGCTGGAATCTGGCATATAACGTATCAGCAGAATGGGACGCCGTCGAAGACCGCTATTTCTGGGTCAAAGAAGGGATCAAATTCCTCAACGAAGGCGTCACACGTAATGAACGATTCCCAGAACTCGACTGGAAAGTCGGAAACCTCCACGGCCAAAAAGTCGGCCGCTCTGATGAATGGAGACTCTTCCGAAAGTATTATAAGGTTGACCCTGATGCAGAACGCTATGAAGGTGGCCCCGATCCGGAAATCAATCCCGAACGACTCGACAACTATCAAGTCGCCAAGGAAAAGTTCCTGATCGCAAACGAAAAAGAACTGAAGCATAAACAACATCTGCAGATGAGAATGTTGTTCCGGGCATCTCCCTGGCATGCTCAGTTTGACTATGCCAATGCCATGCAGCGCGAAGGAAAATTCGGGAAACAACGAACCGATGCCTGGGCGCAAGGCTTTAAAGACTGGACCACGATTTTTGGCCGGGAAGAATTCATCACTCCGAAAGGCCCGATCGTTCTGGAATGGACCGAAGACGATATTAAAGATCTCGCCGCCCGTGATGAGAACATCACAGAAGCAGATGTACGTCATTGGACCAATCGCTATCAGGATACGTCCAACTATCGCTTCTGGCGAACACGTGCCCTCTCCGAATCAGAAACTGACACCATTGATGCCCATAAGGCAATCTTCGATGGTGAGAAGAAATTCGGTGAAGGTAACTTTGACGAAGCGAAAACTCAACTGGAACAAGGGATGGCGTTGTACGCAAAAGTCTTGAACAAGTACCCCAGCCTGATGACCGAAGATCTGGCCATCGAAGAAGGACTGAAAGCAGTTCTCCTCTGGCGTTACATTCATGAACTCAAGGGTCTGCCCGTTCCGGAAAGCTTCCCGTTGAAACCACTCTGGATCAAAGAGCAAGGTCGTGTACCAGAACTGCAAAACGATTTACGTCGCGATCTGGGAGCTCAGTAAGTCACTTTGACTTCATGACAAAATCCAAAGAGCCATCCAGTCATCTGGATGGCTCTTTTTTTATTCACAGAGAGATCAATCCGCACTCGCAGCATAGTATTGCTGAATCTCATCCGCCGTCAAAGCACGCCGATAAAGTTTCACATCTTTCATATTGCCGTTGAAGTAATCGTGTGCCCCAAACCCGATCTCAAGCGGCTTGTCATTCGTCAGATCATAGTCGGCCGGATCGAAGCGGGATGACGTTGCCACCAGCGCGCCATCAACATACAGCTTCAACCGATTCTTCTCTTTGACTGCTACAATCTGGCGCCACCCCGGTTTGAGTGCAGTATCATAAGTTGCACTCTTGCCGGCCTCGATGGAATGGACTCGCCCCGCCGGTAACGTGCCTGCAAACAACCGCCCCTGGTAAACGGCCATCGACCAGACACGACGGTATTTCACATCAGGCGTCATGTCGAGGCGACCGGTATTCGTCCAGTCTACGCCGCCGTCATAACGATAGACTTCCGCCAGCGGCAATGAGCCGGCATACATCTTGCCGTTATACACCGCCAGTGGCATACTCTCTTTCTCGTTACCCAACCGCCCCGCCAGCTTCCACTCATTCTTGCCTGCATAGCGATAGACTTCCGCGTGTGGCCATTCACTCACATAGAGATCCCCTGCGTAAACCGTAAAGCCGTAAGTCTGTGTGGACTCCCCGACCTTCCCCGCAGGCGTCCAGTGCTTCCCGTCATAGCGAAAAACTGCGCCGGCATCATAGCTGGTCGCATACAAATCGCCATTATAGACGGCCATCGATTCCACACGTTTTCCATCCGGCACACCGCACGAAGTCCACTTTGTACCGCCGTCGTAACGAAAAAATGCAGCCGGTGTATACATCGAAGAGGCATACAGTTTGCCCTTAAAAACGACCATCCCGTTAATCGCTTCCACTCCCGGTAACTGACCACAGTGTGCCCACTTGCCGTCTCCTTCATAGCGGTACACATTACCGCCGAAATGCGGGTTGTCTGATTCAGACAGCGAAGAACCTTTCAAACGATACTTGCCCGTCCCCGCATACAGCTGCCCGTTATAGACCGCCAGAGAATTCACTGCGTTGCATAAATCCGGCGCACGACAATCAATCCACTTCTTCCCGCCAGCAAACCGGAACACACGACCGGCGGCCTTCTCTCCCGGAACACAAGTGCCGGCAAAGAGCTGCCCGTTATAAACGGCCATACTGTAAACCAGAACTGCCTCTCCTAATTGACCGTGATCCGTCCAGCCTGCATCAATTTTTCCATTGTCGATTCCAAACTGCAGATGCCGATCATTCGATTGACTACTGGTCACGCCGGCATGATTTTTAATGCTCAACTGAAACCCGCGACGGGCCTTCGAATCATACTTGCTGAGCAGACTGCCAATCACATCGTCCAGGTCCGCACTCGTATTCACTGTCATCGCAATCGAGAACTCGCCAGTTCCCAAATGCAACGACTCTGAATCGGGAACTTGAATGAATGCCTTTCGCCCGTCAAATTTCGCTGGCTGCCCGGGCTGAAGCATCACGCCTCGATTCACACCATGATTCTGAAAACGGCTCTGATCGCGGGCATCTCCCTGCAAGCGCCATTCACCAAGCAACGCATCATCTTCCGCTCTGACATCAGACACATTCAACACCGTTGCCCAGCACACAGCCAACAACAGCAGGTACATCATTTTTCTCATGGGAATTTTCTTTCTTTAAATGAATCACAAACGCTGTATTGACCATAACATTCCTTAGGATTCCTTACAAATTAAACCGCTAAAAAATCAGTTATTTCTGAAACAAGGATCGCCAGCGATTCTAATCGATATAGATGAATTCGCTCGTATTCAGAATCGCCAGACAGAGATCTGTCAAAGCCGCCCCTGCATAGACGTCTTTCATCTCTGCAGTCGAAACAGGGAGCAACAGCTTTGAGGTGCTTCGTTTTTCAGCAGAAAGCAGAGCACGTTGTGACTTCAGGAAAGCAACCAGTTCTGCCTGTTCTGCTTGAGTGGGCACACGTCCCAACGCACGACGAATAAGCAATGTCACCTGTGCGTTCACATCAGAGCCTACCTGATTCCAGATGAAACCGGCCAGTTCCCGTGCCGACTTGAGAGAGCTTTCTGAATTCAACATCAGCAACGACTGTGGTGCCGTCGTCGAGGTGCCGCGTCGCGAACAACTCGTGTTCGCATCGGGACGATCAAACACATCAAACAGAGGGTAGCGCAAATTGCGTCGCGCGAAGACATAAATACTGCGTCGATAATGATCGTCTTGATTCGGGCTTGTCTTCCATTGATTTTTGAGCAGCGTTGCCCGCAACTCATGCGGCAAAGGAGGCATCACGCCTCGACCGCCGGTTTTACTGGAAAGCGTACCACTGATCGCCAGCATTGCATCCCGGATCACTTCAGCATCCAGTCGCTGGCGCGGGAATCGCGAGAGTAACGTGTTCTCCGGATCGACCTTTAATGACTGCTGCCACGCTTTGCTAGAATTCGATGAATCCAAAGCCGGTTTGCCAGCCTGACGATAGACACTAGAAGTCAGAATCAAACGATGCAGCGATTTCATTTTCCAATCGGATGCAATCAGTTCTGCCGACAGCCAGTCCAGCAATTCCGGATGGGAAGGTGATTCGCCCATCGTGCCAAAATCACTGGGCGACGTGGAAAGACCACGCCCAAAATGATGCTGCCAGATCCGGTTCACGATCACGCGCGACGTCAGCGGATGCTCATCTTGTGTAAGCCAGCGGGCAAATGCCAACCGCTGCTGTCTGGCATCGCTGGATTCGACATTCAGATCTTTCAGATTCGCAACGCGTAAAAACGCAGGCTGAACTTTGGGCCCAGGCTGTCGCCAGTCTCCTCGAATCATCACATGGCTCGGCTTACCCGGCTTCCCTGTCGACGCCAGCATCAATACTGATTGATTCCGCACCGGTTTGACCGCCGGTTCAAAAAAAGCACGCATACGATAAAAGTCGATTGTACTAATGGGATCATACTTGTGATCGTGACATTGTGCACATCCCATCTGCAGTGCCATGAAAACCGAGCCAACCGTTGATGTCATCTCGTTCAACAAGGTATGTCGGCGTTCTTCCTGAGAATTGATATCAGGCATATCGGGACCGGAAAGACAAAAGGCGGTCGCGATTTTCGCGTCCGAGTTCTCCGGTGCAATCACATCACCCGCCAGTTGCCAGCGAACAAATTGATCATAAGGCATGTCGGCGTTTAACGCTTTAATCACCCAGTCACGGTACTTCCAGGCATGAGGCCGGATCTTGTCATGTTCATAGCCATCCGTCTCTGCAAAACGCGCCAGATCCAACCAGTGTTGTGCCCAGCGCTCGCCAAAATGATCTGAGGCGAGTAACCGATCTACCAGCTTCTCGTAGGCATCATCTGACTGATCCGCCAGAAACCGATCAACGTCTTTCGGCATCGGAGGCAGACCGATCACATCAAAATACAAACGGCGAATGAGTGTTGTCCGATCAGCGGCATGCGCCGGCTGCAAACCTTCCGCTTCCAGCCTGGCTAGAATAAATCGATCGATGGGAGTCCGCGACCATCCACGCTTTTTGACAGCCGGCAAGTCAGGTCTTCGGATCGGCTGAAACGACCAGTGCGCGCGGTCAGATTCAGTGATCGGTTCTTCTTTCAGCTTGAACCGTTCGTGGGCGCTGGTCGTATTAGAAGAAATCCACATACAACAGGTCACCACAAACAACCCTGGAATTCGAAATCGCTGTCTCATTTCAGAAGTCCTTTCACCACTTCGACCTCCGCGGGGCCCGTCAGCCGTTCATCCAGACCGTTATGGAAATAGGTCAGGGTTTCATGATCCAGGCCCATCAAATGCAACAATGTCGCATGAAACTGATTCACATGGACCTTCTGCTCCACCGCACGCAGGCCAATCGCATCGGTGGCTCCATACGCGCGGCCGCCAGTGATCCCGGCACCGGCTAACCAGCCGCAATATCCCCACGGGTTATGATCGCGACCTTTGCCCTGCTCGCTCATCGGCATCCGACCAAACTCACCACACCAGACTACCAGGGTATCTTCCAGTAAGCCACGTCGTTTGAGATCTTTCAGCAACGCCGCTACCGGCTGATCTGTCTTACGACAATAAGTTGTATGATTGCGGGTCACATCACTGTGTGCATCCCAGCCGACGGTGTCGCCGGAATAGAGTTGTACAAACCGCACACCTCGTTCGATCATACGCCGGGCCAGTAGACATCGCTCCCCAAAATCACGCGTGTTTGGATCATTAAGTCCATACATCGCGTGCGTCTCTTTTGTTTCCTGAGTCAGGTCAACCAGCTCCGGCGCTGCTGTCTGCATCCGAAAGGCGAGTTCGTAGGCTGAGATGCGCGCCGACAGTTCATCGTCCTGATCCCGGTTATCATAATGCCGCCGGTTCATCGATTGAATCAGATCCAGCGTTGCTCGCTGCTGACGCGCTGAAATCGAAGCAGGAGGTTTCAGATTCAAAATCGGCGTCTTTCCCGGACGCATCGTCGTTCCCTGAAACGTTGCCGGCAGATAACCACTTCCCCACGCAGGCGGTCCCCCTTTGATCCCGCCACCGGGATCGGGCATAACGACAAACGCCGGCATGTCAGCATTTTCTGAACCAAGTCCATACGCGACCCAACTCCCCACACTCGGATGCCCCATCAAGATACTGCCGGTATTCATCTGGTAGACCGACTGCGGATGATTCACACTGTCGCCGTGCAGCGAACGCACGACACACAAATCGTCCACCAGCGCGCCCGTATGCGGCAGGAAATCACTGACTTCCAAACCAGATTCTCCACGACGGCGAAATGGTTTGATCGGCGCCAGTAACGGATTCTTCGCGACCTTGCGTCGCGTCATCACTTCACCAAAACTGTCAGGCAAGGGCTGTCCCGAATATTTCATCAGATCCGGCTTCGGATCCCACAGATCAACGTGGCTCGGGCCGCCATGCATAAACAGCCAGATCAAGCGTTTGGCACGTGGTTGAAAATCGGGTGATTTCGGCTGGAGAGTCCCAGAACCTGAAGCTTGAGCAATACCATCGGTTTTCAGCAGAGACTCTAATGCCATGAGTCCAATGCCGCCACCAGCGGTTCTTAACAACTCCCGCCGATTCAAAAATCCGGGTGTCGAATACGAGGTAGACTGATCCGCGCGCGATTCTTTGAATGTCATACCAGAGGCTCCCTGATAGTACTGAGATTACTGCTCATACTATATCAGGGAACAGGTGACAACTCGACTGGATTCAGCGACTTTTTTGATTTGTCGCAAATTTCGTCCGCGATCTGAATTCGACAGGAAATAATTAAACGATGCGGCTGCATGGAAATTGAAGATCGATCCGCGGAAAACAAGAGCAGGCTGCCTCAAACATGCATCTGCGATGCACTCTTCTTTGATGACACAAATCGAACACACGACCCCCGGTTTCGTTTCGAAATTTTTTCCGATAATTTTCAATGTGAATCCTCATTTCTTCTATTTTTTCTCCGGTTTCTGAAACCTCTTTTCACAGCCTTGAGTATTCAAGACGCGGGACAAACAACATGGTTTTGAGAAGAGCCATGTGACGTTTCTTTTTCGCAACATGTTGTCTTTGATCATCGTTTTACAGGTATTAGAAAGCCAACACTGAGGGAGTTCATGGAAATCTACTTTTTTCTAAAATCCATTTCCGACAACTCCCAAAAACTAAGCTATATCAATACTGACCAGGCGCAACCACAGGTCGCAAAACATCAGAGAAGGCAAGATGTGAATCAAGAAACAATTATTCACAACACCAGAAAAGAGTTGGGGAAACGAATGACATCAGCAACAAAGAGTTACATCAAAGGATTGCTTGCCATCACAGCCGGAGTCTGTTTCATGATTCAACCCGGAGCCATCAGTGCACAACAACCTGGGGCCATCTTGCAACAAAAAACATTATCACCACGTGCGCTCGAAAGCCTGGTCACCGGTATCGCCTTCTATCCGGATGACCTCGTCGAAACCATTCTGCAGGCGTCGCAACATCCTCTGGCGATCCGTCAGGCCACCAGACAAAACGGAGTTCAAATCGGCGGCGGTCGCTTTGCACAACGCATTCAGCAATTCAAAAAAGTAAGCGATCCAAACGTCGAGAAACTGAAGCAGTACCCGGAAATCCTGGCACAGTTGGGCGACAACATCGCCACTACCACTCTGCTGGGACGGGCCTATAAGACACAACCCGATGATGTCTGGCGCGCCATCGATAAGCTGCGTGCTGAAGTCGACGCGGCTCTGGAAGAACAACCAGAACAATTCGTTGATGCCAGCGGCGCACCTTTAACGGGTCAAGCAGCTTACGTGGCAGCCGCCGGTTATGTTGCTGGTCGCTATTTCGTACCCGCGACTGTTTCTGAACTGTATGCCGCTTACGCGTATCCAAATCAGACAACAACGACCGCAACCTATCATGGTGAAAATGTCAGCGGTTCCGCCACACAAACTTCAACCACAGGCCCCTATGGTCATGCGACCGCGTCTACAGGCAACAGTTCCACAACTTACACCGGCCCGAACGGGAATACGGTTACGGGAGCTACACAAGGGGGAAGTGTCGTCTATCAAAATGGCGCAACGACCGTTGGTGCGGGTGCTGCCACAACCACCGTCACGGGTCCTCAAGGAAATTCCGCGACCGCCACAGGAACGGGCATTGCCGGCAAAACAACGGTCGGCAGCACCACCTACTTCGGTGCAGCAGGCGGGGGAACGGTAAACACATCGAACGGACTGTCCGCGACCGGCGCCGGTCAGGTCACTGGTTCAGTAACACAAACACAAACCGGAGCCAACTACAATACCCAAGCCAGCGGATCTGTCGCAACCAACACCGGCGTGAATGCCTATGGAAGCCGCAGCACCAACGGCAGCGTCAATCAGAACGCCGACGGTTCGGTGAGTGGAGTCCGCTCTTCATCTACTTCGGTGCAAGGCGCCAACGGTTACGCTAACGTACAACACAACAGCTCAGGCACCGCAACCGGTAATGGAAACGGCACCTACAACGGTTCGACCTCCATCGATTCCAGCAAAGGATCGGCCTCGGTCAACACGACAGCTGCCAATGGTCAAGTCAGTTCCACGGTCACCACAGACAATGGCACGAAAACAGGCACGCTGGGAGACGGACAGGTCGGCCAGGGTTCTTCTACAGCCAGCAGTCGTCAATCGAGCAGTAGCCAACAGGCCGCCCGTTCGTCTAACAATCGCAGCAGCCAGAGTGGGTCATATCGCTCCAGCCGCCAGTCGTCTGCCGCGAATTCGCGCTATAGTAAATCATCGAGTCAACAGATTGCCTCCGGCTTAAAGAGCATGCAGAAAAACTGGGGACAGCTCAGCCAGCAGATCAATCGTTCGTCTCAGGCTGCGGCTTCACACAACGGACGATCATCCTCTTCATCACAACGTTCGACGTCCGGATATTCGCGCAGCTCACAAAACCGGTCTTCCTACTCAAACAGAACCCCCGCATACTCGCGAGGCAGTTCGTCTTATTCTCGGGGAAGTTCTTCACGAGGCAGCAGCCGTGGATCATCTGGTCGCTCACGCGGCGGTCGTAGATAAGTTTTGCTCTCAATCATTAATTTAAAACAAACACGCCTCTTCTCTCGATTGAGAAGGGGCGTGTTTTATTTTTACCAATCTTGTTCAGATTCGGATTATTTTCTTCGCCTTTTTTGAAACGGTTATTAGGATAGAAAGCAGGTATGTCACTCATTTTCTCACACTTTTCTGTGTTCGAACCTGGAATCATATTCAAACCGGGGCCACGGTATGAAAAATATGAAGAACCATTCCCTCAGCACGACTGAGTTCTTCACCATTATGGTGATCATCACCATTCTTGCTGCATTGCTCGTTCCCCAAGTCCAGCAGGCAGGTTCCAATCCCCGGCGTCAATATTTTAAAAATCAGATGAAAGCGATTGGATTGGCGTTACATGAATATCAGAATGAACATGGCTGTCTGCCTCCCGCTGTAGTCAGAGACGAACAAGGTAACCCGCTGCACAGTTGGCGGGCAATCCTGCTGCCTTACTTAAAGACAAAGCGTCCTTTTGAACAATATCAACTCGACTATCGGTTTGACGAACCTTGGAGCAGTCCCCACAATCAACGGGTGGCAGACAAAAACCCGAAACTGTTTCGCGGGGACTGGAAAATTTCTAAAAACAATTCCCCTACTGAAGAAAGAAGAAACTCAAAGCTGGTCGCCGTTATTGACAATAGCAGCTACTGGCCCGAGAACCAGACGCGTCAGATTGGGAAAAACCGAATTGTTCTGATAGAGGTCCCCGAACTGCCCGGGTTATGGAACGAGCCCACTGACATTTCCCTTGATGAGCTGATCAACTTAACCCGGACTGATCGTTTTGCTCCTCACGGTGCCTTTGCTTTATACGACGACGGGCGAGTCCGCTGGCTCACAACTGGCGTATTCAACCCCGGTTACATGGATCACCTGCTGCAGGCGCCCTGATCCCCTCCTCCATGCCCTTTTTCACAAAATAGAAAACAAACCATTGACTTAGTGTCTATTAAACACTATCGTTTTCCTGAATCAAGTTGAGGCAAACTTGCCACCAGAACAGGAAAGACCATGCAGACAACCTTGGTAGAAATTAATCAAAGGGCTTCTCGACACTCGCCTGCCGACCGACTATGCTCGCGGCATCACGTCATCGTTCTCTCCAATTTTGCGCGTGGTTATGACAAGTATAGCCACGAATATTCCAAAACGCGGATTCCGGAAAGCAAATTTACGGACAAATTCCATCTGCTGGAACTCGACCAGCTCAATATCGGCATCGAGAAAAACAACAGGCTGTTAACCAAGCTGAATCTGCCGGGCAATGCACTACTCATTTTAGAGACACAAGTTGCAGAAAGCCGGCTGTTCAAAACCGAACACACGGGGCTGGGACACTATATCAAAGGAGATTCCATTCGCGTTCAACGCGTCTACCTGTTCAATCCAGACAGGACGCTGCGCGAAATTTCGATTGAGGAAGCGATGGCCCGTTCGCTCTCGGTTCTGCAACGAAACTTACCTCAGTATAGCGAACTTACACCCCGCTCCATCTCCCTATTACCAGTTGCCATCGGCTGTCAGGCGAAATGTTCGTTCTGTTTTTCCAAATCCTCTGCATCCGTGGAACAGGACAAGGGAACGTTATCACTGGAACAGATCGCGAGGTTGATGCAGGCCGCGAAATCACGTGGTACAAAGCGGGCCGTGATCACCGGCGGAGGCGAACCGACGCTTTATCCCCGTTCTAAACTACTGGAATTGATTCGCCTGGCTGCCGACTATTTCCCGCAAAAAGTCGTGTTGATTACAAACGGTTATCTTCTGACCGAGATGCCCGCGACAGAACGGCTCGTTTTTCTGGAAGAACTTCAGACCGCCGGGCTGACTACACTCGCCGTCTCTCACCATCATCATGACCTTGAGGTGAACCGGCGAATTATGAGTCTGGATATTGACGTCGCGCGAATCGCAGAATGCCTTGCTCAGAATCCGGATCGATTCCCCACACTTTCCCTGCGTCTGATCTGCGTGTTACAGAAAGGGGGCATTCAAGACGAAATCGCCATCCAGAATTATCTTAACTGGGCTGCATCTCTAAACGTGCGGGAAGTCTGCTTTAAAGAGTTGTATGTTTCCACCAGTGTCGAGTCCGAGTATTACTCCCGGCCTGCCAACGAGTGGAGCGAAGCACATCAGGTGCCACTCCGAGTTCTCTTGGACTATCTGCAAGCGAAAAACTGGAACCAGGTCGGCCAACTCCCCTGGGGTGCGGCCCTTTATGAACACCACATCAATGGTGTCCCGATGAAAGTCGCCGCCTATACCGAACCAAGCCTGCTCTGGGAATTGAGCCAGGGCTTATGTCGTAGCTGGAACATCATGGCCGACGGTCGCTGTTTAACCTCACTGGAAGATCGCAGGAGTGAAATCGAGATATCATGAATTTTCAGGAATACCGGGCCGCCAAAGAAACGTATCTGAAATCCGAGCCGCTACGGCTCGACTGTATGAATACACAGAAAGCACTGAGTCATCTTGCTCCCCCGGCAAGCGCAGCGGGAGAAGAAGCTTCACTGCAGGACGCGCTCTCCGTCTGGCAGGACGTGACTGGATTTAACCTTGATCACCTGCATGCCTTCCCCGGAAAAGGCGTCCGCGATCTGCTCACGCAACTCGTAAAACAGTTCAAACAGCAACAGGCCTCTTTCATTTTCCCGCAGGATGTCTATCCCGTTTATCATCAGATTTTAGAGGGTTACCCCTGCCGAACATACCGCACCCTGCCCGAATGGGAATTCGATTATTTAAGGGAATCATCTGAACAACGACAAGTTCTGCTACTGACGCAACCCGCGGTTCCTGTGGGACGTTACCTGAATCCATACGAAACCACGGCCCTCATCAACTGGTTAACCGCTGACGAAACTCGCACACTGATCATCGATGCCGCGTATGCTTACGAACCCAATCACAGCATTTACTCGCAACTCATCCAAACCAGACAATGCATCTGCCTGTTTTCTCTCTCAAAACCCTGGCTGATGCCCGAACAGTGGGGGCTCGCGGTCGGCCCCCAAGAGTTACTCGGAACGCATTTGCAACCGCGAGCTGACTTCACCTGCAACTGGGTCGAGACCATTCGCCTACACGCTGCACTGCCAACGCAGCTTCGTTCCGCGTTCAGTGAAGAATGGAAGCGACTGGCTCCCGCGATTCACAACTTCGCCCCTCACTGGCGACCGCCGCAAGCCGGCTATTATTCGACAGTTAACATTCCCTTTACACAACTCTTAGAGGAACAGAATGTCCTGGGCGTACCCGCCAGCGTCTTCGGCTCTGACAGGGAAGATGTGACCGTCATTTCATGCCTGTTCGCGATTCAACAACGGAGCCTCACGCACATTTGAAAACATCGACTAGCGTCTCTATTTATTGAATTTAGATGCACGCTCGTTGCCCCTTCCTGCTATACTATCTAAATGTACCCAATTCAGGCAGACGGGGGAGATCACTATGAAATTCTCGCGAATATGCAAATGGTTGCTGATTCCAGTATTAGCCGCCTTTGTGCACTGGGTCGTCATGTACTCGGAACACCAGAAGATCGCATTCGCCAAACAACGACTTCGTTCTAAGGGAGTAAATATCACGGAAATCTATCGCTTTAACCCCATCCGCGAGTCAACCTTCAAACTGGAATACGTATTTGACACAGAAGAACTCCGGATTTCGCATGTCAATCCTTTTACCTCTCACAGGGCATCTGATTTTATTGAGGACTTAAAAATACTGGCACCAGCGATCAGAGGTGTCGAAATCGAAGGCGCCGTCTTCACTGACCAGGATATGCAAGCCTTGCGTCAAATGCCAAATTTACGATACCTCAGTCTGAACGGTTCTGAATTGACTGAATCGGGAATTGAGGTTTTATCGAGTCTCAAACAACTTGGATCACTTACTATAGATGAGCTTCGGTTAGCAGACAGCAAGGTCATCTGGTTACAGAACTGCACAGAATTATGGAAACTCAATCTCGCCAAATCTGAACTCAGTCCTGAAACGTACCATCAATTCGCAGCACTGAAACAACTTGAGAAGCTTAGTCTGATCAATTCAAACATTAAATCAGATGACCTGCAATCTCTCACGAACCTTCCCCAATTAAGCGAGCTCATTCTTGCAGGCACACGGGTGGATGACCAGGCTGCACCTTACCTGAAAAAAATGAAGGCGCTGCACCAGCTGGATCTCAGTAGAACGAATGTCGGAGCCAATGTATGCAACCAGCTTTCGAACATCAACTTAAAAGAACTCATCCTTGCAAGGACGCAGGTAGACGACCGGGCGGCACCTTACCTCAAGAATCTGAAAACAATACACCGATTGAATCTCAGCAGAACGAACGTCGGAGATGAAGTATGCCGTCAGGTTTCGAAAATCAACAGTTTGCAACTCTTAAACCTGAAGCAGACTCCCATCACAGACAGTGGCGTTCAGGCACTTCTTGAGGGATGTCCCAATGTAAGATGGGTGAATCTCGACCGATGTCAAATTTCGAGCAACGCGTTTACTGCATCAAACAAGTGGCCAGCAAACCTGATTGCCCTTAGTCTCAAAGGGACAAAACTGTCTGAAACAGAGTTTCTGCAAATCTATCGCGATCATGACTCTTTAATCTGGGCTTCGTTCGACTGGAAAGACTATACAGATCCTGCTTATCAAAAGTTTATCTTAACTGAAAAACCACGTGTCATGCGTGCCAGAAAGAATCAAAAAGAGAACAGCTGACTGAAGAGTCAGATCACACGCTCCAGGTTCGTTTTCTGGGGAGCATCTTCATGAATTTCCCGATCCACAAAATTCTGATACAGACCGATTCCGAGAAAAAAATCGGCGGTTTAGTGCAGGGAGAACTGGCCCACATTCCCCCTGAGATTGAGCAAATAATTTCCGACAGAGATCGATTTGCCTTTCGACTAATTCTGGAAGAGTTCGTCGTGGGTCTGCTTAAAGAAATGAAGTCAGAACAAAATTTCACACAACGCGGGACCGCCCCCCACTATCAACTGGAAATTATTCTAGATCATTCCCGAGGGAAGATCTGTTTTAACGGACACCAGAAAGTAGTTCGCTTCAGTAACATTCGTAACTAATCATCGAATATGAAAGTGCCTCGTGAATTTGAAACGAAGACGCTTCAATAAATGGTTTCTGTTTCTGGCAATTCTGCTCTGCGGAGGGGGAGCTGCACTCTACTTCAAAGAAGATTCGATTTCGCTCGCGAAAGAACGACTCACGGCCAAAGGATTTTCTATCAGACCGGCTACCCGGTCTGATCTCATAGATGATTCATTACTGAGTCTCAAAAGTTATTTAAAAATGGAAGAAATCCGAGTTTCCCAGACTGAATGGTACAAAGAAAAGGAAATACTGGAAGTCACCGCGGAACTCAACGCATTAGCTCCGTTTATTGAATACTTAAGTTGTGGATTGACAAAAGTTCGAGACCGTGATGCACTTGTCATCGGCAAAATGCATTCATTAAGACATTTACAAATTTATGGGCCAGACTTAACAGATAAGGGAGTTTCAGCGCTATCCGACCTGAAGGATCTCGAACGGCTTGAGCTGTATGCACCACAGGCCACCGACGAAGGACTGAACTGGCTTCACCGTTGTACTCAACTGTCCTGGCTCTTTCTGTCAGACGCCAAACTGGGAACGAGTACCCTCCAGCAGTTTGCCAACCACCAAGAGCTGTTTCGAATCGACATACAAGGCACAAATGTGAAATCTACTGACCTGCAATATCTGACCCAACTTCCGCGGTTACATATGCTGGAATTGAATGGTACCTTTCTGGATGAGGAAGCAGCTCCATATTTACGTCAGATGAAATCTTTGGGCACATTGTATCTCAACGAAACGGAAGTGGGCGATCAGGTCTGCCAGGCGCTGGCATCGCTTCCCAAATTAAATTCACTGATGCTTAATGATACTCAGATTACCGATCAAGGCGTGCAGACTCTGCTCGCAGGTTGTCCTGAATTGAAAAGGCTTTCAATTCGAAACTGTCATATTTCAGGTAAAGCATTTTTTGCTGTGAAATTCTGGCCGGTCAAGCTGGAAAGCCTGGATGTAACAGGCACGAATTTAACCGGCGAGGAGATGCTAATACTGCTGAAGGATCATGAAACCCTTGAATCAATCTACATGACTCCCAAAGACTGTGATCCAGAAATAGCCAAACAGATCCATTCAATCAGAGAAGCAAGGCATCATCGGAGTCTGTATGGCCGATAAACAGCAGAACACGACGCATCAATCACAAACTGGCGCAGAGAATCCCAAGTGGAAAAACTGTGGAAACGTTCTAGTGGTGATCCTGATTTTGATCGTTCTCTCTCCTTAGTTTTACGGCTAACTGACAGCAAATGCGGCAAACGCTCAACAGGTTTCGCTCGCAATTCGCCACTAAAATCGGCTAACGCAAACTGACAGTCAATTACAGGCTTCCCGACAGACTCTATCAGGCTTGAGGCGATTCTTCCGTTTCCTGCTCCGCCGACTGTTCCGTGAAAAATTCCATTTCGCCACTTTTCACGTCATACAATGCACCGACCACCATCACCTTACCGGCCTCAACCAGATCGCGGATCACTTTGCTGCGCGCGGTGATTTCGTGCACACTGCGATAGACGTTCCGTCGGGCGACTTCGTCGATAAACAATTCCTGTTCTTCGGAAGTCATCTCGTTTAAATGTTCGCAGGCTTCTTCGTCCACACAGGGAACCAGCTCATTCACAATCGAATCCAGATGTGAGCAACCTGTGACCTGCGTGGTGTCGTTCTGATCGCACATGAGTTCCACGGTCGAAGTGACGGCACCACAGCGCGTGTGCCCCAGCACTAACACCAGTTTCACTCCCGCGACTGCGACGCCGTATTCAATGCTGCCTAGTGATTTATTCCCGATCACATTCCCGGCAACGCGGACGCTGAAAATGTCTCCGATGCCCAGATCCAATACCAATTCAGCCGGCACACGGGAATCGATGCAGCTCAACACAACGGCAATCGGGTTCTGTTCGCCCGCCGTCGCATTCACCTGACGGCCCAGATCGCGCGAGAGCCTGTTGCCAGTGTAAAACCGCCGGTTCCCTTCGCGCAATATTTCCAGTACCTGCTCTGCCGTCACGCGATCCTGTAATTCACGTGTGGAGAAATCGGCAAATTGAATCTCATCATGCAACTGATATTTTTTGCGAAAGCCGCGAAGACTGACAGAGACACCGCGCGCGGGACCGATTTTGGTTTTATATTCCTGGATCAGACTCAGAATATCAGGGTCAATATAATCGGTATCGCTGGCATCAATCAGCATGTGTATGCCCGGTTCTGCCTCGTTAAACAGTTGGTCCAACGCCGCCCGGTTCAAAAAACTAACCTGATTGGCGAGCTCAATATGCAGGATATCTCCCCCGAGGTGCGTTTCGACAATCCGCCGAATTGGCTGACGCAGACTACTGTTGAGAATAAACAGCACACTCACGCCCAGACCAATCAGAATTCCTGTCAGCAAGTCAGTAAAGACGATTGACAACAACGTGATCAGAAACGGCGCAAACTGATAGCGGCCCTCCTTCCACATCTGTCGAAACAGAGCGGGACTGGCCAGCTTAAATCCGGTGACGAACAGAATTGCCGCCAGGGCAGCGAGCGGAATCATGTTCAAATAAACGGGAAACAGGCCGACGCAAATCAGCAGCAACACGCCATGAAAGATGCAGGAAACCTTGGTCTTGGCGCCCGAGTTCACGTTCACCGATCCGCGGACAATCACTGACGTCACGGGCAAGCCGCCCACCAGTCCGGAAACCATATTTCCCACACCCTGTGCCACAAGTTCGCGACTGGCGGGCGAATTGCGATTTTCGGGATCGAGTTTGTCAACCGCTTCCAGATTCAATAACGTTTCCAGAGAAGCAACAATGGCGATCGTCACCCCTGCCAGATAAATCGCGGGATTGGCCCACTGGGAAAAATCGGGAAATTTCAAAAACGTCAATAAGTCATTGGCGGATTCCGCAACCGGAATCTGCACTAGGTGGCTGGCTTCAATGGCCCAGGGTCCGCCTAGCCGCTGAAACAACAGATGCAGACTTACCCCCAGCAGTACCACCACCAGCGGTCCAGGAATGACCGAATTCTTCAGCAGTTTGACGCGGCCCCAGGTTGTCAGCAACACAATCGACATGATTCCGACGACAGCAGCACCAAAGTGAATGTCTCCTTCAAACAGTGTCAGAATCTCGGAGAACGTATTCTGCTTGTCCGGTTGCGTAAATGACATTTCCCCTTCCGGGTCTGTATCGTGACCTAAAATGTGTGGAATCTGTTTGAGAATCAGAATTACGCCAATAGCCGCCAGCAGCCCTTTAATCACACTTGAGGGGAAAAAGGCAGATAATGAACCAGCGCGGACAATTCCCAGACCGATCTGAAGGATACCACCAATCATCACCGCCAGCAGAAATGCCTCGAAGGAACCCAGTGCTGCAATCTGCGCAATCACGATCGCCGTCAGACCAGCGGCTGGGCCACTAACGCTGGTACTGGAACCACTGATCGATCCGACTATAATTCCGCCGATAATCCCGGCCAAAATACCGGAGAACAGTGGTGCACCGGAGGCTAGTGCAATCCCCAGACACAAGGGGAGTGCCACCAGAAAGACCACCAGCCCCGATGTCAAATCGCGTGGCAGATAAGAAATTGGATAACTTGAGAGACGGGCTTCATCCATGGTGATTCATTCAGACATAAAACTTAGTTGGCGGGTTGAGAGCAAAATCAGTCTAACGAATTGATTTCCTGAAGAGAAATAAACTTGCTCAGATATAGTGTAAAAACGTTTCAACCGTTTTTTAGCGTAATCAACAGGCTTCGTCTATACTTTTGCTTCCTTATTATACGCAGTAACCTCTTTTTACAAATGGCATTTACCTCATTCTGAGATTTTCAGACTCCTATCTGATTTTTCCTCTTTAAAAACAAATTTGTGCGCTATAACAACAATAGGGAGAAGTAGTTCTCTCTGATCTGCATTCCTGTTTTCAAGGTCCCCAGAGCAATGATCATGCAATCACGACTTTTGGCGCATCTGTTCTATGCTTTTCTGATAATGGGGTTCATCCCTGCTGTAACAGCAGGTGATCAAGCGGCACCTCAATCGTGGTCACAATGGCGCGGCCCGAATCGTGATGGATCGATTTCCCAAACAAAGCTGCCAGAGAGTCTCGCAGAAGGTCGGTTGAAACAAATCTGGCGCGTGGAATTGAGTCCGAGTTATTCAGGTCCGATTGTCAGTGAAGACAAAGTCTTTGTCACTGAAACCGTGGATCAGAAAACCGAAGTCGTCCGCGCCCTGGATCGAAAAACCGGAAAGGAATTATGGAAACAGAGTTGGCCGGGCGCCATCAGCGTCCCGTTCTTTGCCAAAGCGAACGGTGACTGGATTCGAGCAACACCCGCATTGGATGGCAACCGACTGTTTGTGGCCGGCATTCGCGATGTGCTGGTCTGCCTCAATGCCAATACCGGGAAAGAACTCTGGCGCCTCGATTTCGTCAAAGAAACGGGAGCCAATCCACCTGCCTTTGGTTTCGCTTCTTCCCCCCTGATCGTCGGCGATGCAGTGTTCGTCCAGGCGGGCGGCGGCTTCTGTAAGGTCGATCAAAAAACAGGAAAAATCGTCTGGCGCATCCTTGAAGACGGGGGCGGCATGTTTGGCAGCGCGTTTTCTTCCCCGTTTTACACCAGCCTGAACGGTGTGCCTCAAATTATCGTACAGACCCGTACCACCCTCGCCGGCGTAGATCCCGATCGCGGAACTGTCTATTGGAAACAGGAAATCCCCGCTTTTCGTGGCATGAATATTCTAACGCCCACTGTTGTTGATGATTCGATTTTCACCAGCAGCTATGGCGGCGGCTCCTTTCTTTTCACGACTTCCAAAAACGAATCCGGCTGGAACCTTGAGCAGAAATGGACCAGTAAAACACAAGCCTACATGTCTTCGCCGAATATCATCAACGGTCATCTCTATCTACACTTGCGGAATCAGCGGTTCACCTGCCTCGATCTGAAGACGGGCGTAGTACGCTGGACAACCACTCCCTTTGGCAAATACTGGAGCACCGTTACCGATGGTGAAAAGATACTGGCTCTCGATCAAAAAGGTGATCTGCTGTTGATTCGAGCCAATCCTGAAAAGTTCGATCTCATTGACCAACGTAAAGTCGCCAATGATTCCTGGGCTCATATCGCTATCAGCGGGAATGAAATCCTGATTCGCGACTTAAATCACCTCACTCTTTATCGCTGGGAATGAATTCAAATCAACGAACGATCCAACACCATGAACGTCCCGGATATTCGTATCCGACAACTTAATCAGGCCCCGCTGAAAGGAGATGGTGCTTACGTTCTCTACTGGATGATCGCCAATCGTCGCACCCGCTATAACTATAGTTTGCAGCGCGCCGTCGAGCTGAGTCAGGCATTAAACAAACCGTTGCTGGTTTTCGAGGCGTTGCGCTGCGGCTACGAATGGGCCAGCGACCGCCTGCATCAATTTGTCCTACAGGGTATGGCTGCAAATCAGAAAAGTCTCAAAGATTCTGCCGCCACCTATTATTGCTATGTCGAGCCTGAAGCTGGTCATGGTTCGGGGCTGTTGAAAGCACTGGCTACGAACGCGTGTGCCGTCATCACCGATGACTTTCCCTGCTTCTTCATCCCCCGCATGCTGGAGCAGGTTGCACCACGGTTGCCTGTCAGTCTGGAAGCCATTGATTCGAACGGCCTGTTACCTATGCGAGCGGCTTCCCAGGTTTTCCCGACCGCCTACTCCTTTCGTCGATACTTGCACAAGAAGCTGCCGGCGCATTTGTTGGAGCGTCCACAGACCAATCCCCTGGCCCGCATCAAGCTGCCTCCGCTCAAGCAGATCCCGACGAAGATCCTTGAACGCTGGCCGCAGGCTACTGAGAAAACATTGCAGGCAACGCCGGAAACGCTGGCTGAGTTCCCCATTGACCATCAGGTCGGCCCCTCCGTGTTTCAGGGAGGCATGGACGCTGCGAAATCCAGGTTAAAGCAGTTTCTCGACAAACGTTTCGACCGCTATCTCGATGAACGAAATTTGCCTGAAGAGGACGTCACCAGCGGCTTCTCTCCCTATCTGCACTTCGGCCACATTTCGGCGCATGAAATTTTTGACCAGATCATCAACTGCGAACACTGGACGATAGAGAAAGTGCTAGATCAGAAAGCCACCGGGAAGCGGGCCGGCTGGTGGAACATGAGCGAAACCGCCGAAGCCTTTCTCGATCAACTCATCACCTGGCGCGAACTGGGATATAATATGTGCTGGCAGCGTGCCGATTATGATCAATATGAGTCACTACCCGACTGGGCACAAAAAACATTGGAAGAGCACGCCCGCGATCCGCGTGATCCCTGTTATACGCGGGAAGAATTTGAAAATGCAGAGACGCATGACGAACTATGGAATGCTGCCCAGACACAACTCGTCACCGAAGGCCGCCTGCATAATTACATGCGCATGGTCTGGGGCAAAAAAATTCTGCACTGGTCCGTCTCACCGCAAGAAGCACTGCAGACGATGATTTATCTCAACAACAAATACGCCGTAGACGGTCGCAATCCGAATTCTTACAGCGGCATTTTCTGGTGTCTCGGCCGATATGATCGTGCCTGGGGGCCGGAACGACCTATCTTCGGAAAAATCCGCTATATGTGCAGCAAAAACACGGCTCGTAAATTCAGCGTGTCCGGTTATCTCGAACGCTATTGCCGGGAATCGCGCCAGGGGCAATTGTTCGATTGATCTCTGGCTCACAATCACTACACTGTCTTTAAATATAAAGATTGACGTCTGCGATTTCTCTTGTCGAAATGCTTTCCATTTGGAGCCCGGTTGTGTCCAAAGACCTTTTTCGAGGGACCGTCCCCTATTACTCACGCTACCGTGTACCCTATCCCGAACCGCTGCTGGCAAAGATTCGTACCAAATCCGCTCTTTCTGGCCAGGGTTCTCTGCTGGACCTGGGTTGTGGCACGGGAGAAATCGCACTACGCATGGCCCCGTTTTTTCGTGACGTCACCGCAGTGGACATCGATCCGGAAATGTTAGCTGCTGCAGAGCAGAAAGCCCAGAAACGGGGAATTGAAACAATACAGTGGCTCAATCAATCTGCCGAGCAGTTTTCTGCAGACACTGATTCCTTTGAGCTGGTAACAATCGGCGCGGCCTTTCATTGGATGGACCGACGTACCATCGCAGAGCGAGTGCGTGAATGGCTACAGCCGGGGAAACCGCTGGTCGTTTTAGGTTACACCAGTATCTGGAGTGGCACTGCCGACTGGCTACCTCTTGTGCAGACGGTGATCAAAAAATGGCTGGGAGAAAAACGACGTGCCGGCTCGGGAGAATTTCCTGATGCGATTGATCCTCACGAACTGGTGTTGACCAAATCCGGCTATACACTGGACGAATTCGAATACCAGCACCCTCATACTTGGACGCTCGACGAACTGATCGGCAATCTGTATTCGACTTCGTTCGCTTCCCCTGCTGTTTTAGGAGACAAGCAATCCGCGTTTGAAGCTGATCTGCGGAAAACTCTGCTCGACTATAACAGCAGCGGAACGTATCAGGAAGAAATGACATTCTACGCCTTGATAGCAACCCCGTATTAGAAACAACGAAACGCTGTAACATCAGACATTCCGTCTACTCTGACGTAGGGGCGGTCCCTATGTGCCCGCCTTGCAAGACTCAATGGTTTATTACTTTACCGATGGCACCAGATCAAACCTGCGCACGTCAATCGTGCATTTAATGTAAACACTGCGGGCGGCCACATAGGGCCGCCGCTACCGCAAATCTGCTCTTGAACCGGCACCGTCGGACAAGCCGAGCGGTGGAACACGGCAGTTGATGATAGAGTCGCGATCAACCCGACTCAGTCGTTACTTCGAGCAGGCACAGAGATCGGCTTCTTCGAAGCACTTGCACCGTCACATAGATGTAAAGATACTCGCATTCCCTGATAGTTTCCACTAACTCTGAATTGTATTCAGAGCTACCCTGTTTAATTATTTTTCCTGTATTTTCGTGTTTTTCGTGGTAGTAAAAACCGATTTTTTCACGGTAATGTGTGGCACTGCTGGCTTGCCAACAGTGAAAAGGTATACGCCGTCTAGCGCTTTTGTCCCCTTCGTAAGTTGATATCAGCCCCTTAATAAATGGGCCAGATGCCGGGAGTCGCGAGTTCGAGCACGTGGTTGTCGGGGTCGCGGAAGTAGAGACTTTCACCGCCGCGAGGCCAGCTGACGCGGCTTTCGATTTCGACTCCCTCAGTAATGAGCCGTTCTTCCCACTCTTTCAGATCGTCGCGTTCAATCGCAAAGGCGAAATGCACGGGCCCCGATCCATCGTGCGGCGGAATCACGCCCCCTTCCAGATGAGCGGCTGTATGCGTTGCACCCCGTTTAAAGATCAGGAACACACTGCGGTCACCGGCATTCATCGCGCAAAACCGCTGATCTTCGGCCATAATTTCAAACTCAAACAACCGTCGATAGAAGTCGACCGCCAGTTGCAGGTCATCCACATAAATGGCTGTTTCCAGAACGCCGTGCACTTTCACTGTTTCTACTCCCTCTCAGGCTGCCTGACTTTGCGATTCTACTTCATACTGCAGAATATCACCGGGCTGACATTCCAGAAACTCACAAATCTTTTCCAGAGTCGCAAACCGAATCCCTTTGACCTTTCCCGACTTGAGCAACGAAAGATTCTGCTCGGTAATCCCCACGTGTTTCGCCAGATCACGTGAGGTGACTTTTCGTCGGGCCAGCATGACATCCAGTGTTATACAAATTCGCATCGATTCCTGCTTCGCTCGCTAAAACTCGTGTTAAGCTCTGATTCTACTATAGCTGAATTCCCGGCGGGTCACCAGACGTCTAAATGATCTGGGCGTGTTCTTCCGCAATCAGGCTGGCCCGTTTTAACAGATTCGCCAGCAGAAAGATCAGTGCTCCGACTCCCGCCAGGATGAACTGATTCGAACCGATGCTGATCGCCAGCATTTTCTGTCCGGGTGGATTATGCATCGTCAATACAACACTGAGAGCCGCTCCGCAGACAGGAGATAATAAAGCAGAGCCCATCAGCCCCAAGGCAAAACGTTTAAGCAGTCGACTGTTTTGTGTGCCCAGATAATCTTCGGCACAACAGGCTTTGAGAAAACGACGTAGCGAAATCAGCCCCCAGTACGTGGGTACCATCAGCAAGGCAGTGAGCAAAACCATGCCCACTTTAGTCGATACCGGCAGCGGAAAGGGAATGGCTTTGACAGGAATTCTGCCATTCTGCATCGCGATCAGGTCGGCACAAAACCAGACCCAGATTAAAAATGCGGGCAACACCCAGAGGGACAGTGCACACAGATAATACAGAATACGGCAAATAACACTGGTACGATCTTTTCGAGCCATCTCAGGAATCCTTTCCAAAGGGTTTTAATGTAAGACGGCGAATTTTTATCGTTTTACGATAAACAGAACAACCCCAGTTTTTGAGAAATTCCGAGGCTGATTAACTCCCTTTCGACAACCAACCTCCCGGTTGCGGCGTGGCGGTTGACTGCGTATCGCGGTACCAGTCCTTAAGCTGTTTCAGCATTTTCGCGGCCTGCTCTGGTTCCTGTTTCAGCAAATTGTTCTGCTCACCGGGATCCCGATCGAGTCGATAGAGTTCGAGTTTTTCGTTTTCAAACGTGCCCGGTTTGGCACGGGGATGTAACACAACCAGCTTCCAAGGCCCCTGCCGCATTGCTTCGGAACGTCCCCCTCGATTCGACAACGAAGCCCAGAACAAAGGCCTTGCGGCAAGTGTTTTCTGCTGGAATAGAACCGGCGCGAGATCGACACCGTCCAGAGGTCGATCCGCGGGCGCCTTCACGCCGGCGATTCCCAGGAGTGTTGGCATGACATCAATGCTGATCGCCGGCACATCCGAGACGGTGCCTGCTTCAATCTTTCCCGGCCACCAGGCAATCGCCGGCACACGATGGCCGCCTTCATAGACCGAACCTTTGCCGCCCCGCCACTTCGGACTGCCACTGGGGAAATCCCGCGAGGGTCCATTGTCTGAGAAGAACAACACAAACGTATTTTTGTCGAGCCCGGACTTCACTAAAAAATCACGAATCTGCCCCACCCCTTCATCAACAGGCAGTGTCATTCCTCGATACTTTTCAATCCGCTCTTCCTCGTTCGCCGGCTTCCAGCGTTTCCAACCTTCTGCTTCACTGCGGCGAACCGGATCGCCGGGGACCTGCACGGGGTTGTGTATGGCTTCGTGCGCAACATATAAACAGAACGGCTGATCCTGATTCTCTTTGATAAACTGCAACGCATATTGATTGATGAGATGCGTCGAATAGCCGTCTTCCCGTGTTTCCTTGCGACCGTGCCACCAGTCGTGCTTCACGTGATCGCCGACATGACTGATGAAATCAATGTTGCCGCTGTGATAGCCAATGAATGTATCGAAACCATGATTGTCCGGATGGAACTCATCAGAGTTATGCGGATAACCCTGATGCCACTTCCCGACCAATCCCGTCCGATAGCCGGCCTGTTGAAGTGGCTCAGCAAACGTGTTTTCAATTTTTCTCAAGCCCTTACGGTGTTCGGGATGATCGCTGACAGGATGAATCACGGCTTCAATCCCAGAGCGCTGTTGATAGCGACCTGTCAACAGGCCGGCTCGCGTCGGAGAGCAGACCGTACCTGAAGAATGAAAGTCAGTCAGTTTCAATCCTTCCTTAGCCAGACGATCAATCTCGGGCGTTTTAAAATAGGGATTACCGAAACAGCTCACTCCCGCGTAGCCCATATCATCGACCATGATCACAATTAGATTCGGCTGATCTCCTGGCGCGCGAACAGCTGCAATCAAATTAACCTGCAAACAGAGCAGACACAAAGCGACTAAGAGTATCCGCATTAATGAACGATGAATCCTGAGATCGCGCACGGTGATATTCCTCTACAATTCTTCTCAAAAATAAGATGTACGTTGATGTGCCTGATTAATTATTATAGCAGATTTATGCCGCCAGCAGGGACTCACTACTTTCCAAAGCCCCGTCAAGAACTGAAATATCCAAAACTAATATTTTCTGCTTGCGATTCTATACAAAATACTACATGATTTTCATTAAGAAGTCTTCCTGTCAAATTCATCTCCTGTCTCATACATATTTAAGGGCTTCGCGATGATCAAATTCGAGTGCGACACATGTTTGCAGGAATATAAAGTACGAGATGAACGAGCCGGCCAGGTTCTAAAATGCAAATCATGCGGTCATAAAATGCGGGTTCCTGCGGGTGAAGACGACTTGCTGGACGAAATGTATGATGACTTTGAAGCCCCCACACGTCCGACCCGAAAAAAGAAACCATCTGGTACGTCTAAAAAGAAGAACCCCGAGAAGAAGACAAACTCCCCTCTGAATATCATTGCAGGCGTGATCGCCTTTGGAGTTGCCTTATATTTTTCTTCCACGTTTGTCAGCGGTCTGTTTGGGAAAAAGGAAAAAGAGGAAGCAGCAGATCCACCGGCCATAGTCCAGAATGAAGCTGATAATTCCTCAATCGCGTCAGATACAAAGCCTGCCACCGCCACGAGTCCGCAGCAGGCCAGCACGGAAGCTAATTCATTCGGACCACCTCCCCTTACCCCGCAGGAACGAAATGCAGAGCTCACCAGACTCAGAAAACAAATGAAGGTTTATTCTGAAGCAATCAAGACAGCGACGCCGGAAGGCCGAAAAGACTTGCTCGCGAAAATGGAAACCACTCTGGCCCGCGTCAAAGAGTTAACGGGAAAGAGTGAGACAAAGACAGCTCAGAGCGGAAACCCCGGCACTCCCGCCAAGCCGGCACCGACAGTCGCTCCCCCAAAATGGACGTCTCTGGTTGACCCACCGCTCGTTGTTGCCGACTGGCCTGAATCGTCGAAGCTGTCGATTGACTTGCGAAATATTGACTCAAAGAAACTCATCCCGAACTCGTTCAGTCCCTTCATCGGCCTTCGCGACCGAGGACGTGAAGTCTATCAAATTGATGTCTGGAACCTGGCAACCGAAAAGAAAACCGGACAGATTGCCGTGAAAATCGAATCAAACTGGAGGGTCTCCCCCCCCATTATCAATTTGAGTACGGATGGAAAATATCTATTGCTGGCATTCGTCACCAAAGACACTAAAACGCCCAAACTGGCCAGCTGGGATGTCGCAACGGGACAAAAACTGGCAGAATGGGAAGCCGCTCCCGCTGACTCGCATCTCTCCAAATTTGAAATCTGCGGATCAACATTTGCCTTCGCGAAACTACGTTCCAAAACCGGTAATAAAATACAGACTCTATTAAAAGTCTGGGATCTGACATCCGGAAAACTGATCAGTGAAAAAGAGGTCCAGGCAACTGATTTTTCAGAACAGCATTACAAAATCAGTCCTGGAGGTAAGTATGTATTTACTTATAATTTAAGGAATCAGATTGCGGTATACGACCTGCAAACACTCGAGCAAGTTCAAACGATTGTCGTACCAGATCTTTTGAAAGCAACCGGTTCGGAATTTGGTAGAGACTCGTATTACATTTACAATGGGATGAATTTTTCTGTCGATGGTAAAGAACTGGGGCTGTTACTCTCGAGCTCCGATGGCACATCCGTCTGGACCATGGATCTGGCCAGCGGGAAAACGACAAACGGTTATCATATCACCGGTGCTCTGCGAGATGCGTTGAGTGATCCCAGCTATAGCGGAGATCATCTGGTCTGGTTTCCCAAAGGGGAAGGCTGGTTACTCTATGGTGCCTGGTTTGTCGACCGCCAGCGAAAACAGGTACTTTGGACACTGAAACCTGTGCCCCGTGTGATCGTTCGAAATGAAGTTTATGTGACCCCCAACTATCTGCTGGCGGAAACAGCAACTGCCTTAAGAGATGAAAAAGGGCGTCCACTGTTAAACCGAAAACCCAAACTGGTACCGGTCCGGATTCCAGAACAGAAACTCTCTGATAGTCTGGCTGCCTATAGCAGTCAGGGAGACGCGATTTTATCAGCCGGTCAGGAAATCAGTATCGATGTCAATATCGGAAATCTGAAATTCGGTAATAACGATGAAGTGAAAACGGTCCTGACGGAAGTACTGCAGCAACGTCTGGAATCCGATGGATTCAAAGTCACTGCGGACCAACCGCTGGTACTCAAGATCGAATATCAGGAACAAGATGGCAATAAACTGAAAATGACCCAACGCGGAAGGCCGACACCCGGGAATCCCCTCGGCCGGGTCGACACCGGACAGACTTTGCAATCGACGGCAGCCGCCTTTAAACTCTCATGGTTTGAGAAAACCTCGAAAAGGACCCTCTGGTCCAAAGAGGCATATGTTAATCCCCGCTTTCTGATCCTGCGGGATGCCACTGCGGAAGAAGCACGCAAAAAAATGTTTGAAGGATTACAAAACCGACTGATGGCAGAGTCGATTCCCTATTTCATTCCGAAAGACAAAAAGCTTTCCCTGCTTCCTTTGGAAATCAAACTGCCGGAATAACTCGTGTGAGACACTGATCTCAATCCAGAAACGAGCGTCACCCTTGATTCTCAATACCACATGAGAACCCGGATTGATTTCCTCTGAGTAAATCTCTTACAATAAAGGATATCGACATCCTATTGTCGGTGTCGTGAAGAGGTTCTTCTACTAAATAGACATTAAGGACACACTCATGCGTAAAACGATCTGCTTGTTGATTTGCGGTGCTCTACTTTTAGGATTCTGGGGTGGGACTGAAGAGTCGCAATTTGCTCACGCCGTCGATTCCGATAAATGTGAAAGTAAGTCAAAAGAAAATGAAGATGACGGTAACGGTGAGAAAAAGCTAAGCAAATTCATGCGAGAAAAGCTGACCAACTCACAACTCGTTCTGGAAGGGCTCATGGTCGAAGACTATGACATGATGCAGAAGGGTGCCAAAAAAATGATCGAAATGAGTAACGCCACCGAATGGCAGGTGATCGAAGGCCCCATTTTTGCACGACAAAGCGAAGAGTTTCGTTCCGCCGCAAAACAGGTCATTAAGTTCGCCAAAGAAAAGAATATCGATGGTGCCTCACTCAGTTACCTGCACCTGACGATGACCTGCATTGCTTGTCACAAAAAGGTCAATAAAGTCCTGATTTCCCAGCGCTAAACAGCACTCACGATGCTCCCTCAAAAAACAGGGGAATGCGAAACCGACTCGCATTCCCCTGTTTTAAATAATCAACTCATTGACCGCTTTATTTTTCGGTCACTTCTGTAGCAGCGGTTTCTTTAGCAGGCAGAACCCGAATCACGCGACCACTTTGCAGCTTGTCGCCATCCATTTCCACCGTACGAATTCGCAGCAGATGTGTACCCGGTTTCAATCCCTTCGGCAATTTCGCATGCCAGAGATGGGTTGACTTTTTGGGCTTCGGCAAATTGCGATACGTTTTCTCTTTCACGCCGTTCTCTGACTCAGATAGTTTTTTGAAGCTGGGATCAATGCCTTCATGATGCTGCATTGGAACCCAGCTTCCCGATTTCCCAATCATCATTTCCACTTTGGATCGTTCTGATCCGTTGAAAATGTTGACCAGTACATCAGTCTCGGCCAACTGATCTGTGGTGACTTCTTCGGGAGCCATGATATTCATCTGGTATTTCGCAGACCGTCCCGCGGCGCGAAAATCCAGATTGTATTCTTTCCCATCAAAGGTAATGATCGAATAACCGTTGGGGGCGCCGTCGGCCATCACGGTGTGGGGAATGCCTCGCTCATCCGGAGCTCCCGACCACCAGCTGCCGCTGACAGTGACGTTAATGACATGATGGTGTGGCTTCGGTCCACGCCAGCCATCGGCCTTCGTAATAAAACGGTGCTCATGATGATGCGTGTGCCCGGAAATTGACATGCAGAAGGGACGTTTTTCAATCAACCGATACAGTTCCTGACGATCTTCAACATCCACCAATGGAATATGCATCATCAACACGACAAGTTGGTCTTCAGGAATCTGCTTCAGGTCGTTCTTGATAAACGCCATCTGCTCTTTGCCCAGCCCGCCTTGATATTTGCCCTTCTTTTTCCCTTCGGGAACAATCCAGTCAATATCATCCAGTGCGATAAAGTGCACAGTACCGTAATCGAAGGAATAATAGGAAGCACCAAAAGCACGTTCAAATGTTTCATCGCTCAATTTATCATTGGGCGCGTCATAGTTAATGTCATGATTGCCGATGACGTTGTACCAGGGTATCCCCAACAGCGCGATCCCGCGTGCCTGCGATTCGAACAGGGATAGATCATCAAACAGAATATCACCCAGAGTCACACCGAAGGAAGCATCGGTACCAACCAGTTCTTCGATTACGTCATGTGCGATAAAATCGATTTCCTTCTGGTCGCGTGGCTGTGGATCGCCAAAGAAGATCGCCCGAAACTGGCTGGGCTCTTTCTGAGGATACAACGGAAAATCGACCGAAGCGGGTAGAGGCCCGGTTGGCTTGACGCCGGCGTATTTTGTTTTTGGCGAACCGTTGGGCTTATGAATGTAGTAGAACTCTGGTGTCAGATTCTTACTCAGCGGCGTACGCCATCCCTGGGGTTTAATCACAAACAGAATCGTATCGTCCGTCACCGGCAGTTGGTACTGGCCTTTTTCATCGGTACTGACAATCTCAACGCCATTCGAAACACGGACCCCCGGCAAAACTTTTTCGCCGGCGTCTCGCTTGCGATTGTTATTGGCATCGTGAAATACATAACCGGTGGCGGTCTGCTCTGCTTTCGCTTCTGCCTGCCCGTTTTCCTGACACGAAACAATCAACAGTAAAGTTAGACCGTATTTCACAAATGATAATCGACTCATTTATTTTCCCTCTGTTGGTAAACCGAATAAATTGTTTCTCTTTATATTACGTTCCACACAGCCATTACAAAACCCATAGATTAAGTTTTATATGAAGTTGCCGCCAACACTGTACAATCGGCGAGCGGGCATCAATGCTGATCATCATTTGTCAAAAACAGGACAACCGGAGAATGAGTGGAAGTGCATTCTCCGGTTGCATCAAGTGAGATCATCAACTTCTGATTTCGTCGTGTTAGAAGTTATCGATCACCTCACGCCCGGCTCGTGTTCCTAAAGCCTGCCAGATCGTCTGGCTGATATTTTCGGAAATGAACCGACAGGAACCATCGGCAAGACAGACCTGCACACCACCAGTATGAAAACTACGCAGAGTGGCAATCTGAGTTCCATCGTTGGCTTCGGTACAAGGCATTTCCGTGGTATTGCTGCACTTTGACAGGATATCGGGAGTGACACTGTTTGGGTTACGCCCTGTACTGAATGCCGAACCCCCCATTCCCGAATAGACCCAGGCACCGCGTGCATCAGAAGTCACATCATTGATGTATTGGAGTTCGCCAACCAGCAGTGTATTACTGCTTCCATCTTTAATATCCCGAATTGCGACTGAGGAATTGATCGTAAAGACACCTGCAGTCTGACCGTTATAGGATGCAGTCAAATCACCAGAACCATAATTTGCCGCATAGTTTCCACGAGACATATGCTCGATCGATCTGAAGGCGACATTGCTGCGACGATCCCACGGATGACTGGGACAACGATAAGCAGCAGGAGAGAAATGACCAAAGATATTGTTCATATAGTCCAGCGGATCTCGTCCGCTCAGAACAGGTGCCGCTTTTTCCCACAGAGGGCTTTGTTCCATCTGAGGTAAAATGTAAAGCAACCAGTTGCCTCCCAGGCTTTCCCCGTTACCGCATTCCTGGAGTCCCGTGAGGTTTGTGGGAGGATTCCCGCCACAAGGACCAATCACACCACCTGGAGGAAACACGCCATGCGTATCATGATAATTTTGAAGTGCCAGGCCCAGCTGTTTCAGATTATTGCGACAGCTACTGCGGCGGGCTGCTTCACGCGCCTGTTGTACAGCGGGTAATAATAAAGCAATCAGAATGGCAATGATGGCAATCACGACTAAAAGTTCAATCAGCGTAAATCCGCGACGGTTTTTTACAGCCCGTTTCGATGCAGAAGAAGTCAGCAATGAAAATGGGGTCAGCATTATCGTCTCCTTAAAGTAAAATAGAAAAATAATTAGTACACAGCATTTCTTTTTCTCAATTCAGCTTGAATTACCCTGCCCCGAGTGGAACAGGCAATTGGAATCTCATGAGAGAGTTAATCTTAGGGATCGGTATATTCCGGGGTTGGCGTGGAATCTCCGGGCACACCCTCTTCCGAATCACCGGAGCAACCGGGCAGCGCCAACGTCAGACAGAACAGACAGATCATGAGCAACAAAGAATGTTTCATTGAGCATTTCTCCAAACAGTTAGAAAAAAGAGAAGTACCGGAAAACGAATCCGTAAATCCGTTTTCCGGTTAAATAGAAAAAATAACCGATCAGCAGGTTTTTGATGGATTAGAAGTTATCGATGACTTCTCGTCCGGCTCGCGTTCCCAAAGCTTGCCAGATTGTCTGGCTGATGTTCTCGGAAATGAATCGAGCGGAACCATCGACAAGACAGACTTGCACACCACCGGTATGGAAACTTCTCAGTGCGGCAATTTGAGTTCCATCATTTCCTGACGAACAAGGCATTTCGGTGGTGTTACTGCAACTGGCCAGAATATCGGCAATCGTACTGTTGGGATTTCGCCCTGCACTGAAAGCTGACCCCCCCATTCCCGAATAGACCCAGGCACCGCGTGCATCAGAAGTTACATCATTGATGTAATTGACTTCACCGATCAACAAGGTATTCGTAGTACCATCTTTGATATCCCGGATACTGGTCGCTGAATTCAGGGTAAAAACGCCTGCAGTCTGCCCATTATAGGAAGCAGTCAAATCTCCCGAGCCATAGTTTCCCGCATAGTTCCCGCGAGACATATGCTCCAAAGCACGGAAGGCAACATTGCTGCGGCGATCCCAGGGATGACTGGGACAACGATACACAGCGGGGGAGAAGTGTCCAAAAACATTATTCATGCTATCCAATGGATTATTGGTATTTAAAATCGGTGCTGCTTTTTCCCACAGGGGACTTTGTTCCATCTGCGGCAGAATAAAAAGCAACCAGTTGCCTCCCAGACTCTGTCCACTGCATTCCTGAATGCCGGAAATATTAGTCGGAGGGTTCCCGGCACAAGTTCCAATCACTCCTCCGGGAGGAAACACGCCATGGGTATCATGGTAGTTTTGCAATCCCAGTCCCAATTGCTTGAGATTATTTTTACAGCTGCTGCGGCGGGCTGCTTCGCGCGCCTGTTGTACGGCTGGTAACAGTAAAGCAATCAGAATCGCGATGATGGCAATCACCACCAGCAATTCAATCAGAGTAAATCCACGAGGACGACGAACGGATTTGTCAACACGCGCACCAGTAGCGCGCGAAAAAGAAAGAAGCATCAACAGACTCCTCAAAAGGAAAAAATAAGAATTAATTGTTTTCGCATTTCAAGGCATTTGATGCCGGTGTCGGTCTTGTCTGACCAATTGTCGGAAGGAAGATTGATTCGCTCTCCGAAGTTGGGCAGATAGTACATTCAAATTGTGAAGATTACATGACCGAAAAATGAATACTTGCTTGAATCCAAAACGAAGCGTGGACAATGGTCGCTTCACTCTCCGCCAGTCTGCCATTCGGCCTCGTATCAAATTTCAGAACAATCTCAATATCGGATTATTAATCATTTTTCATGTAACGATGAATGAGTTGACAGCAGGCAACACCTGAACAGAATCATTACTCACCGGATCGAACTCCTTATGGATCAACCATAGACGCTCTCACGAATATTGTGTTTAAACCTAGGCCCCTCTCATGTATCTCCTCGAAATCTGGCAAGCGGTTCTGTTTGGTCTACTCCTTGGGGAACTCTGCCTCTGGGGAAGTCTCTCACCTTTTGAGGAAACGCACGTCATGGATTGACGAAAGTGAACGGTTCACTCATAGTAAAAGTGAAGCTTACCGCTCTGTCTTCCCTGGACAGCGCCTAATGACAGCCAGACTTTTTCGCGCAGGAGCCGACCACCATGCAGAAATGTTGTCTAATTACACTGAGTGCCCTCTGTCTTCTCTGCCTGTTCTCTCATCAAGTAGAGAGTGCCGAAAACACGGATACACTGCGCATCTTGTGCTATAACATCCACTACGGTCAGGGCACCGATGGCAAATATGATGTCGCCCGCCTGGCCAAAGTGATTGAGCGCATGCATCCGGATCTGGTTGCATTGCAGGAAGTCGATGTCGGCGTCAAACGATCGGGCCGAGTACACGAAGCGCAGCGACTTTCAGAGCTGACCGGTATGGAAGTCCGCTTTGGCCCGACACAGCATTATGAAGGGGGATTGTTTGGCAACGCGGTTCTGACACGGTTACCCATTCTGGATGTGATGATTCAACCACTGCCTTATACCGAAAGCACACCGAAGCTGGTCACTTACCCACGCGGTGCGATTGTTGTCACAGTCCGTGGTCCCGGCGACAAGCCGTTGCGTTTTATCAGCACACACTTTCAACATAACCTGCCTGAAGATCGAGTGGCAGAAGCCAAAGCCATTAATAAACACTTCGCCGTCGATGATGGCGTCCCCACAATTCTCGCCGGCGACATGAATGCGAAGCCAGACGCCGAGCCGATAACGATTTTACTCAAACAATGGACCAACGCCATCGATGACGACGCCACACCGACGGCACCCTCCACTAAACCAAGATCTCGCATTGATTATATTTTCTACCGGCCCGCAACACGATTCGAAATGGTGGAATCGAAAGTCATCGCCGAACCATTGGCGTCTGATCATCGCCCCGTTTTTGCGATCCTGAAATTGAAACAGAAGTAATAACAAACGCAACCTAGAACCCTGACTTCACTCGATTAAACATCGGAACCTACTGAGATGATAATCTTAAACAGAATCGCTGTCGCCTGCGTTTTACTCTGCATTAGTTTTGTCAGTCAGATGAACGCCGAAGAATTTCAAGCGACGCCTGTCAGCTCGATTCGCGTACAACCCGGCTTTCAGGTCGAGTTGCTCCGTTCTGCACAAAAAGGAGAAAGTTCGTGGATCAGCATGACGTTCGACGATCAGGGACGGCTCATTCTGGGTCTCGACGATGTCGGATTGGGAAGGCTCACTCTGAACGACGATCCCCCAAAAAGCTCGTTCGAAAAAATCGACAATGCACTCAAGCACTGTCGCGGCGTACTGTATGCCCATAACAGTTTGTATGTCAGCGAGACCAACGGCCAAGGTCTGCATCGCTTCAAAGATACCAACGGCGATGGTCAGTTTGATCAGCGACAACTCTTGAAAAAGCTCGATTACGGCAGCCGTTTCGGGCATGGCAGCAATCAGATCGTCCTCGGCCCCGACAACAACATCTACCTCGTGGTCGGCAACGATGTCGCGTTTCCGGAAGACGTTTCGCCCACTTCTCCTTACCGCGATCCACACAACGATCACCTGCTGCCGAATCCGCACGACGCAGGCCAGGATGATCGCGTCGGTTATATTCTGAAAACGGACCCTGATGGAAAAACCTGGGAAATACTGGCGGGTGGCTTTCGGAATCAGGTCGACATGGCCTTCAATCCGGAAGGAGAAATGTTTACCTACGACGCCGACATGGAGTGGGATATCGGACAGCCCTGGTATCGTCCAACACGTGTGAACCATATTATTCCAGGCGGCGAATATGGCTGGCGCTGGGGTACCGGGAAATGGCCCGAGTATTACGCCGACAGTCTCCCCAGCACACTCAATACCGGCCTGGGTTCTCCTACCGGCATGGTATTTGGAACCAACGGCAAGTTCCCCGCGCGTTTTAAACAGGCGCTCTACATCGCCGACTGGCAAAATGGGCGAATATTGCTCGTCGACATGATCCCCAACGGTGCCAGCTATACCTGCCGATACGAAGTTTTTCTCGAAGGGGGCCCGCTGAATGTGTGTGACATACAGTTCGGTCCCGATGGCGCACTTTACTTCATTACAGGCGGCCGGGGATCGCAATCGGGCTTATACCGCGTCACACCAACGGCAACGCAAAATACAAAATCAACGGCCCCCAAAATCGATGAGAAAACAAAAGCACTGGCAGAGGCGGCGCGATTACTGCGTCGCCAGATCGCGCAATATCAAACGAGTCCCGTTACCGATATCAACTTAATCTGGCCTCACCTGAACAGCCCGGATCGCTGGCTCCGTTTTACCACCCGACGGGCGATTGAAAATCAGGATGTTTCCAGGTGGCGCGAACGAGCACTCACCGAAACAAAGCCCACCGCCGCGATTGCCGGTTTGATTGCGTTATGCTATCAGGGAATCGCTGAAGACAAAGACGCGGTCCTCGCGGCTTTGAACCGGATTGGTCTGAAGCAATTAAATCAACAACAGTTGCTCGCTCTGCTGCGGGCCTACGAGCTGTGTTTCATTCGACTCGGTGCTCCCACGACTTCACAGGCCGATATCGTTAGACAACGCCTGCAGCCGCTGTATCCCCACGCCACCAGCAGTGCCAATCACCTGCTCTGTGATCTTCTGGTCTACCTGAAAGAGGAAACGGTCGTACCCCAAACCGTTGCTCTGCTGACCGATACCTCTACACAAGAAGAACAAATTCGGGCAGCGCGCTCACTAACACATGCGCGACAGGGTTGGAATAAAAACCTGCAACAAAAATTCCTCGCCTGGCTGGGTCATGCCCGTACCTTCTCGGGCGGGAAGCAACTCACCGAACGCATGCGGGATATCCGCGTCGACTTCCTGGATACGCTCACCGAACAACAACGTCAGCAATTCAGCAAAGAAATCACTGCACTGGATAAGCCGCTGGTCGAAGAAGAAACGGTCCCCACACGCCCCATGGTGCAGGACTGGAAACTCAACGATCTAGAACCGCATCTGGCATCGGTCACCACGAACCGTTCCTATAAACGTGCGCGGCAGGCACTGCTGGCCGCTAATTGTTTAAAGTGCCATCGCATCGGTTCTACAGGTGCCCAAATCGGACCAGATCTGACCAATGTGGGCAAACGCTTCGACAGCCGTGCTATTCTGGAATCGATCATCACCCCATCCAAAGTTATGGACGAAAAATATCTTCACACGGTTTATATCCTCGAGAGCGGAAAGGTCGTCACGGGACGCCCCGTTGGTGTGAACAAGACCACGATCACCGTCGAAACCGATCCAATCAAACAGACAACAGTGCCCGTCGCGCGGAACGAGATTGAAGAATCGCTCCTTTCGAAAACATCGCCGATGCCTGCCAGCCTGATCAATGTACTCACGAAAGACGAAATCCTTGATCTGCTGGCCTACCTCAAAACGGGCGGCGATCCCCACGCGGATGCATTTCAAGAATAAAATGATTCGGAAAGAACGGTAATATGTCAGTACAAAACGGCATAAAACATCTGGGAATCGCACTGCTATTGTTCTGTCAGTCCGTCGACTTAGACGCTGCAGAACCGGCCAACCTGAACAGTCTGCCCTCCGATTTAACCGTTCCCACAGTCACACATGATAAACCCCAGGACGGCAAACGGGTCTGGCAAACGAACCCCGGCTTTGAAAACACGAAAATCGCACATGCCCTCTATCTCCCCTCGGACTGGAAACCGGGCAAAACCTATCCCGTGATTATGGAATACCCGGGGAACGGCGGGTTCAAAAATGCCCTCGGCGATCGCAGTCAAGGACGCGTACAGGATTGTAAGCTGGGATATGGTCTGTCGGGCGGCAAAGGCATGATCTGGGTCAGCCTCCCCTTTGTCGATCCCGAAACCGGCAAACACGCGATCAAATGGTGGGGCAATCCCGACGCCACCGCAGACTATTGTAAACAGACCGTTGCCCGTATCTGTCGGGAATATGGTGGCGACTCCAAAAATGTATTCCTCGTCGGTTTCTCACGCGGCGCCATCGCCTGCAATTATATTGGCCTGCGTGACGATGAAATCGCGGCCCTCTGGAAAGCCATGCTGCTGCACAGTCATTACGACGGCGTGCGTAAATGGAATTACGCCGACAGCGACTCCGCGTCCGCCCGCAAACGACTGGCGCGTCTGGGCACGCGCCCGCAATTCATCAGTCATGAACGGAGTACCCAGGCAACAGAAGACTTTCTGAAAGCGTCACAATCTCAAGGCCAATTCACGTTCATGGCACTCCCTTATCCCAATCATTCCGATGAATGGGTTATGAAAGACATTCCCGAACGAACCCGGGCAAGAGCGTGGCTTCAAACAATCGTAAACACGAATTCAGCAGAATAACTTTTTCCTGATTTGAGAAATTTCCATGACCAGAATTTTAAAGTGGACATTACTTTCCTTGATTGGCCTGTTCCTGGCTCAGGATGCCCTTTTGCAGTCGGCAGAACCCAAACCTCGATCCCACATCAAAATTCGCGGCATCTATGGCGGCGCGCCCACACAATTGCTGGAACAGAATAAAAGGCTGCCCGAACTGGGTGTGAATGCCATTTTCATGGGATCAGGAAGCTTGACCGACAAACGCATTGCCCAGTTGAAACAGCAGGGTGCAAAAGTCTTTGCTGAATTTAATACGCTGCATGTTGCCAATTATCTTAAAGACCACCCGGATGCCAGACCGATCGGCGTTGACGGAAATATTTGCCCCGCACCGCAGGGTTGGCAGGGAATCTGCCCGACGCACCCCGGTTATCGCAAATATCGGATGGACGAGTTTCGCCGAGTGCTCAAGGAATATGAAATCGACGGCATCTGGCTCGATTACCACCACAGCCACGCCAGCTGGGAACGCGCTGTTCCCGAGATGCCGGATACCTGTTTTTGTGATCGCTGCCTGAAACAGTTTCAGCGGGATACGAAAGTTTCGTTGCCTGAAGCCCCTACTTCCGAACTCTCTTCGCTTCTGTTAGGAAAACAGAAAGCGGCCTGGGTGCAGTGGCGCTGTGATGTATTTTCAGACTGGGTCCGCGAGTTTCGTTCGATCCTCGATGAAACACGCCCCAAGGCACTCTTGGGAACATTTCACTGTCCCTGGACCGAGACCGAGTTCAACGGCGCCCTCAAGAATAAACTCGCCATCGATTTGAAAGCGCAAGCGAAATATGTCGATGTCTTCAGTATCATGCCCTACCACGCTCGCTTCAATCATCCGAAGGACCCCGCCTGGATCTCCCGCCAGACCGCCTGGCTGGGCCGACACCTGGACATCAAAGGCGAACCGGGAGAACGGCTCAAAATCTGGCCGATCGTGCAACTCTCAGACTGGGGAGAACAAGTACCTGTCGAACAGGTGAAACCTGTCCTCGATCATGGTACGCGTCTGCCGGCGACCGGCGTGATGGTCTTCCGCTGGGGCTCACTGCATCCCCAAACAGACAAAGTGGATGCAATGATCGAATACTACCGGACTATCAAACCTTAGCGGCAAACCGTAGCGGGTTCGTTTTCAGTTTGTTGACAATCCGACTTGAGCGATCTATAACCAACGCGGATACACATCAAACTGCAGAAGGACGGATCGCGACCATGTTGACTGTACTCTCTCCCGCCAAATCTCTGAATCTGGAACCGCAAACACAGACTACGAAATTCTCGACGCCCGAATTTCTGGATGAAGCAGAAACGCTCGTCAAAAAACTGAAACGGATGTCCAAAAAATCATTGAGCGAATTAATGGGCATCAGCGATGACCTGGCCGAACTGAATCACGGCCGCTTCAACCAGTGGTCACGCCCCTTTTCCACAAAGAATGCCAAGCAGGCAATCCTCACATTCAACGGCGACGTCTATCAGGGACTCGACGCCAAACGCTTCAAAGCCCGCGATCTGGCATTCGCGCAAGATCACCTGCGAATTCTCTCAGGCCTGTACGGCGTATTGCGTCCGCTGGACCTGATGCAGGCGTATCGGCTGGAAATGGGGACCAGTCTCATCACACGCAGCGGGAAATCGCTGTATGACTTCTGGGGCGACAAAACCACGGAGTCACTCAATCGTGATCTGGCAAAACAGAAACAGCAAGCACTTGTCAACCTTGCTTCAAATGAATACTTTAAAGGGGTCAGACCCCGATTACTGGACGGCCCGGTGATCACGCCAGTCTTCAAGGAAATCAAAGACGGCAAATCACGCACGATCGCCTTGTTCGCCAAGCAGGCCCGCGGACGAATGGCGGCCTGGATGATGCAAAACCGTATTGACAAACCGGATCAACTGACCGATTTCAATTTAGACGGTTACGAATACCAGACCGATGAATCAACTGCCGAGAAATTGATCTTTTCCCGACCGCAACCACCGCCAGTCGGGAAAAAATAATAACACCTTCTGAGAGAAGTAAAGTTCCATGACCGAGACCGCCTCCCATCAGCAACTCGACCAGATGATTACCGGCTACTGGTCATCGCAGGCCATTTATGCCGCCGCCAGCCTGGGAATTGCCGACCTTCTCGCTGAAGGACCACAAACAGTAGAACAGCTGGCGACTGCTACAAAAACCAATCCCGGGGCACTGTATCGTCTGTTACGTGCGCTGGCCAGCGTGGGCATCTTCGCCGAGAATCAACAAAAGGAATTCGCACTCACTCCTTTAGCCGAATACTTACGCAGTGATGTTCCGGGCTCAAAACGGGCACTAGCCATGATGTCGGGCGACGAACATTTCCAGGCATGGGGCGAGATTCTCTATAGTATTCGCACAGGCAAAACATCATTCGATAAAGTATTTGGAAAACCGTTCTTCGATTATCTGCCGGAACATCCCGACAAGGCACAGACCTTTGACAAAGCCATGACCGGCATTCATGGAAGAGAATCTGACGTCATTCTGAAAGCATACGATTTTTCAGAGGTAAAAACCCTGCTGGACATCGGCGGTGGAAACGGTTCGAACATCGCCAGAATTCTCCAAAAGTATCCTGAGATGAGAGGGATTCTGTTCGACTTGCCTCATGTTGTGGAACGCTCTCAAGCTCATATTCAACAGGCAGGATTGGTGGATCGGTGCCAGTTAATTAGCGGTAGTTTTTTTGAATCGGTTCCCGAAGGAGCGGATGTGTATTTCATGCGTCACATCATTCATGACTGGGACGATGAAAAATCGCTCACGATTCTCCGGAACTGCCATGCCGCGATGCAGGACAATGGCAAGCTGCTGGTCGTCGACAGCGTCATTCCTGCAGGGAACGACCCATTTGCCGGCAAGTTTCTTGACCTGGTTATGTTATTGATTCCCGGCGGCAAGGAACGTACCGCAGAGGAGTTTCGGTCTCTCTTTGCACAGGCGGGCTTTGACCTGACACGCATCATTCCCACAGAATCCGAACTCAGTATTTTGGAGTATTGTAAACGATAGCCAAGTTGAAACGTCCCTGGAGGAAACGAGATGTCGGATCAGGTAAACTACCAACAACTTGAGCAACTGATTACCGGTTACTGGAAATCACAGAGTATTTATGCCGCCGCGAAACTGGAAATTGCCGACCTGCTGATCGCCGGTCCTCAAACGCCTGCGCAACTCGCCTCTGTGACACAAACTGATGCGGAATCCCTGTATCGCCTGTTACGCGCTCTGGCCAGTATCGATATTTTTGAAGAAAATGAAGCGGGTGAGTTCTCATTAACGCCTCTGGCAGAACCACTGCGCAGCGATCACCCGAATTCAAAACAGGCCTTAGCCCTTATGAATGGAGAAGACCAGTTTCGCCCCTGGTGTGAAATCATTTACAGCCTCCAGACCGGGAAGCCGGCCTACGACAGCATCTGGGGAAAATCGATTTTTGAATTCCTTTCCGAGCATCCGGACAAGGCCCGCATCTTTGACAAAGCTATGATCGGTATCCATGGTCGAGGAACCGAAGCGATTCCCGACGCGTATGATTTTTCCAAAATCAAAGTTCTCGCAGACGTCGGCGGAGGAAATGGTTCCAACCTGATCAGCATTCTTCAAGCTAACCCACATTTGCGGGGCCTGCTTTTTGATCGTCCCCACGTCGTCGAACGGGCGCAGGTGCAGTTTGAACAAGCCGGAGTCGCTGGTCGCTGTGACCTCATTGGCGGCGATTTTTTTGAATCGATTCCCCAGGGAGCAGACACCTGTCTCCTGCGTCACATCATCCATGACTGGAACGACGAAAAATCGCTCACTATTCTCAAAAACTGTCATAACGCCCTGCCTGAGAACGGAAAACTACTGATCCTGGAAAGTGTCATCAATCCAGGCAACGATCCCTTCATGGGTAAATTCGTCGATCTGGTCATGCTACTGGTCACAGGCGGTAAGGAACGCAAGGCGGAACAATTCCGATCTCTGTTTCAGCAAGCCGGCTTCAAACTGACAACGATTTTCCCCACTGCAACCGAACTCAGCATCATTGAAGGCGTTAAACGCTGATTCAACCGGTCTCCATGTTGTTTCAGGGAAAGCGAATCGAACAACCTGCGCCGACAAAATAATCGATGGCGGCTTCGTTCAGCCCCACGCCGGCACTGAGATCAAGCTGCAGGTTATTGTTAATCAGATACGTGAAACCGCCGTCCATATAATGTTCGGTCTGTTCGGTATTCGAGCCGCAGGGAATCAGTGCGAACCATTCGGTAAAGACGCTCAACTGCTTCGTCAATGTGTAATTCACATTCCAGGACTGTGCCATCTCCAGATAGGAACGGTGATTTTCATCGAAACTGCGATTACCCTGCGTGGAGCCGGAAAGTGAAATGAAATCATTCGCTTTCCAGGCATAAATCCAGTTGACTCCCGGCTCAATTTGATTCGAAGTAAATGCAGTACTGCCAGTCGGCACACTCATTTGTACAATCAGCGCCGATTCCGGCAAGAGCCTCGACTGGGGTGTCAATGCAAACTGGAGTGCAACAGACAGGTCTTCGCTTCCGGCTGTGGTATTCTGAAACGCACCCAATTGCTCCGTTTGCTGTAGAGGTGAAAAGCCAAGACGAAATTCGAGCCAGTCCGCCAGTATTCCTCGCCGATACAGAAATTCTCCAAACGACTGATAGCTGACTTCTTGCCCTGCTGGGCTGTCGTCGGCAAACGTGTAACCAAATTCGAGCTGTGTAACGCCTTTTCCTACGGTGACTGAAGTCGAAGTGAAATTCGGACGATCCGTCTGCAAAGGTTCATCGAGTTGCGGGCCTCCCGCGCAACCACAGCCTGCGGTCCACTGAAACAGCGTCCCGCATTCTGGAGCATAGAAGAGCCCCTTTTCAATACAGATTTGACAATCCGTTTCGCCTGTCTCTTCCCACATTTTCCCCAAGAGGCTCTGCTCAAACAAAACCGGTTCGCTGTCTGCAAGCAATAATACAGGGTGATAACAAATTGAACCAAATATCAACAGGTAGAGCAAATGGTGGATCCGATGTCTCATCATCGTGATGGCTCTCTGCTGAACATTTTATCTGTCTAGTCAACAACCTGACTGATCTTGATCAACGAATCTCAACTGAACGATACGATGACTGTCACTCACCTCGAGAAGCCGGAAGCTGATCTTCTGCCAGTGCGGCTCTGTAGTCCGCCTGCTCTTTGAAATACAGTAGTTTCGCATCCACTGCTTTTTCTGCTGACTCAACTGCGTATTGTTCCCGCAACGTTACTTTTAACAGATCAGACAACCCTTCTTCAAAATTGCGGCGTTCACGTCGTGCCAGATCTTCCGCGTATCCCACGGCCTGCTCTGCCTGTTTGGCCTGTTTAAAAGCTCCGATCAACCCGGCGTAGGCAGATTCGACTTCGGCAACAATTTTCTCTTCAGTTAATTTTCGCTTTGCATTGAGCTGGGAGATCTTGCCACTCACCGACTGAATCTTACCGCGGGCTTTACGACGTTCGATGGGAACATCCACATACAGCATTGCATCAAGTTGAAAAGGGCCTTTATCATTCTTGGGATCGGTTCGATAACCCACATCCTGAGCGGCCGCCATCACTAAATCCACTGCAGGAAGACAGTCATTCATCGCCTCAGAATGATCAATGTCTAATTGACGCTGAAAGAGATCCAGCGCATAAATTTCCGGCCGTCGTTCCAGTGCTAATAGGGAATCATGCTCTACCTGTTCTGGATCGATCAATTTTAAATCGGGAAAGGTCGGTATCTTATCAGGTCCTGGAATCAGCGGGTTGCCATACGCATCACGATAATACAAGGAGAGTTTCACAGCTGCTTGCTGGAGTTTTCGTTCGGCAAAAGCACGCTTCCCCGAACGCTCAGCAACCAATCGTAGGTTATCGGTTAATTCTGGTGGATCAAGAAATCCATTCTCAACCTGACTCCGAATCCGGTCCGTCCGCGATTCAGCCAGCTTGAGAATTTGATCGGCTATCACAAGCTTGGCCCCCGCTGCGACCCAATCCCAATAAGCATAGGTCCCTTCCTGAACGAACCCGATGAGTTGCGCCTGGATATCCGGCTCAACAGCATCGACGCCAAACGTCGCACGCCACAACGCAGCCCGTCGAGCATCAATATCCCGATTTCGAGAGAGTGGCACCGAAAAGCCTGCTTTAAACTCCCCTGCTTCATTTGTCTGTCGTTCTTTATACCAGGGCTGAAAATTTCCCCGACCAATTTTATAGCCGGCAAAGACTTCTCCCCCTTGATACAAGGGCTTCACCAGACCGATATGCTGACGATACGTTTTGTAATACCCCATCGGCCCGTTTTCAGTTGCCGCTTTGAATTTACGGTCAAATTCTCCTAATGTTTGCAAACGATCACCAGCAGCAACCTCACGGGAATAAAGGGCCGCATCAAGCAATGGGTAGCTTTGATAAACTGAATCGATGACCTCTTCGAGAGCCAGACCCGTTCGGCTGGGAGCAAAGTTTTCGTCTGGTAAAGGAGGAATTTGAGGAATGGCGATGACTTCCTCATTAATCGCTTCAGATGAAACGAGAGACACTTCCTGCGAAGTCTGTGGTAGCTCACTTTTCTCTTCAAATTTGGCCAGCGCTTCCTCATCACGCTGTATGTTCGGTGGAACTTGTGACAACTCAACCGGTTCAGTCGGTGCAGGCCCAAGCGAAATCCGCGCAACAGCTGCAGGCACTTCAGAATCAGTCTGAGAGACTTTCTGTTGTGTGCCAGCACATCCGATTGCCATTGCGGACATTAATGGGACTAAAACTCTGAACATTACTTAATCACTCTACCCGCCGGTTCAACCAGCAACCTGAATTATTAATACAGCTATTATAATCGGCACAAAGCCTTCTCTCTTAGAATTCGGCATAAGTAGAAGGGCGGATTGATTCAGAGTCAGGCTACTCTCCACGATACTGCAGAAAACTGCAGGTTTTTCGCAACAGACGACGAAGGCAGCAAACACAACCTATTCTACCCATACCTACTTCGGCAACTTTGGAGGCTTTGATTTGCTGCTTTTCTGACCTGGCTCATCGATTGAGACTGCGGGCGGGAAGCCATTTAATTTTCGCCAGACTTCATACCAGAGAGGAACGCGTTTGAGCAGAACCCACGCATTGGCGCGAACCCCCTGTCTGAGGAATCGATCTTGAGGCCAGGGTTCATCTGAGGGATCCGGGCGGACCAGTATTCGAAACTTTCCATTCCCATTGTCGGTCGCATCGACAGAAACCACCGTTCCCCCAAAGGTCCCAACGGCTACCGAAGGCCAACCGGCAAATTGGATTGCAGGCCAACCTTCAAACTGCAGCCTCACAGGTCGCCCCGGCTCAACCAGTGGTGCATCATTTCCATCGAGCCAAACCTGAACCGAACGATCCGTCGTGTAAGGTACGATGGTGCAGATGGGATCTCCCTGTTTTAAGATTGCGGTTCCGAGATTGGGCGTGATCTGAACAATATAACCATCAAAGGGAGCCTTGATCACCCGTTTTTCCTGCCGCGAAACCTTGACCTTCATATCAAGTAGTTCCTTCTCGGCTTTATTCAGCTCCTGCTGCGCCTTGGCGATGTCGCTTTCTGCTTTTGAAACATCCCCGTTTGCTTTACGCAGCAGCGCCTTGGCTTTATCGATATCGGCCTGCGCTTTTTCAATTTTGGCTTTTCGCTCACTCTGCTTACCAGACAATTCATCTTGAGCAGCACCATAATAGAACTCAGCCCCCTTTGCTTTGCTGGTTGCTTCTTTCAGCTTCCGACTCACTTCCTGCAATTTCTGTAGAGAGATATTATTCTCAGCCTGAAGAGTTTTCATTCGGTTATACTCGGCCTGCAACTGAGGTAATGCGGCCTCATATTCAACCAGTTTCTGATTCTCGGCCTTGACTTTCTTAGCGGCCATTTCAATATAAGCATCCTGGGCGTCAATCGTCTCCCGCTTGACAGTTTCATAAGCCTGAACTTGGGCCTGATAGGATTCGACGATTGTCTTCGCTGCGTCCAGCGCGCGCTGACTGGCTTCCAGTTGCTGGCCTGATGCCGTTACTCCCTGCTGGGAATTCATCAACTGCAGATCCAGACGAGCTGCATACGATTCGTCCAAATCACGAATTTCAGCAATTTCCTGCCCTTTTTTGACCCGGGCATTTTCAAAGATCCCCTCTCCCCATTGAGCCAGCCTTCCTTTAATCGGTGCTTGAATGACCTGCTGTCGCTGATCGGGGGCATACGCCAGAACATTTCCTGTTCCGGTTACCGATTGCTGCCAGGGAGCAAATGCCATCAATATGATCGATAATACAAGCGTCACAAATAAATAACGGGCGATCCGACGCGCCAGGCGTGATGATCTTGCCAACCTCAACGCGGGCATACTGGATTCACTATAAGCCACCGGCACCAGCATTGACCAACGTTGTTGCTCTGTCTGGGATGCGGGCGTATCAAGCGGTTTTTTAGCTGCCATGACCACTCCCTTCTGCAGATGCAATGGCAGGTTCGCCTAATTCATAAACGTCTGTTCCCAGTTCGGCAAGACTTCTCCGCCCCGTGACCATAATCAGAGTCCAGAGACGCTCTGGATCGACCAGCATTTGTGTCAACCGTTCCGCTTCCTGATCGGGTAACGCATCAACCAGACCGTCAATCAATAACAATCTGGGACGACCAACAATGGCCCGTGCCAGCATTAACTTGCGCGCCTGATTTGATGTCAGCGGGTAACCAGTCTCGACAAGGTGCGTATTCAGCCCTTCGGGAAGACTTAAAATATCATCAATCAGTCCGACTCGTTCCAATGCTTCACGGACATCACTGGTGGAAACAGAAGGACGTTCCAGATGCACGTTCTCTTCCAGAGACCCTGAAAATATTTCAATGTCCCGGGCCAGAGCAACATGTTTTCTGAGAGCGTCAGGTCGCAGATCACGGGGATCAATTCCATTAATTGAAACATGTCCATCCGCAGGCGTTCTTAATCCAAATAATAAATCCAGAAACAGACTCTTTCCTGTTCCACTGGGCCCCATCAGCATCAGTCTCGCCCCACTCTCAACATTCAGGTTAATCTGTGCCCCATGGTCGGAATGATGTTGCATTGCACAACTGACATTGCTGGACGTCACTTCTGCTGGTTTGTCATGAGACATTTTGAGAAGCCCATCCCGGCGTTCCATAGGCAAATCAAACAATGCCCCCAGCTTATCCACTGAAGCTAAGAGATCGTAATAGCTCTGCATATGTTTTCCCAACTTGGCAAAAGAACCGACGATCACCGTCACGATCAACTCGGCTGCCACAAGCTGCCCGAGGGTCAATTGACCTGAAATAACCAGCCATCCACCTAAGCCTAGTAAAGCAGTACTCGCGACTGCCTGCATGCCCAGAGCAAAAATAATCTGGCGCATTACAATCCGGAAATGTTTCTTGCGGGCACTCAGATATTCAAAGGTTAAATGGTCGGCTTGATCCAAAGCATACTCTGCAGCTCCCCGATAACGAAACGCTGTCGAACAGCTCACCAGGTTTTCCAGCCAGGCAGCCACTTTGTACTTTGCCTTAGACTCTTTGATACTACTGTTAACAGCGCCGCGCCCTAAAACTAAAATCACAAAGGCAATCAACGCCAGCAAAACGATATCAAAGCCCAACAACCAGGGATGATAAAAAGCCAATACCGTCATACCAATCAACGTGCTCAGTACCAGCGAGATTCCGTCCAGCAGGAGTGATGCGGTTGCTTTTTGAACTGTGATGACATCAAAGAAGCGATTCACCAGTTCCCGCCCCGATTGACCATCCAGTGCAGCAGGAACCACTCGCGGCAAGCGATAAGATAGATCAGCGGCGACGCGCGCAAAAAGTCGTCGTTGAATGATTTCTGCCACATAAGTCTGCAAGCCAAGCAACGCTGCTGAAAAAGAAAGAAAAGCCAGCAGCATCAAAGCCAAAATGATCACGGGCTGAAGCAACCGACCGAAGGCAACAGTGTTAACTAAAGTCTCCACTGCTAAAGGCGTCGCCAAAGCCAACAACCCGGTAACGAGCGCAAAAACCATGATGATCCAGATATCCGAGAATTCCGGTTTTAATAATCTCAGCACCCGATCGAGCGGACTATGCTCGTGTATTTCTCCCGAATTCATATCGGAAGCAGTAAGTTCCGGTTCGATAACCAGACAACGGACCACATCTTCTCGACTTGAAACCTCTAACGTACTCCGCATTCTGCGGGCACTAATCCAGATCCGGGTTCGATCCCGTTGAGGCTGTAGAATCTGGAAGCGTCGACGCTTGGTGGAAAGAATGGCAGTCCAGCGATGCTCTTCGCCGACACGAGTTATCACCCGTCCCCCTTCACTGGTGATCGCGACCAGTTCACGGAAGGTACAATCCATGACCTTGTATTGCAGCTCTAAACTCTGGCTGGCTTCGACTAACCAATTCCACCAGTCGTCGTCTGTTTTAGATGTCCTTGCAGACGCTGCCTCGATCAATGCACGTCGAATCCGTGATCGATCAGCAGAGTGACCGGCATCCACGGCCAGTTGCTCAAACAGCCAGGCGGCCGCTTTGATGTCGGTCTGGACCGACTTTCGATCAGCGTCTGCTGAATTGTCCGCGTTGTCAGGTTGTAAGGTCGACATGAAAATTTCGTAAGTACAAGATTAGAAAAGAAAGTGTGTCAGGAACTTGATCCTCTGCGAAACATTCAACAGAACCTGCTAATACGTTCTCCAGCAGAAAAAGAACAAAGCCCAAATACTTCGTATACGAAGTATTTGGAAACCACAGATAACATAAACACATGACGACTAAACCGCTGTAGCAAGCTTTTATTATCTATCGTCCATTTCCGACATGACCTCCCACAAAACTTACGCCCGTCTGCCCCCAAAATGATTCTCGTCAAATTCTAGACATCCCAGGCTTTTAGACAAGAAACGATCTCCAAATACCAGCAGGTTTTTGAGTTAGCGTTTCAGACCACCAAATTTCACATTCAGATGATTGAACAATTGCTTCTATAGAAGTAGGCTGAATCCATCTGTTTGAACGAAAACACCAATTGCAACCACGAAGAAAGTAAGCAAACATGAGCCGGCTTTTTCCATTTTTGATTCCGTCAATTGCAGTTCTCTGCTTAACTCTGAACGTCCATTCTGCCAATGCCGCTCCACCTTTGATCGTCGCACATCGAGGACTGTTAAAAGCCGCCCCTGAGAACACGCTGTCGAATTTCCGAGCGTGCCTGGAATTGCGGCTCGGTTTTGAATTTGACGTACAGCGCACAAAAGACGGTCATCTGGTTTGCATCCACGACAGTACTGTCAACCGCACAACAAACGGCTCCGGAAACGTGAGTGACTTGACACTGGCAGAAGTCAAGCAGCTTGACGCAGGAAGCTGGTTTGATCCTCGCTTCGCAGGTGAAAAAGTGCCAACGGTAGAGCAGGTTCTGCAGTTGGCCTCTGATTTTAACCAACACCCGATTTTGATCGCCGTCGATTTCAAAGATGCGAACGTCGAACAGGACGTCGTTCGTCTCGCAAAAAAACATGATATCTTAAGCCACCTGATTTTCATCGGCAGAACAATTCAAGAACCCCAGGTCCGCGCTAACATCAAAGCGACTTCTGCGAAAGCCGAAACAGCAGCCGTCGCCAATAATACAACTGAGTTTCCTGCGGCATTGGCCGACACCAGTGCCGACTGGGTCTATGTCCGCTACATCCCTTCCGCTTCAGAAATCAAACGCGTGCATGCAGCCGGCAAACGGGCCTTCATCGCGGGACCGACCGTAGGCGGGAAGATGCCCAAAAACTGGCAAGAAGCAGCGACGGTGGGCATTGATGCGATTCTCACCGACTTTCCTCTGGACTTACGGGCTGTACTCAAACAGAAAGCAGCCAGAAACTAAAGTAAAAAGGTTTCGCATCCGTAAATTGCTTGACCACCATCAACCGATAAGCGATGATTGATATAATACAAGATCAACGGGAGCGCAAAACCATGATTGAGTTCGAATATCTGTATAAAGGCGTCTGCGGACTGGCCCATTCACACCAGGCAGGAGAGATGGCCGGGCATCTGGGTGCTGCGGTCGCCGCCGGATATTTCTTCGGCGAAGATCAGAGTCAGCTCCCCGATGAAGTCTTCATCGGTATCACCGGAGAATTGAAACGCATTATCGCGGGTGAGGAATCATTCTGGTTCAACGCGAAAAAAGCAGGCATCACGCCCACCGAGCTGTTCAAGCCATACCCCAAAGAAGCATCCAATGAAGCCGCAATCAACTCAATTGTGCGAACCCTGCAAAAGAATGTCGGAGAGACCCGGCAATCGGGACATAATATTATTTTCGCTTCCATCGGCATCCGTGCACTGCATGACCACAGTGATTTTGCCACGCCTCAAATCATTGAGGGTATCCGTAAATTGACCGCGGGTTTCAACAAAGCACATGCCGGCCGTGGTTATTACGGCAAAGAGAAAGGCTGGCGGACCGGCAGACAGATCAAGCTTGCTGAGATCGACAACTTTCCCATGTACGGTTCCGTTCAAGGTATGGTCGATGTAACAATCGCCGAGTTGATTTCAAGCGCTGCGATCAAGAAGCAGGGCTTCGGCGGGTTATGGCATATCATCAACCATGCCGCTGCAATTACCGAACTGAACCGTTTCGGCTATGAAAAGGTGGCTGAATTGGCGTTACCAGCGCATCATCAGCACATCCGCTTGTGGCGTTCACTGCCAAATGTCGAGAGTGAGCTTGGAGCGCAGGTCAAATCCGCACATGATCCCCGCAAGCCAGCTTATTGGGAAGGCATGCTGAAACGGGATGAAGCCCGCCTGACACACCGCATCAAAACACTGTATGGGTATTACACGATCCGGCGTTTCATCGAAAATGACAATACAAAGCAAAAAGCCGACGAGGCGTTTCTGTTTTTGATGGCCTAAGCGCAGTTCCATCAAACAACGGTCGTGCGTCTTGTTCAGATCGCTTTTTACATCAGGTCTCGAACCAAGTTGAAAACAATTGCTTTGTGTGCATAATATCGAGTACGCTTTGCTCTGCGCTTTATTTATCTATTGAAAATATCGAGAATCCCATGTCGCCTCTCAGCATTGAGGATCAGGTCCTAGTCGCGCTGCGACGAATTACGCGTGCGATTGACTTACACTCCCGCGGCCTGATGCAGGAAATCGGACTCACAGCCCCCCAATTGGCATCTTTGCAAACCATCGCCCGTATGCAACCCATCACGGTAGGGGCACTCGCAAAATCAATTCATCTAAGTCAGGCCACAATAACCGGTATTCTTAGTCGACTGGAAACACGCAACCTCGTTTCCCGCTCGCGGAGAGGTACGGACAAACGTACGGTTGTTGTCGAACTCACCGAAGAAGGTCAGGCAATGCTGAAAAATGCTCCTTCCCTGTTACAAGACCGATTTCGGCGTGAACTGCTGCGACTGCAGGAATGGGAACAGACCCAGATGCTGTCTACCTTACAGCGGATCGCTTCCATGATGGACGCAGAAGATATCGATGCATCGCCCGTCTTGTCAGCCGGTGAAGTCACACCGACTGCAGAAGACGAAAACACCGCTTACCTAAACGAGTAATCACTCGCTCTCTCGGTTTCTCAAACATCATTTTCTGCGCATTCTTTTTGCACTCAGAGTCACTCCGATTCAAGTAGTGAGATGTCACTTTCATGTGCATTTAAAAATAGTAGGGGTTGACATTCCCATATTATTTGCATACAAAACATTGCACACAAAGCTTTTAAACAGAACATACGTTCTGTTAGTTCAATACAGAATTTTCCTTAACACCATACATAAAAGCATTTTAACTGAATAAAAGAGCAAAACGCCTTTTATTGGTCACAAACTAATTTATTAAGCAATGAAGAAATAAACCCCCATATATATTTTGGACACTAAATATCTTATCGAACGAGAATTTTTCTCAGAAGCTGATAAGTAAATAGCCCAATGGAACAGGCCACCCAATTGATTTTTCGCGAGCCCCGGCTGACCGATGCCCTCGCAATAACCAACCTGATCAAGAGTTGCCCCCCCCTTGACGTTAACTCCCATTACGTCTCGCTCTTGTTGTGTCGTGATTTTCATGACACTTGCGTGATTGCAGAATCCGATTCGAAAATCGTCGGTTTTCTTTCTGCTTATCACCCTCCTCAACAAGAGAACACAATTTTCATCTGGCAAGCCGCCGTTGATCGCAGCGCGCGTTCCTGCGGTGTTGCATCGCGAATGCTTGACGCTCTGCTATCCCGCCAGATCAACTCCCATGTGAATTACCTGGAAACGACGATTACTCCCTCGAATCAATCGTCCCAAAAGCTGTTTCGCTCACTCGCAAAACGGCTTAACACGGAGTGCCGAACTTGTAATGGCTTTTCTTCGGAATTGTTTGGTGAAGCTGAAGAACACGAACCCGAAGAATTGTACCAGATTGGCCCCTTCTCACTAAAACCTAATTACGGAGAGAAATCACCAGTATCATGACTATATTCAACCGACTCGAATCAAACGTTCGCGGTTACTGTCGCTCATTCCCTACCACATTTACTAAAGCCCAGAACGCCAATTTGCGCGATGCTGAGGGTAACGAATTTATCGACTTTCTTGCGGGCGCGGGAACCTTAAACTACGGCCATAACAATCCAAAACTGAAAGCGAAACTCATCGAGTTCCTGGAACGAGATGGAATGTTACATGGACTCGACATGCAAACGGATGCGAAAGCTCGCTTCCTGGAAGTATTTGAAAAACGAATTCTCTCGCCACTGGAACTCGATTACAAAGTTCAGTTCACTGGACCAACAGGAACAAACGCGGTTGAAGCCGCATTAAAGCTGGCGCGAAAAGTAACCGGACGGACGAACGTGATTTCCTTCACCAATGGTTTTCATGGCGTAAGCCTGGGATCAGTTGCCGCTACGGGAAACAGCCATTTTCGTGATGCCGCAGGTACTCCACTGAATAATGTGACCTTTATGCCCTACTACGGTTACATGGGCTCCAACATGGATACACTGGAATACTTTGAAACTATTCTCAAAGACAGCAGTAGCGGTTTGGACCTGCCTGCAGCCGTGATTGTAGAAACGGTACAAGGCGAAGGTGGTGTGAATGTCGCCAGTACAGAATGGCTGCAACAACTGGAAACACTCTGCCAGGAACACGGCATTCTGTTGATTATCGATGATATCCAGGTTGGCTGTGGACGAACGGGGAACTTTTTCAGCTTTGAAAAAGCGGGCATCGTACCTGACATCGTCACGCTTTCGAAATCTCTGAGCGCCTATGGTTTACCCATGTCGCTGGTGCTGATGAAATCGGACCTGGATCAATGGGAACCAGGTGAGCACAACGGAACCTTCCGTGGCAACAACTTGGCTTTTGTCTCAGCAGCCGAAGCGATTGAACTGTACTGGAGCGATTACCGCTTCGCACGCGAAGTCCTTCAAAAAGGAGCCTTGATTAAGAATCGACTGGAAGAGATTGCGGAAAACGTGAACGACGTTGAACTGGAAGTGCGCGGTACCGGCATGATCTGGGGACTGGCCTGCCAGGAATGTCCTGCGTTACCTGAAAAAATCTCGGCAGCGGCATTCGAACGCGGATTGATTATCGAAACCAGTGGCACAGACAGCCACGTCTTGAAAATTCTCCCGCCATTAACCATCGAAGATGACCAACTTCTGCAAGGACTGGATATTGTTGCGGACAGCCTCAAAGCGGTACTCAACGATGACAGCATTCTGGAAGAACTGGGTCTGGTACACGCAGACTGATCTCAGTATAGAAAATAAGATAAGAAGAGAGCCATACATCATGATTGTACGTCAACTGAATGACATTCTCGGAACCGAACGCGATATCAAGGCCAAAACCTGGAATAGCCGACGGTTACTGCTCGCGAATGAAAACATGGGATTTTCCCTGCACGATACGATTATTCATCCGGGAACCGAAACGGAAATCTGGTACCAGAATCACCTGGAAGCCGTCTATTGCATTGAAGGGGAAGGCGAGATTGAACTCATCCCCGATGGCCCCACGCATCCGATTTCTCCCGGCATGATGTATGCGCTCGATGAGAATGATCGTCATCTGTTAAGAGCCAAAACGCAGCTGCGCATGATCTGTGTCTTTAACCCACCCGTTACCGGGCAGGAAGTCCATGATGAAAACGGCGCCTACCCGGCTGCTGCTGCGACTGACGCGTGATTTTAGATTGTCTCATCTGCAGGCACGACACATAAAATCAAGAAACAACAGATACGTGGCCACATCGAGAAAAGGGAAAGGCGATGACCGCGAGAACCACACCAGCTGCCACGACGAACTTCGAAGATCTCTATCCTTCCCGAGTGAAATCATATCCGGAAACGTTAGACAGGCAGGACCCGGTGGTCTATGGCACTGCACAAGATGGCCCGCTGACCGAGGAACAGTTGAATCAGTATGAGCGTGATGGCTTCCTGATTTTACCCGCATTTTTCTCAGATCATGAAGTGGCAGCATTTCGTGCAGAACTGTCTGCCTTACGAGATTGCCAGGAAACGAAACAAAAACCCGAAGCGATTCTGGAACCAGATCATTCTGAACTGCGCTCATTATTTTCCGTTCACAGACCAGAAATCAGCCCCCTGTTTTCCAAAGTGGCATCTGACAAACGAATTGTCCAGATGACAAATCAGATTCTCGGGAGTGAGGTCTATATTCACCAGTCGCGTGTGAACCTAAAACCAGGCTTTGCCGGCAAAGAATTTTTTTGGCATTCCGATTTCGAAACCTGGCACGTTGAAGACGGAATGCCTCGCATGCGTGCCGTCAGTTGCTCCTTACTCCTGGATCAGAACGACGAATTCAATGCACCATTGATGTTGGTTCCCGGATCTCAGCAAGAGTATATTGCCTGCGTCGGTGAGACTCCCGATGACCACTATCAGAATTCATTGCGTCGTCAGGAAGTCGGTATTCCGGATCACCAGTCGCTGGATGAAATGGTAAACCAATACGGCATCGTGCAAGGCGTTGGCCCGGCAGGTTCGATTCTTCTATTCGACTGCAACATCATGCATGGCTCCAACAGTAATATTACCCCACTGCCACGTTCCAATCTGTTTTTTGTTTACAACAGCACATCAAACTATCTGGTCCAACCCTTTGGCAACCAGAACCAAAGACCGGAATTCATCGCATCGCGTGAAGATTGCGAACCGATTGTACCACAAACCATCACTCATGATTAATCAGGCAGTCCCGTTTTATCAACGACCAGCAGGAAAGCGACCTTGATGCCAGTCTCATCTTCTGAAATTTCGATGAAGTTCGCGTTCTGTTATACGAGTGCGATCCGCCTCGAATCCCATATCGGAAATCACGGGACGATCATTTATCCTGATACGCTCCCCAAATCCAAGGCTGGCCTGTGATGCACCGACTCTCCCAAATCATACAGCGTATTGAAGCGTTTCTACTTGCCTGGTCGATCATCGCGATTGCCGTCCTGTCTATCGGTAATGTATTTTGTCGCGCGTTCCTCGGCTTCAGCTTGGCCTTCACCGGCGAACTCTCTCAATTTCTCATCATCATCGTCACATTCATCGGTCTGAGTTATGCGACCAGCCGCGGCAGACACATTCGGATGACGGCCCTCTACGACCAACTCAACAAACGCTGGCAGAAGAGATTGATGATTCTCATCTGCATTTTCACTGCACTGTTGATGTTTGCTTTGACCTGGTACTCATTTGAGTATATTTCCACCGTCTATTTCCTCGAGACGGTCTCTCCCGTTTTACAGGTCCCCCTGTATCTGGTTTATTTATGCGTCCCACTGGGTTTCACGTTTTCCGCCATCCAATACACGTTAACGGCTGTGCGTAACGTAATTTCTCCCGACGTTTATATTTCGTTCAATCAGAAAGACGAATATGAATCCCCTGTCATCGGAGAAGTGTAACTTGAACTTTTCCGAACAGAGGTAATTCCGTGGAAGCGTTACTCATCATCGGGGTTATGCTCATACTGCTGATGTCCGGATTCCCAATGAAGGTCCCGCTCATTACAGCAGCCTTCGCTGTTCTACTGGTCTTCCATCCGGATGTCACACCGGCCGTCCTGATTCAGCAAATGATCGGCGGGATTAAACCGGCTGCGTTATTAGCCGTTCCGATGTTCATTTTCGCTGCCGACATTATGACGCGCGGACACTCGGCGAATCGGTTACTGGATCTTGTGACGGCGTTCGTGGGACACCTGCGCGGCGGATTGCCAATTGCCAGCGCCATCAGTTGTACGCTGTTCGGTGCGATGTCAGGTTCAACACAGGCCACCGTGGTCGCGATAGGCGGGCCGCTACGTCCGCAGCTTTTAAAAGCCGGCTATTCTGATTCTTTCACTACCGCTCTGATTATCAATGCCAGCGATATCGCCCTGCTCATTCCCCCCAGTATCGGCATGATTGTGTATGGCGTTGTATCCGGCACTTCGATCGGGGAACTGTTTATCGCCGGAATCGGCCCCGGACTGCTGGTGCTGTTCCTGTTTTGTGTCTATTGCTGGATCGCTTCGATACGGATGCAGATTCCGCGACAACCCAAAGCTGATTCATCCACACGCAAATCAGCAGCCAAACGCGCCCTGCTCCCGCTGGGGTTCCCCCTGATCATCATTGGCGGCATCTATTCAGGAATATTCAGCCCCATAGAAGCAGCAGCCGTTTCGGTGCTGTATGCTGCGATTCTGGAAATCCTCTTTTTCCGCGAACTTTCGCTGAAAGACATCCCGGAAATTGCCCTTTCGACCGGCTTAGTCACAGCCGTGGTGTTTATCCTCGTAGGATCAGGAGCCGCCTTCAGTTGGGTGATCTCATTTGCACAGCTACCCGATGCACTCATCAATGACTGGCTGGGGCTCTCTGCCGCCTCTGGTTACTGGACGATCATGCTGACAATTGCCATCGCTTATTTCATCGGTTGCATGTTTGTCGACCCGATCGTAGTGATTTTGATCCTGACTCCCATCTTCCATCCTGTGGCCGCTGCCGCCGGTATTGATCCCGTATTGGTGGGAATCGTCGTCACACTGCAAGTCGCCATCGGGTCCGCGACGCCTCCGTTTGGCTGTGATATCTTTACGGCGATTGCCATCTTCCGACGCCCCTATCTTGAAGTCATTCGAGGTACTCCCCCATTTATTGCCATCCTGTTATTTGCAGCCGTGTTGCTGATTGCCTTCCCCGGCATTTCCCTGTTTCTGCGCAATCTTGCCTTTGGTTGATCGAAGTGGACACGACATGAATCTTTCGCCTCTTTATAGATCTTTCCTCACTGTCAGTCTTTTGACCTTGATTGCCCTGCTACCTGCCTGCAGTTCAGAAACGATGTCGCAATCAAGAAAACCGGTTCAGTGGCGCTTTGCAATTGAAGAAACCGTCGGCAGCGTCCAGCACAAATACGCACTCAAATTCAAGGAACTCGTCGAAGCACGCTCCGAAGGAAATATTGAAGTTACGATTTACCCTTATGGAACGCTCGGAACATCAGATCAGATTACCGAACTGGTCGATATGGGCGTGATTCAATTTGCCATGGCGTCCCCGGGGCATCTCGGCAAGCTGATACCTGAAGTACAGGTCTTTCTCTTACACTTCCTCTTTTCGGACGATGACGAAATCAATAACAAAGTTCTGAATGAAGATCCCGAGCTGCGGGAAACGTTCAACGAACTTTACGCTCGCAAGAATTTGAAACTACTCTCCATCTTCTCGGAAGGCTGGCAGGTCTGGACGACCAAGAAATCGATTCAGACCCCCGATGATTTCAAAGGCGTCAAAATGCGTGTGATGACCTCACCGTTACTGCTCGCCGCCTATGCAGCCTACGGGGCCAGCCCGACTCCCCTGCCTTATTCCGAAGTCTATTCAGCACTGCAGTTGAATATGATCGACGGCCAGGAAAATCCAGTGTTTGCCATTCAGGAAATGAGTTTCTATGAAGTCACGGACTGGATGATCTTCGCCCGGCATGCCCCGTTCATTTCCACTTCGGTCACCAATCGGGAATTCTTCGACTCACTTCCCCCGGAACGCCAGAAATTGATCACAGGAGTCGTCAACGAATTGAACGGTTACATTCTTGAAGTACAGAAACAGTTCAACCGTGAGCGTCTGGACTTGATTCGTGAGAATAAACCTAAGCTGAAAATCGTCATTGAACTCACACCCGAACAACGCGAATTATTCCGTCAAGCCAGTCAGCCAGTACGGGAGCAGTTCAGCGAAATGACCGGTGAAGACGGAGAACATCTGCTCGACATGATCGAAACGAAAATTCGGGCCCTGGAAGCACAAGACGATTAGCCCCGACCCGTTTGATTCTCAAACCGCTTCCCCCGTTTCGTTGAAACTTCATTAACTTTCCCGAACCACGGTCTGTCCCTGATTGTCCAAGTGGGAACCGTTGTATGTCGTCTGTCCAGCGGCGTGCGGGCCACCGAATCAGGTTGGGTGCCGCACGTCCCGTGTATGGGTTCTAAACCAGGTGATGTCAACGTCAGGATAGCTCAAATGGCAGAGCATCAGACTCATAATCTGAAAGTTACGGGTTCGAGTCCCGTTCCGACTCCAGAGCCGGCCCACCGCCGGTTCACCAAATGCTTGAACAGCATTACCCAGAAAACCGGACGAAGACAGATGTTTCACGGTCGGCTTTGTGTGATGAACTGTTTCTGAATCGCTTACGACTCAGATCAGAAACATTGCCCGAAGCAGCACGTGGCGACGCCTTGCAGTACGTGGATACCGTGTTCGTGCTTCCATTTTGAAAGCACATCGAATCAATGTGCGTTTCCGATTGGAATCCTGCAGGAGACCAGGACGAAGCACAACAGCGTGACGGTGTGTAGACGCTATGGAAGACGTTCACTCAAGCGGACTCCGCGATGCGCTCGTGTGATCGGCGAACATTCTGTCTTCGAAAGGTGTCTTTATCGAACTGTCCGCGGTACTGAAACCGCTTTTTATGTATGTGCTCCTCAACCGAGAGGAGCGGAAAGGTCCAGGGATTATCCCTGAGGAGGTATGAGATGTTTGGTATCAAACGCTATGAAATTCGCAGCTACGAACTGGGGCTACTGTTCCAGAATGGAGAATTCCAGGGACTGCTCAACGAAGGAACGTACTGGTACTTCAAACCATTCTCAGACTTCTACGTTGATGTGATCTCGCTGCGCGAACCCTTACTGGTTCATCAGCACCTGGACCTGATTGTAAAATCAAAAGCGCTCCAGGGGCACGCCATCGTGCTGGACCTGAAAGACCACGAACGCGGTCTGGTCTGGATTGAAAATCGATTCAGCCACATTCTGCCACCCGGCCCTTATGTTTACTGGACAGGCCAGAAAGAAGTTCGGGTTGAAGTGGTCGATACACGCGAGGCCCGCTTCGAGCACATTGATTTGAAGCTGATCGCTCGGTCTCCTTTAGCAAAGCAGTATCTCGATATCTGCACGGTTGAACGTGACCGCGTGGGGGTTCTGTTTATTGACGGTCAGTATGTCGACACTCTAGCTCCGGGGCTCTATGCCTTCTGGCTGGGTCAGTCTGATGCGCTGATAGTTGAAATCGACATGCGGGAAACCACAGTCGACGTCAACGGTCAGGATATCATGACGGCTGACAAAGTGACACTGCGCGTGAATGCTGCGGTAACGTACAAAGTGACTGACGCGCGAAAAGCAGTCAGCCAGACCGACGACATGCGGCAGGCGCTGTATCGTGAAACGCAGTTGGTGCTGCGAGCGGTCCTGAGTGCGCGTGAGCTGGACGTCTTCCTGACGGAAAAGGATGCGCTGGCGAGCGACATTGAGGAAAGCATTCGTCGTCGTGCAGGTGAACTGGGTCTGGAAATCGCTTCGGTTGGCATTCGTGATGTCATCCTGCCGGGCGAGATGAAGGACCTGATGAACAAGGTCACGGAGGCCAAAAAAGCAGCCGAGGCCAACCTGATCGCACGCCGTGAGGAAACGGCGGCAATCCGCAGCCAGGTCAACACGGCCAAGCTGCTGCAGGACAACCCGGTTCTGATGCGAATGCGGGAACTGGAAGTCCTGGAAAAGATCGCTTCGAAAAACAAGCTCAACATCGTCCTCGGCGAAAAGGGCCTGGCAGATCGAGTGGTCAACCTGCTGTAGAATGTCAGATGGCATCATCTGCTCCCCGGGGTTCGAGAAATCGACCCCGGGATTTTTTCATTCAACGGAACGGATTTCAATCTTCCTCTTTGATAGAAATCCGGCTTTTCACAAATGCGGCCAGATTCTCCGCGTCGTCAGTGCCAACGCGCAAGGTTCCCTTGCGAAGTTTGAGTACAACACAGTCGCGCCCCCAGAGATTCCAGACCCAGCCGCCACGAAAACTGAGATGAATGCCCCAGCCATCCAAAATCGTCGTGCGGCCGACTTCGGCACTCTGAATGTCTTCATACAAAACGGACCGCTGAAAGAGTGGCAGTGGACCAAAGCGAATCCGCAGCCGATCGATTTCATCGGCCACCGTCAAATGATGGAAACCGGTCGCTACGACGCTCAGCAGCAGTCCGATGCCGAAGAAATAGAGACACAGATAGGGTCGAGGCGGCTCGTTCCGCGTGAACCATGCTGCCAGATACAGCAGCCCCGCGGCCGCATAGATAAACAGACAGAGCGGCCCCCGCTGCGTGTGATAATAAATGGCAAGACTATTCATCGTTCTTGCTCCTATAGCCTGGATGCCCTCTGAAAATACTCAATCACACCTCGACCTCTTCTATTACTTTAACGCATTTCTGCGCATTTCGGATAGGGAACTTTTCTATGATGTTGAGCTTGACTGTTCACTCTGATACCGTCATCAAAGTATCGCTAAATAGAGGCATGCCATGAACCATGACAAAATGCTGCGTGTCACCTTTCGAGTCTATCTTCTAAACTTTTTCACTTTTTTATGTCATGTCAACGGAGCAAGCCGACCACCATGTCAGAACCAGCCCATGTCATCAATTTTTACAGCGTGACGGAACCGTACGGGGAGTTCTCCAATTTTGCCGGGTACCCGATTCAGTTAGATGGAAAATGCTGGCCGACCTCGGAGCATTATTTTCAGGCGATGAAATTTCAGGATGCGGCACACCAGGAAGACATTCGTCAAGAGAAATCGCCGATGCGGGCCGCGCGGATGGGCCGCGACCGGAAACGCCCGATCAGAAAAGACTGGGAGTCGGTCAAAGACTCCATCATGCGGAAGGCCGTTGTCTGCAAATTCACTCAACACGATGATCTTCGTGAACTGTTGCTTTCCACAGGCGAGGCGAAGCTGGTGGAGCATACGACGAATGATGCTTACTGGGGAGATGGGGGAGACGGGAGCGGCAAGAACATGCTGGGGCGGATACTGGTAGAAGTCCGGGAACAACTTCGGCTGGAGAGCCAGTGATCCCCGCTCAGGGAAAATCAATATATGCCGCCGGCACACTTTCTGTCAGCCAGACCTGATTGGGCGTCACAAAAAATTCACAGCCCGCCTCATGCATTTCGAGTGACCGGACACTGAGTAAGACCGGCGTCCCACGCCTGCGCCCCACGGTAAGGCTGGTCTGCTCATCTACATGCAGGTGCACATGATGCCGCTGCATTTTCTTGAGCCCTTCACGCGCGATCGAATCCACGAACTGTCGAGGTGTACCGTGAAACAAGATTTCTGGAGGGACCGCGGCTTCATACCCCAGATCGATATTGATCGAATGCCCCTGATTCGCACGGATGCGAGTCCCCGTTTCATCAAAAGAAAACCGCTGTTTGTCGTTCGTTCGAACCACCATTTCCAAAGTGTTCCGAGACATTGATTTACCATGTCGCGCCATGGAGGCTAACAGTTCTTCGACATCAATCCAGCCCGATTCATCCAGGCTGATTCCAATCGTTTCCGGCTGATGCCGGAGCACCAGACTCAGAAACTTGCTTTTTCTTCGTACTTCTTTTTCGTTCATTTTTTTAACTCTTTTCTTTCTTACTTTTCGATTTTTTTCTTGTATTAGATATGTGTGACACCGGCAGCCTGCATTTCATCACAGGCGCGCTGCACGTCACCCGGGTTTAAATTCACTCCCCGGCACCCTTCCCGGATCAGACTGGTTTTCAAACCGAGCTTGATCGCATCGAGGGCCGTATATTTGACGCAGTAATCTGTAGCCAGCCCCATGATCACAACTTCATTGACGGCGCGTTGTTTTAAATACTCCGCCAGTCCCGTGGAATGCTGATGACAGTTATTAAAAAAGCCGCTATAGCTGTCGATATTAGTATCTGTGCCTTTATGCAAGACACGCGTAATACGATCCGTGTGCAGATCAGCGTGAAGTTCCGCGCCCGGTGTTCCCTGCACACAGTGATCGGGCCATAAAACCTGCTCCAGGCCTCTTAACTCAATCACGTCACCAATCTGTTTGTGATCATGCTGACTGGCAAAACTCTTGTGATTTTCCGGATGCCAGTCCTGCGTCGCAATAACAAGCTCAAAACGGTGCATCCACTCATTGGCAACGGAAATGACTTGATCTCCCTGGGAAACAGCAAGTGGCCCTCCCGGCAGGAAATCATATTGCAGGTCAACCAGGATTAATGCTTTCATCGTTCTATTGTTCTATTCAATAAGGTGGCAACAGGCGACGAAACCCAAGCGTTAACACTACGGAAGCAAACATTAGATTTCGCGGTATTGTTGCCAGCCAGTACATGGAAGGTGGTTTCAAAGCTTCTGTTGAAAGTGATCCTTCCGACAGACTCGTTGCCAACAATTCCATCCACGCAGTAGTACGAGGCCACTCCATCAGGCGTTCTTTCCATTCAACGGGAATGGCATCGGCTCCCAGATTTGCACCACTGACCGCACCGGTAATCGCAGCCACACTGTCAGTATCGCCTCCAAGCATCACGGCATTTTCCACCGACCGTCGAAAATCATCGGGTGAATAAGCCCAGCAATACAAGGCAGCCGGAACCGTTTGATTCACGTAACCACTGATCCCTCTTCCCCAGCCTGCAGCCTCCGCATAACGCTCGGGTGATGCTCCTACTGAGAGATGTTGGATCGCACTTCGGAGCGAATTTTGTAACTCTTCGTTTTGCACTGTCGAAACAGTGGACTGCAAAAACTCGAGTGGATTACAAGCGGCTCCCTGAATTGTCTGTCGCGCTGCTTGTGCAATCAGCAGTGCACCTGCTTCTGCTCTTGAATCCACATGAGTCATGCGTGTGCTGGAATAGACCAGCTTGGACAGATGCTCCTCGTCTTCAGCACACACTCCTAATATCGCAGACCTCATTGCCGGTCCGTTCCCGGCACTATTCACGCCACTTCGTTGCGGATGAAATCCAACCAGCAGCTTAAGACAGGCCCTCAGTGTCGCAAAACCAACGCCTGCCGGCACACACAGGAACCAGCGTTTCAATTCTCGTGCAAACTGTTTTTCAAATTGAGTGACATCGCCCCGGGAAATTACCACAGCACGCCCCACCATGAGAGTATGTTCGGTATCATCGCTACACAAACCCCGTCCCCAGATCAGATTCTGTTTCAGGGGAGGTCCGCCGTAAAGTCGACGGGCCCGTTGTTTTGATAATCCTTCCCGCTTCAATCCCACAGAGTCAGCGACTGCTGTACCAAGAATACATCCCAATATATTTGAATAACGTTCCATGTCAGATCTCGAAGTGAAATCCCTGTTTGGTGAGACGCCGATATTTGCGGCGATCAAATTTATAAAGTCGTGCCGCGCGATGGGCGACGTCTGTTTCGACTTCATCCAGTTCGACAAGAATTCCCATGTTGAGAATTTTCTTGCGGAAATTGCGTTTATCCAGCTGACGATCCAGAATGACCTCGTACAAATGCTGAATCTGACGCAGCGTGAACTTGGCAGGCAGCAGTTCAAATCCAATTGGCTGATAGCGAACCTTGCCTCGCAAACGCTCATGCGCCATCTTCAAGATTTTCGGGTGATCAAATGCGAGCGAGGGCACATCCTCAATGGCAAACCAGGCCGCGTTTCGAGCATCGGTGGCAGCATGCACGCGGTGATCGGCAAGGTTCACTAAAGCATAATAGGCCACCGTTACTACGCGTTCGCGCGGATCGCGGTCGACCTCGCCGATCGTGTAGAGTTGCTCGAGGTAGACATTTTCGATGCCGGTTTCTTCGCTTAATTCACGGCGGGCCGCTTCTTCAAGCGTTTCTTCCAGACGGACAAAACCGCCAGGCAACGCCCAGCAACCTTCAAACGGCTCCAGATCACGCTGAATCAGCAAGACTTTCAAATCTTCCTCATCCAGCCCAAATACTACGCAGTCAACCGTGAGCGCCGCTCGGGGATATTCGTAATGATAATTCATTCTCAAACCTTTAGTGTATACAACACACTAATATTAGTGTCTATACAACACCTTGACAATCAAAAAACAAACAGGTTCACAAAAAAACTGAGACCGGTCAAAAAATGTGACCGAAATTATAACAGATCCCGCATTTCGCTTAACTCCTGCTCGAAACCGCCAGAGAGAATCGGAAAGCGGCACCAGGTTTTCGGGTCTAGATTCTCATCGTCCACATGAAACGAAGGCGCATAACGTTCTCGTTTCCATTGATTGCGTGACCAGAGTCGGAAGAAACGTTCAATCCAATCCTCCAACTGTGCGGGTGCGTATTCTGGAAATTCTACCCGCGCCATACGAAACAGATCCACGGGCGCCTGCTTGTCACGAATAGCGGCTCGCTCGACCCAATCCAGCAGATCGTAGGGCATCAAATCTTGTTCGTCTGTCTGGCCCGCGTTCTGCGGGCGTAATTCCGCCGTCGGTTCCTGAAGATTGATCAAATCGAGCACCGGTAGATTTCCTGTTTCCCGCGGCCCGGTCTCACACATCCAGTTCAGCCAGCGACGTAAAAATGCTTTATCGATTCCTGAAATCGGCGAGAGTCCGCCGCAGGTATCGCCGTCCATCGTCGTATAGCCTACCGCCGCCTCTGATCGATTGCTGGTTGCCAATAGCAGTGAGTCCCGCACATTCGCAACCAACCACACACCGGGGGCACGGACGCGCGCCTGGATATTCTGGAGAGCGATATCATCCTCGTCCCAGTTGAGATCTCGACCGACCGCTTCCGACACAATGTCGGTGTACGCTTCCACAATCGAATCTACATCCAGCCTGAGATACTCCGCCCCCAGTGCCTCGGCAAGTGAAGCAGCCGCCTGCTCGGTTGTCTCAGAACTGTTTCGCGTGGCCTGATACATGCACGTCAGCAGTCTGGGCAAGATCTGTTCGGCTGTCTTTAGCTCCGCCAATCTTTCGATATAAGCCAGTTTGGAGAGAAATTTTTCTGTCCCTAATTCATCCAGCCCCAGTTTCAGCAGCAGCCAGACCAGAACGGCGGCAGCAGCCGAATCCGCACCACCACTGAGAGAAATCACGAAACCTTTCGCACGGCTTTTTCGCAAGTAATCAAACAGCGCCAGAGCAATCGTGCGGGCAAACTCTTCTTCTTTGACAGCGGGCCCGTGTTCCCACATGGGAATTTTATTCTGGACCGTCTCAGGTTCGATGTCCGGAAATGAAAATAAAACGGCCACACGATTCGCTGTTAGATGAGCTTGCTGTGGTTGAAAACTCATCAGCCGGGCGCGGTTCATGCGTGTCAGATCAACGTCAACAATGGCAGTGGTGAGCACAACATCGGCAAAGGACAACCGGCGTCCTTCTGCCAACAACTTTCCACTACTGGCAATCAGCGCGGCGCCATCGTAAATAATGCGTCCCGCCTCATTGCCGAGCAGGTTCGTATAGACATAAGTCACGCCATATGCCCTGGAGCTTTCAAGCACCAGCCGACGACGAATCTCCTGTTTACCAAAGGCAAAATGACTGGCACTCGGATTCAAAATCAGATCCACGGCTGCCTGCGATAAGGCGTGCGCGGGTCGATGTGAGGCCCAGGCGTCTTCGCAGATTTCAAATCCGATCCGTACCCCCTTGCAATCAAAGATCAGATTCCCAATCGGATAGGAACGACCTTGAATTTCAATTTCGCTCACCTGGCGGGCATCCCAAGGCTTAAACCAGCGGGGTTCATAATGAATTCCTTCACCGGCAAGCTGATTTTTAGCAACAAAGCCCAAAATCTGTTGATCGGCGATCAGGCAGGCACAATTATAAAGAGCTCCGCCGTGAAATAGAGGAAGGCCCAGTGATACTACAAGCCCTTCGGTCAAAGGGACCAGATCCAATAATACCTGTAGCGCCCTTTGCTGAACGCCCACTGAGAGAAACGCATCCTCACATCCATAACCAGTGATACACAATTCGGGCAAGCAGATCAGGCTGGCTCCCTGATCGCGGGCAGCGGCGATCGCGGATTGAATATGGGTGACGTTGCCTTCCCAGTCCAGCGGGGTCTGATTGAGAGCGGCGGTTGTGACTTTGATGAGTTGCATCGTCGTGTCAATTCATTTTCAGCAGTTGAATAATCATTGTTGTCTCATAATGGAATCTGTGTGCCACGCGCCCGATGAATCCATTCTGTCTTCAATTCGTGGAGTTGCTCTTCCAAGCCGACAGGATAAGCTTGAGGATTCTCATGCCGCCGCACTCCCACATGAAACAAAGCAAGCTGCTGCTCAACCCGCTCCCGGATTATTGACAGTGATTCGTGCCGATAGACAATGTCTCCATTGCGAACAACGGGAACCAGCAGATTCACGGCTTTCAGATCACCCCCCAAAGGACGTCGCTGTGTCGGGTCCAGTAGATCCACCATGACCACCGTGTCCAGCCTGGCATTGAACTCATTATACATCACATCGGCAACAGCACCTGATTCATTCTGGAACCGTCGAACCTGCAGCATACCGGGCGTTGAGGTTTTAATGGCCTGCTCCGATAATTTCAGTTTCGGCTCCCATTCCCCCGCTTCATTTTTTACTGCACCCAACTTATAGACGCCTCCCAGTGCAGGCTGGTCATACGCGGTCACCAGTCTCGTGCCAACGCCCCAGACGGCAATCGTCGCCCCTTGTGATTTCAGACTGGTGATGACTGCTTCATCCAGATCGTTACTCGCAACAATCGCGACATTGGTCAGTCCGGCTTCATCTAACAACTGACGTGCTTCGATGCTCAATTGAGCCAGATCGCCGGAATCAAGGCGTATGCCCACCATTTCGTGGCCCGTTTCCCGCAGTCTCAGCCCGACTTGGATCGCATTTCGCACACCATCCAGCGTGTCGTAGGTATCGACGAGGAACACACAATTATTCGGCATCGCGTGAGCATACTCTTCAAATGCAGAGAGTTCATCATCGAATGACATCACCCAGCTGTGAGCGTGGGTCCCTCTAACGGGGATCTCAAACAGCTTTCCCGCCAACACATTGGAAGTGGCCGCACAACCGCCAATGTACGCGGCACGGCTGGCCGCTAAGCCGCCATCTATTCCCTGGGCACGCCGGAGACCAAACTCCAGCACAGGATCGCCCCCCGTCGCTGCACAAATCCGTGCGGATTTGGTGGCAATCAACGTCTGAAAATTCACGAGATTCAACAATGCCGTCTCCAGAAGCTGACACTGCAGGATCGGACCTTTCACACGCACCAGAGGCTCATGCGGAAAGACAACCGTTCCTTCCGGCACGGCATCCAGATCACAGCTAAATTTCAGTTCCGACAGATAGGTCAAAAACTCTGTGGCAAACAGCGGCTCACCATCGTTTCCTTTCAGCTCTGAAAGATATTCAATATCCTCAGCGGTGAACCGAAAGTGCTTCAGATAGTCGAGCACATATTCCAGCCCCGCAGCAATTGTGTAGCCCCCTTGAAACGGGTTGCTCCGAAAGAATAAATGAAAGACCGCTTCCCGCTCGGACCGCCCTGACTTCCAATAGCCTTGCGACATCGTCAGCTGATAGAGGTCTGTCAGGAGCGCTAAAGAGGTTTCATAGATGTTTGTAAGCATTATTGTTTCTCCCCGGAACACTTAGTGTATCATATACACTTTCGTATATCAGATCAAGCTTACTTGAGGAGATTTTAAATCAAGCGACTGGCTTATCCCCCCCGATTTTATCTTCCCGAGTTCTCAAAGTTCAGGCGGACAATTACCTGATACCAGCAAATCATCCGTGATGCGGACTGAAAATGAAACAGAAAACACAATTGCCGGGCTGAATTCGGTCTAATCTTTGAAAAGATTCTCTTTAATCTTCAGCAGATACTGACCATAACTGGTATTGGCCAGTGATTCTGCCTGCTTTGCCAGTTCTGTTTTGGAGATCCAGCCCTTTTGATAGGCGATCTCTTCTAAACAGGCAATTTTGAGTCCCTGGCGTTTTTCGATCGTTTGAAAGAAGTGCCCTGCGTCCTGCAGGCTTTCGTGGGTCCCGGTATCAAACCAGGCGTGCCCCCGCCCCAGCAGTTCGACTTTCAAATCACCCCGTTTGAGATAGGTATTATTCACCGTGGTAATTTCCAGTTCCCCCCGCGCAGACGGTTTCACGTTTTTGGCGATCTCCACGACATTGTTATCATAAAAATAAAGTCCGGTGACTGCATAGTTGGACTTGGGAACCTGTGGCTTCTCTTCGATGGAAATCGCACGTTTTTCCCGGTCGAACTCCACGACACCAAAACGCTCCGGATCCTGTACCTGATAACCAAACACAGTGGCCCCGGTTTCCCGTTGCGCCGCGGCCCGTAAACTCTCTGTCAGACCATGGCCGTAGAAGATATTATCGCCGAGAACCAGACAGACCGGATCCTGCCCAATAAATTTTTCACCAATTAGAAAAGCCTGTGCGATCCCCTCGGGCGCTGGTTGCTCCGCATACTCAAATCGCAGGCCCCATTGTTTTCCCGTTTCCAATAAGTCCTGAAACATGGGCAGGTCATGAGGAGTGGAAATGATTAAGATGTCTCTGATCCCCGCTAACATCAGAGACGAAAGTGGATAATAAATCATCGGTTTGTCATAAATCGGGAGCAGCTGTTTTGAAATCACTTTTGTGACGGGATGCAGCCGGGTACCGGCGCCCCCTGCCAGAATAATACCTTTTCGCGACATTCTATTTCCCTGCAGTGATTCAATGACGATTCTGTAGATGAGGAGATTTTAGATGAGATCTGAAACCTGACAGCGCGACCGGCTTCAAGGAGTTCGTATTGAAATATACGCCATAAGCGAAGCGGTTTTCTTTATTTTACCTGAGAAAACCGGTGATTTCTCAAGTTTCACGCAAAACCGCCCCGTTTTTTGAAGAATTTGACGCAATTTTCAGTCACGATCTGAAAATCCGGTATTGCTCAAATGACAACCAGAGCCGCAATGACTCAAGCTGTTTTCCGCATGTGATCACGTTGGATTCGATCTTGTAGCGATTATTACTGCCTGCTACTGTTCCCCCACCACTTAGAAATCCGGTCCTGAGCTGTCTCCTTCTTAAAAAAGGAAAAACGTCATGGAACAATCTCCGATGAACCGTCGCGATTTCAATAAGCTGACCGTCGCAGCAATGAGCGGAGCAGTCTCAGCCAGCCAAAGTGCGACGGCGGACGAAAATGAAGCGGCTCGCCAACAGCCTTATAATATTGTGATGGTGATGGCCGATCAGGAAGCTTATCACCTGAATCAAGCAGCCGGTTATGAACTCCCCTCGCGCGCAGAACTGAGTCGCCGGGGAACCACCTTTGAAAACCATTATATCGCCGCCGCGATGTGTACTCCATCACGGGGAGCGCTCTTCAGCGGACATCCTCCCCAAATCAATGGGGTGTTCGACCAGATGGAACTCGGTTATGTTCCCAGCTTGAATAAAGACAAGCCGAGTATCGGGACAGTGATGAAGGACCTCGGATATGCAACCGCGTACTTTGGAAAATTTGAACTCCTGCGCGACATCATCTACCCCAAGGACACGATTAATTATACCAAAGCACTAAACGAATACGGTTTCGACACTTTTGCCCCGGATGGAGACAAGATCGGTGGTCCCAACCAGGGCTATGATACCGACAATTATACGGTTGCAGCCGGGAACCGCTGGCTGCGAACCAACGCGCAGCAACTGAATCGCGAAGGCAAACCCTGGTTTTTACTGACCAGCATGGTCAGCCCGCACGACATTATGTACGCCGATGGGAATCTGCCAGACGAAAAAGTTCAGGTCTCTCAAGCTGGTGCCGAATTAACCCATCCGCCTCAAAACAGTCTCTATCAATATCCATGGCAATTTGCCCTCTCACCCAGCCGGCTTCAGTCCCTCAATCCTCCCGCTCGACCGGACGCGCAGTTGCAATACCTGGAAGGATGGTCGTACTGGCTGGGAACGATTCCCACGAATCGAACCGATATGTGGAGAATCTTTTATAACTACTATCTCAATTTAATCCGTGATAATGACCGCATGCTGCAATCGCTGCTGGCGACGTGTGATGAACTGGATCTCTGGAATAATACGATCTTCATCTTCACCGCCGATCATGGCGAATTAGGAGGTAGTCACGGCGGACTTCGGGGGAAAGGGCCGTTTCCGTTTGAGCAACAGTCACACGTCCCGCTGATCATTGTTCATCCGGATCATCAGGGAGGACGCAGTTGTACTGCCGTTACCAGCCATATCGATCTGTTACCCACGCTGGCCAGTTTAACAGGACAATCCTCTGACGCACAGAAAAAAGCAACTCAGAGTATGCCCGGTAAAGATATCTCGGTCTTGCTGTATCAACCGGAGTCAGCTCCCTCTGATGCGATTCGAAAAGGGGCCTTGTTTAATTATGTCGGCCTACAGACCATCGATGCCAATTACTTAAAAAAGATTGCCCCTCTCCAGGCACATAGCAAGTTTGTACCACCCCTCAAAGAACTCCACCCCAATCTAAAAAAACGCGGCTTCCTGAATTTCGTATTTGATGGGCGCTATAAATACGCCCGGTATTACTCACCCAGCGAATTTAACATGCCAGAAACGCTCGAACAGATATATAAATACAACGACCTTGAACTGTTTGACCTTTACTGTGACCCCCATGAAATGAACAACCTGGCGATGGAGCCGGAAGCAAACAGGGAACTGATCTTAAGATTAAACGGCTTAATGAACGAACTGATGATGCAAGAAGTCGGCGTCCATGACGGCCAGTTCTTGCCTGCAGCAGTCCGCCCCAAAGGGCCGATCAAGTTCTGAGTAAACCTGCAACAGGATCAATGACCGGACACTCAACGTGGCTATTTCTCTACAGGAACGATTCGCATGATCGTATCCATAATACGATCATGATGTTTCGTGCGATTCACTGTGTTACTCTGCATCAGCAGCACGCCGACCAGATCCCGATTGAAATCGATCCAGGCGACAGGACCCGAGTAACCAGGATGCGATAGAATTACCGAAGGACCATATTTATTGTTTTCTTTAAACTGAAACGCGAGTGCGTAGCGGTCGTTGGTTCCCGGCTGTGGCAGATAGAGTTGCTGCAAGATCCTTCGATCGATGAACGGTTTCCCATTGTATACACCACGGCTCAGGTGCATCTGCATCAAAGTACCGATATCGTCAAGGGTTGAATAGACACCGCCGCCAGCGGTTGAAAATCGTTTGTCCTGACGCTCTGCCACTTCCAGACCAAAGTTGTCCAGCTCAAAGACGCCTGCTTTGTTCGACTGATACAGAGGCGCCAGACGTTTCAATTCTGCTAGCGTTGGCTGAATGGTGGTATTCTTCAAATTGAGTGGCTTGAAGACGCGTTCCTGCATCAGTTCGACAAATGTTTTTCCGGTGACCTTCTCCGCAACACAGGCAGAGAGATCGATGGGGCGACCATACATCATCTTTGTCCCGGGTTCCGCAACCAGCCCCAGTTTCAGGCAGCCGTTCACGAAATCCTGATGCGTCTGGGGGAAAATATAGTCCTTCAATTCCGGACTAGTTTTCTCCAGCTGTTTGTTCACTTTGAGCCAGTTGTCATTCGGGATTCCCGACGTATGACTGAGCACGTGACGTATACGGACCGGTTGTTTCGGCTTGGAGCCATCTGGCAAGCGAATCTCAGCAAACTCGGGAAACGTTTTCGCGATCGGATCATCAAACGTTAATAGACCGTCATCCATCAGAGACGCCATCAGGGTCGCGGTAAACAGCTTGCCCGTGGAGGCCAGCCAGCAGAGCTGATCCACGGTAAACGGATCTTTGGTTTCAATGTTAACAACGCCGTGCGCTTCGCGCATGATGACTTTGCCGCGATGAATCAGCAGCACGGAGATCCCCGGATAATATCCTTCGTCAATCACCGCCTGGATTTCTGAACGAATAGCATTACGGTCTGCTTTCGTGAGTGTAAAGGGGGGCCGCTCTTGCGGAATGACCTTATCTCCCGCTCTGGCAGACACCGTCACTGTGAGAAAAAGGATCAGGCAGAGCATAATTCGTGTCATCAGTTTCATGGTTGCGCCCCTTCAAAAGACCAGTTTTTTTCGCCGGCCCCTTTGCCGGTAAATTGGATTCTCTGAATTTCTAAGGGAGCCTCGTTTGCCGGCAGATAGAGCCGCACGATACCCGTTTTGCCTTCAACGGGGAGCTTCAGTTCAACATCCTGCCAGTCTTCCCTCCCTTTAAAGGTATACTCAACGATCTGGCCCGTGCGTGGAAACGTCTCCTGATCTGCCGTCTTCCATTGTACTTTGCCTGCCCCACCCGATTTGCTACGCAAGCGAAGCTTTAACGTCAGTGGTCCTGTCAGTTTGACTTGCGCGGTTCCGAGAAATGGTGTGCGACCATCGGCTTCGATTCGAGCGGCTCCTTTGACCAACGACAACTTACACATTTTCGGAACCAGTCCGAACGAGGGGCCTCGCCTCGGTGTTTTCCGACGTGGATTAAAATCGGGATTGGGTTTAGGCGCGAGCGCGTTTGTCTCCCGGGTGAATTCCTCAATCAATGCATCCAGCTCTTTCACCTTGTCCGGCATTTTTGCAGCCAGGTTCGTCGATTCGCCGATGTCTTCTTTCAGATTATAAAGCTCATACAGGTCTGGATAACTGGGATGCGGTTCCCAGCGACGGATCAGTTTATAGTCGCCAGCTCGTACTGATGCAGCGGGAATCAGATGCGGAAACCAAGTGAAGTAGGCTTCGCGTTTCAACGTTCCCTGCTGTAACAACACTGGCAGAATTGAGACGCCATCCAGAATTTGCTCTTTAGGTTTGTCGACTTTCACGGCATCAAGGATCGTTGGATACAAATCAATGGGGCCGACAATAGCATCAGAAATTGAACCAGGTTTGATGTGCTTCGGCCAGCGAACCATCAGTGGCACGCGTTGTCCTCCTTCATAGATTCGCCCTTTCCCTTCGCGCAGTGGCGCGTTATTCGTGGGTGCTTCCCCCTTGGCCCATTTACGATAACTTTTGATCGTCTCATACTTGGGATGCTTTGGCGTGACATTCCTCAGCTTGGGATCGTCGGCACGCCAGCTATGCGTATTGCCGCCATTATCGGAATAGAAAATGAAAATGGTATTGTCGGTCAGATTCAATTCGTCGAGTTTATCCAGCACACGTCCCAGACTTTCATCGACGTTCTGCAGCATCGACCCCATTACGGGATTACGCTGTTCGCCGCGCGGGTCTTTCTTCTTCGCATACCGAGCCGTGTACTCTGCTTTATGTTGCCACGGGCCATGTACCGAATACTGCCAGAGATTCAGATAGAACGGCTCTTTCTGGTGTTGTTCAATGAACCGCAGTGCTTCGTCTGTCAATCGATCAGTGATGTGCTCTCCTTCGGGGCCATCGGTAATATTGCCAACCTTATGCCTGCCGGTGGGTCGCCCCTCGGCATGCACTCCATATGGAGAAAAATAATTTGGCGGTCCCGGGTCGGGAGCACAGTGCCAGATCGTTTCGAACCCCTGTTTATCGGGCCAATGCTGTTGCATCGCACCCAGGTGCCATTTACCAAAGTGACCCGTGCGATAGCCGGCGTCTCGCAAGACTTCTGAGAGTGTGATCAGCTTCGGATCGAGATAACGTTTACTTGCCGGGTAAATAAATTGCTTGTTAGGTGACCTCTTTGTTTCATAGTGGCGTCCCTCTGGTAAAGGCGGCTGATGGCCTGCGGCGCTGGTGATCCCGTGACGAGACGAATATTGACCGCTCAAAATCGAAGCCCGCGTCGGCGAACAAAGCGGCACGGCATACGCGTTCGTAAACCGCATCGACTGCTTTGCCAGACGCTCCATCTGAGGAGTTTCGTAAAACTGAGATCCGTAAACCGAGCTGTCCATCCAGCCCATGTCGTCGACCAGAAACAGCACGACATTCGGTCTGGCAGGGGCATCAGCAAATACCGGCACCAGTACACAGAAAAACAGAACCAGACAGAACATCGATTTCCAAAGAGGCGATTTCATGTGATTGACTTTCCCAATGAGAGCGGTGTGGTGTTGATTCTTTCCCTACTGAATCAGAACAGCGATACGATTACAGATCTTTTTCTGTCGGTGGAAAACTCTTGCGATTGTCACTGTCAACCGGCTTCCCGTTACGTGTGTTCCACCATTCGGCGGCACGCTCAGGATCGTAGCTGGGATTAGGAATCGGCATTCGCGCGCTGACATCCTGCCGCCATGCATTGAGCTTTTGTTTCAAATCGGCAACACGTCCCTTTTTCTCTGCTGCCAGATTTTTCGTTTCACCAATATCGTTGCTGATCTGGTACAGCTCGACATCGCCAGTTCCATCGAGATACTCAATCAGCTTCCAGTCACGCTCGCGAATACTGCTCGCAGGTCGATCGTGGTGGTAATGGGGATAGTGCCAGTACAGCGCGCTTCGTTTGAGTTTCGTATCAGGGTCATTCAATAATGGAATCAGACTCATACCATCGATTGTCTGATTCTTCGGTAGTGTTCCTCCCGCGAGTTCGACAAACGTAGGATAAAAGTCGTACGTAATCGTCGGCTCAGCACAGACGGTTCCCGGCTTCACCAGGGGAGGGTATTTGATAATCAAAGGCACTCGCACGCCTCCTTCGTGCAGCGATCCTTTCTCTCCCTTGAGCGGGTCCTGAGTTGAGACATTATCATCGGCCTGTTCGCGATAATCATAGCGGCGATAGAGGCCTCCGTTGTCAGAGGTAAACACAACCATAGTATTGTCGGTCAATCCTTCAGCTTCGATGGCATCCACAATCCGGCCGACCATGTCATCGCAATGTTCAATCATCGCGGCATAAACGGGGTGCGGAAATTCACGTTTCAGACTGGCGGACTTCTGCCGGTACTTCTCAACTTTTTGCGACATCGCGCCCAGCGGAATATGAACTGCAAATGGTGAGAGCATCAGAAAGAACGGCTTCTCTTTGTTGTCGCGAATGAAATCGATACTCAGATCGGCTTCGAAGTCGGTCCGATACTGGCCTGCTTTCGGCTTCAGATCCCGCCGTCCCTGCACGCGGTACTTGCCCGGCAGATGCGGTCCACCTATCACAGCCGAAAAATCGTATCCCTGCCGATCCGGTTGAAATTGTGCTCCTCTTCCCAAGTGCCATTTTCCGATGTATCCGGTTTCGTAACCGACGGTTTTCAAAGATTCCGCCACGGACACCGTATCCAGGGGAAGCGCTGTTGCTGGCCGGGGAGTAATCACTCGTTCAAACGGCCGCCAGTGTCCGGCAATAAAATCGGTAATCCCAATCCGCGCCTGATTCTGTCCCGACTGCAACGCACACCGCGTGGGAGAGCAGACAGCACCTGCTGCATAAAAATCGGTAAACCGCATCCCTTCTTTAGCCAGTTGATCGATCCGCGGCGTGTCCACAAAGTCATTGCCATAACAGCCGACATCCTTCCAGCCCATATCGTCAATAAAGATCAATACAATATTGGGCCGCTCGGCAGCCGAAGTCTGATGCGAGGCACACAGGAGTGCCAGCATGGACAGAAAAATCATTCGCGCCATGATTTCAGTTCCCCATTGGTTGGAAGTTATGCTCTGCTGCTGAATCGACAGATGAAGAGCTGATTGATTTTCCTCTATCGTACCTGCAAACAGAGGCTGCGGAAACGGTCAAGTGTTCCACTTTGAGCGCAATTGCTAAATCCAGGAAATTAAAAAACGCCGGGCACACCAACACGCGGCGTTTTAATTAAGTTCTTTTAAAAGCGTCCGTTCACTCCCGATTCGCCTGCTCCACCCATTTCACTGTCGGAGAGCGTGAGAGGTGGCACCTGAAGAATGGTTTAGTCGTTGCAGTGAATCAATCAGTAGTAACTGTGGCACCCTGTTTGCGGGCTTCTTGTAACAACCGGTCGATGTCGAATTGTGCCAGAGGGTGTTCCCTGGCTTGGAATGGTTGGATGTGAAACAACGTGACGATCGTTTCGTCAGTAAGACCGGGGCGATGAAGTGTGGTGATCCGCATCGCGGGATACCAGCGATCGCCGGGTAGCTGTCGCAAATCAGTCAGCCTGTGTTCTTCAGTTCGGCACCAGCCGTCGGAATCCACGTTCCAATCGATCTGTTCCACTGCGATGTGATCGTGAGCAGGATCGAACCAACAGTCCTTCCGCCAGTTGACCCCCTCGAAACGGATTCCGATTAAACCAGCGTCGTTCTTGCCGGGAGTATTGAGCCGAGTAGCAGTTCCCCCAATTGGCCAGAAACATTCCATTGGAATAATCGAATTGCCCCTACCGCGCGGCCCGATACGGATTCGGTTCTCGCGAGTATTGTAATCGACTCGCCTTTGGCCGTCGTTCAAAAGAATGCTCCATGGCTGCGGTGTCTCGAACCAATCCCAGAGACGGACTTCGGAGGCATCGTATCGCAACCGACAGAGTTTGACGGGCCCCCAGTAGAACCCACTTTCGTCCCACTGTGGCAATCCGTCCTGGTAGAGCACTTGCATTTCCTCGCCCCAGATAAGAGCGCGGTAGCGAGTTGGAAACCGCCCAATCGCTTCGTCGATCTTCTTCAATGCTCGGGCGAGTTCGGGTTCGGATGCTGGCTGAACGTCCGAGATAATTCTCACAGGCAGATTCGCCGGCACCCCCAAGTCGGCCAGACTGCGGGGACCTGACTGGGGAAAGCTGTAGCGACCGTCCCGATATGAGCCATCCCCCAAACGCTGCCGTACTCGTACCGGGAGTTTCGTCTGCGGATCAACCCAAAGCTGCCGCTTGACAACGCGCTGCTTGAGGGAGTTCTGCCCGAAGAAATCAAACCGAATTAAGCGCAGTCCCTCTACTGATTCCGTGCTCCGAGTCCAGGAGGGGCTGTCGCCGGATGGCAAATCGGCATTCGGCGTGGTCAGCCATTCCTGTGGGAGCCCGACAGCATCCAGCGGCGAACTCGGCGGTCCGAGGGCCGTCCGTGACAAATGGTCTTCCATGATAAAGGAGAGTTGAGGATTCCATTGCTGGTGGATGTTGCGCCGATGATCATGGTACGCGGCGTTCCCATTGCGGTCGCGGTGCCAACTCTGATGTTCTCCCAACAGAATCCAAAGTTCGTCCCCCGTATCGAATTCTACATGCAAGCAGTGCTCGCGGCCAATCGCCTCGCGGAGCTCCGCCAGAGTCAGTTCAGGCGCGCTCAAAGACAACAGCCACACCGCCAATAACACCAGTACCGAGACAGACAGTCCTAAACTTGATCTCATGATTCGGAGTCCTTTCCGATTGCTTGGAGTAAAAACCGGCGAATTGGGCAGGCGATCCATCACCTTGTCCACAAGGGAGTTTTCCGGAGGGAGCGGCTTCCCGAGACACTGCAGCAATTCCTCAAGTTCATGATGCGGATTCATAGTTCGACCCTCCTTAGCATTTTCTGCAACCGCTCCAGGGCACGCGAGAGTTGTTTGGTTACGGTACCAACAGGACGGCCGGTCAATTCGGCAATGACTCGAACAGAATGGCCGTCCACATACCGGAGCAGCACGACTGCGCGTTCATGCTGGGGTAGTCTTGGGATTGCGGCCAACACGTCATGGAACTCTGCCTCGTCGCCCTCAACTTCGGGAGGCGTGGCGATTTCAGAAACCGCTTCCAGCGAACACGCATCGATTTGCCGCCGTCGCAGCACCAGGGCCGCCTGTCGCTCGGCAATCCGTGCCACCCACGGCCCGAACAGTGCAGGACTACGAAGCGTCAGCAGATTTTCGTAGGCGGAGAGAAACACATCCTGAGTGACATCTTGTGCCAGGTGATAGTCCTTCACGACTGACCAAACGGTCGTAAGGACAAGTCGCTCATACCGCCGCACAAGCTCGGCGAACGCAGCCCGCTCACCACGCAATACAGAAGTCACTAGTTCAGCAGTTGATGTCAAGATCTTTGCTCCAACCTTCCTTGCGAGAGCCCATATCTTAATAGATGCGCGCCGTGACCGAAATGCGACAAGAAAAGCCTGCCATTTCGTAGAATTCTCCGGCCCGCTCAACCCGGAGCAAGGCGGTCGCGTCTGATTCCCTGCATCCTGACTTTCCGCCGCTCACTCTACCGGTTGAGCTTTCAAGGATCAGATTTCGCGGCAAGCGCAGGCTCTCAAACAGGTTATGCGTAAAAAATACTGTGAGAAAAGCGTAAACTCTACGGGACCCTACACTAAGAGAGACAACAGCGGCCTCTCCATCGTCTTATCACATCGGGGCAATCCGTTTGGAGCCAACATCAGTTGTTAAGACGACATGGCTATTAAAGCTCGCTAATATCAACTGCTGTTTGGCAGCCTGATGTTCCGGGTCGTCCCACAAGTTGTTGTGTTCCCAGGGGTCCGTTTGCAAATCGTAAAGCTCCCCCAAATCCTTGTCGTGATACAGAGATAATTTAAACCGGTCGTCGCGATACATGGTCGCAAAACTGCCCTCCCCGCCCGTGAAAAACGGATCGAGTGCGTCAAAGTATTCACAGCGAACACTATCGCGAATTTGTGCGCCTGTCTGTTCGCCAGTAAGCACCGGGAGCAGGCTCTGCCCCTGATGATAGTCTGGGATGGGCATCCCTGTTAAATCGAGTAATGTAGCAGAAAGATCGAGCAATTCCACAAGACCGGTCGCACACTGATTGGCGACAAAGTGTCCCGGCCAGGAAAAAATCAACGGTACCCGAACTAATCCTTCATAAAACCGACATCCCTTTTGTACCAGCCCATGATCTCCCAACGTCTCACCATGGTCTGAAGTGAAAATGATGACCGTATTGTCTCTCTGTCCTGTTGATTCTAATGCATTAAGTATGCGCGCAAACTGATCGTCAATTTGAGCAATCATTGCATAATAAAGTGCCTGAACTTTTTTCAGCTCACTGATTTCCGTTGACATCGTGACAGGCTGAAAATCAACCTGGGACAGCAGTTCTTGAGTCGCCTTATCAGACTCCTTAAAATGGGGACCGGGCATCGCGGCAGGGTCGAACAGATTCGCATATTTTTCAGGAGGAATAAACGGGGGATGCGGGTCATAAATATTGATGTTCAGCAACCAGGGTTGTTGGTGATCCTGTTCGATAAATTCGATTGCCCGATCAGATGCCCACTTTGTTTGATGATATTCGGGGTCAACATGCTCTTGGCTATTTCGCATGTCCTCAAGGCTTTTACCTTGCGCGCGTACCCAGTCGGCATAATCGTGTGTTCCTTCAGGCCAATCATCGCGCGGAGCATGGCTATGCTGCCAGACTGTGAATCCATCATCCAGCCGAGGTTCCGCGCGATGGCCGGCACTCACTAAATGAAATTTTCCAATCAACCCACACTGGTAACCACTCTCTGCGATTAACTTGCTGATCAGTGGTGGCCAATCAGGAAAGGTGTCGTTGCCATTTCTGGTATTGTGTAAGCGCGAAGGATACAGCCCGCTCATAAAACTCGCCCTGCTGGGGGTACAGATTGGACTTTGGCAATACGCATGCGTAAAGGCCACCCCCTCTTCCACGAGCGAATCAACCACAGGCGTTTTCACATACGCGTTCCCCAGCGCACCAATGGTGTCAAACCGTTGCTGGTCGGTGCAATACCATAAAATATTAGGACGGGTCATGGAATCGCCTTCGTGTTTTAGAGACTTTGTGGTTGAAAAAACTCTGCAATCTCTGCGTGAGGTCTATTTTCTGCGCTGGAATGATCCAGTTACGGCAGTACAACAGAGAATACTGATGTGAACACAATTTCTGTACCCAACCCAGTCAACAAAGAGAGTTCGATGAGAATTAACAAATAGTTCGGTTGCCATTTTGCCATAGCTCCCCCAGTGACTGCAACCATGAATGCCGTTGCCAGCCAGTAACTGAGCCAGCCCTGCTCTAACACCAGCACATAACCGCAAAGCAGTACAAAACAAATAACGGCCAGCCAGATGCGCGGCTTGCAGCTTGAGAATCTATTTGTTGATGGTGTTTGACTGAGAAGTTTTTCCTGTACGACGATAATACTCATCAATAAGAGAATTACCATGATCATATAGAAAGGAAAATCAGGAAGCTGAACTGTTGAGCCAGGAACCAGTTCGCTGAATTTCTTCTCACTTTGGCTGATGTTCTCATTTAATTTCTCGCCCCGATAAAACACCGGTGCAATAGACAACTCCCGCAAACTATTCCGCACAGAATCAGATTGCATCGCCTGTTCCAGTGTATCTGCCAGTAGATCAATTCGCTCTTGCGGAGTGCCTTTGGGTGCCCACCAGTAAAACGAGTTACCAACCACGGCATCGAGATGCTGTTCACGAGCCGTCGAAACGTCTGGCAGGGCGGATTGCCTCTTGTCAGACAATACTGCCAAAGCGCGAATCTGCCCGTCTCCCTGGTAGGACAGAAATTCTGCCAGCGAAAAAATGGTGGCATCGATATGACCACCAATGAGCATCGTATATCGCTTTTGCCCATCTCCCGATTGCACATAATTAAAATATTCTCCACCAGAGGCCTGTTCTATCTTTTTGGCAGCGAAATGGGCGACTGCCCCGAAATTGGTTCCAAATTGAACTTTACCAGGATGGTTCTCGGCATAATGCAACAGCTCAGCCAGATTTTTGTACCAGGCATTTTGATGCGTGGCTACCACCAGGTTAATCTCTCCCGTTTGGGCAATCGGATCAAAAGCCTCCGGACCGTAGTTCACTTTGCCGGAGTATTTCGATGTAATAATCCCCTCATGGTTACAGAGTATTTTGTAACCATCAGGCCGCGCCTGTTTGACATTTCGGCTCCCAATCGTACTACTGCCCCCCGGCTGATTAATGATGACGACAGGTTGTTTCAGCAGCTTGTTCTCGGTGATGGACTTTTGAATAATTCTGACAAACAGGTCCGTTCCGCCTCCTGCAGAAAACGGCACGACAACCTGAACGGGGCGTTGTGGAAATTGCGTCAGCTCATGTTGATTCGCGAAGAAACCAGAAAACTGAAAGACGATCATGCCAATAATGGCCATCACCGCAACGGTATGCCAAACTGGTAAACCGTATCGACTCCAAAATGAGTGAGACTCATCTTCTGCGTTTTCACTCAATATTTCTGAGGAATTAAGAGCAGTCGTCTTTTCGGCATCATCATGCAAGGTCTCTTTTTTGCTGTCCGATTGTTTGCGGAACCGACGCACAAGCGGCACCATCAGCAATAATGCAGAGATGGCGACAAAGAGTAAAGAAATTGGCCGAGTGATGATCGGTAACCAGCTACCATGCGATGACATTAGCCCGGCGCACAAATTTTCTTCAGCAATCGGACCTAAGACAAAACCAATGACAAAGGGGGCCAATGGGATTCGGTTTCGCTCTAATACCAGTCCCAGCAGCCCGAAACCGAGCATCACCCAGACATCGAACATTCGGTTCGACAACGCAAATGCTCCGGCAATGCAAAAGGTGAAAATAATGGGCAACAAAAAAGGACGTGGAAACCGTACCAGTTTTGCCAGAAAACCGACTGATGCGATCATCACCGCAAACATGACCAGATTTGCCAGAAAATAGGTTCCCATAATGGTATGCACGAGTTCGGGATGATCGCTGAATAACCGCGGACCTGGTTGCAAACCATGCAGAACTAATGCGCCGAGCAAAATGGCATCGATCACACTGCCGGGGATGCCCATCGCTACGAGTGGAATTAAAGCCCCCCCTACAGTCGCATTATTGGCTGCTTCTGAAGCAATAATTCCCTCCGCAGAACCGGAACCGAATTTCTGCGGAGTTTTGGAACTGTTTTTGGCGGCTGAATAAGCGGCTATCGAGCCGATGTTTGCACCAATGCCGGGAAGTATTCCAATAAACGTTCCAATAAAGGAAGACCGCAACATATTAACCCATTGATTTTTCCAATCTCTGAAAGTAAGCCACAACCCACTGTGTGTTACCGAGACGCGCGGAACTTTTTGGTCAATATTCGCAATATCGCGCAGCACCTGATTGATCGCAAACATTCCAATTAACACGGGCAACAACTTGAAACCACCATTGAGAGGAGTGAACCCTAATGTGAGTCGCACTTCGCCTGTGGCTGCGGAAATCCCCGGCATGGCTGCCAAAATTCCCAATGTTCCCGAAAAGAGTGACCGCGTCAGCGATGCACCATCAATGGTCGCGATTAATACCAGGGCCATTAATACCAGCGAGAAATATTCAAAAGGTCCCAATTGTGTTGACCAGCGGGCAATTGGGGCAGACAAGGTGACTAAAAACACACAGGAAATTAAACCACCCACCAGGGAAGCATATATTCCCAGCCCCAGCGCACGACCGGGCTGACCTTGTTGCGTCATGGGGTAACCATCAAGCGTTGTCATTACAGAGGCGGGCGTGCCGGGCATTCGCAAGAGTGTGCCGGTTATCAAGCCACCGCTGATTGATCCCACATACATACTCACTAACAATGTCATCGCCAGTTGAGGATCGAGGGTAAACGTCAACGGCAACGTAAGTGCAATCAACATGGCGCCGGTTAAACCGGGAATCGCACCCACGAAGATACCAAGCGATGTTCCCACAAAAATCAGCGTCAGGCTGAGAGGTGTAGATAATTGAACAACTGTAGTTTGAATCGCATCCATATTTTGTACTGGTGCAGATGACTGCTTGGCCCCTTACTCAACGGAGACCGTTAGATAGTGATTCATTAAAGAATTATATTCACCAACAAAACTCCAGATCACGAAGGAGAGCTAAGATGAATTCGTGTTACCTGATTTTCCCCTAAGGTTCCATCGATATTTCCTCGTGCTATCCTGCCTGGGTGGTGACATATTAATATCCTGATACATTGTATCTCAAAACAGATAGTGAACATGTCTACTATGTTCGTGGATAAACAAAAAACGCCGGGCGATTTCTCGACCGGCGTTTTTTGTTAAGTAATGGGTCACGCTTATTCATAAGCATAACAAGAAGCTCCTCGAGTAGGACTCGAACCTACAACCTAGCGGTTAACAGCCGCTCGCTCTACCAATTGAGCTATCGAGGAATAAATTAGCGGTAGAAGAAAGCTCTCAACCCCTTTGTGCGTATAAGATATTGTGAGGTATGGATGAAGTCAACCGATGTTAATCATGAACCAGATGTGTTCTGGCAAAATTCTCAAGAAAATTCGGACTGATCGGACATCGTAACTGTTTTGAGTCACTCAGCTTCGGCGTCCGGCTGTTCGGGGGCCACCCCTTTAACCTTTTCCAGGGTGACTTTATTGCCTTGCTCATTGTACTCGATGAGGTTCATAAAGGCCCCCATCAGCATAATTCCCCGGCCACAGGGACGTTCGAGATTTTCCAGCAGGGTAGGATCCGGGACATCGGTCCGATCGAACCCTTCGCCTTCATCCTGGATTTCTATGCGAACCCGTTCGTCGCTCAACCAGCAGTTGATTTCGACGCTTTTGTCAGGCGACATTCGATTACCATGCTTAATGGCATTCACCAGCGCCTCTTCTAAAGCGAGGCGCACAGCAAAGACATCGCGATCTGGATACTCACGTACCTCAAGAGCCTCGACAATTCTGGCTTGAACAGCCTGACCTTCCGAGGTATCGCTGGGAATCGTTACTTCAAAATGTTCGTCCGATGACATGTATTTGGCCAGCACACGATTTCTGGTGTTTATCCAGTTACTAAATTAGAGACAGGTCAAGCAGTTTCAGGAAAACAGTTTCAAAAATGAACCGCGGTATTCCTTGTTTCGCTATCTCACAACATTTTGTTCTCCAAAAGTACTCTGCAAATGACCGGGAACGCGTTCGAAACAGCAATTCCCGAGCCAAAGCTAAAACCCTTCGAGAGCAGCTTCCTGTGTTTCGGCAATATCAAAAAGTTGATTCAGTCTTGTAATGGCGAATACTTCATAGATATCAGGACGAATTGAACAAAGTTTCAATTTCCCCTTTGCCTTTTTCACTTTTTTATCCAGTGTAATTAACTTTCCGAGTGCAGCACTGGAAAGATATTCGACATTGGAAAAGTCGAGAATAATCTTCTTGCGACCATCTTCATCAACAAGCCCAAATAACTGAGTCCCGATGATCTGGATATTCCCCTCATCAAGGATCTTCTTGTCAATAAACTTTGCAATGGTGACATCATTGACTTCCTCGATGTCAACACGACGGTGACCAGCTGCCATAATTCCAGCCCACCCTCTTCTAAAAAGACAAAATCCGACGTTGGCACATGTATTCCCTATGAATACATTATCGTTGACGTGAAACTACCTACGATTGCCTGGCCCGATCGGAATCGATCATAAAAACGAATTGAATAAAGTAACAAATTATATCTGTTGCGACTAAAAAGGGAATCACCTAAACAGATATTCCCATTAGACTAACATCAATTTGCATCCGGACAACACGTCCCTGATTATGCATGATCATCACGCTTTCCTTCCTTGCTGTCAAGCATATTCGCAATATTGTTTACGGGAATCTACGGGTCTAAGTGCCATATTCAGCAGACTTTGTGTAATCTCGCAGACTCAGATTGTCTAAATCCCCGTTTATTAAGGTGAAAAGGACCGACGAACTCGACCGTGCCTGGGAAATCCCTGCAGCTGATTTCAAGCGCCCTAATTGTAAAGAGAGTGAAACGTCTCTCTGTGAATCGTGTTCAACGTTTGATACAACACCGCCGCTCCGATTCACGCAGTGCAGCGCGAATGCCCCACAATCAATCATAATCCCGCGGTTTCCCCGGTTTCTCTTTAACTGCAACTGGCATAACCCTGACAGATTGCCTGCCACCTGAAAAACCTCGCTTTCAGGCGTTCCCGTCAGCGCACCGCCCTGATCTCAGGCGCACTGTTTGCCCCTTAGTGCTGTTGAACAAAGGACATTCTGCCCTCATCGGCAGTTCAGTTTGACTCTTCACCCGGGGAACACCATGCAACGTCGATTCCGCTTCACCCTCATCATTCTATCCGTGAGCTTATGTTCGTTTTCCCTCCTTCAGGCAGGAATTGAAATCGAACTGACAGACGGACGCATCGTCACTGCTGACCGCATTGAGTGGGGTGCCTCGTCAACTTTGATCCTCGAAACTGCTCGCCAGAACCGAACGGTTCAATCAACACATTCTCTGGACCAAATCAAACGGCTGTCGATTGATGGCTCGCACTATGATCAGGAAACAATTCAACTGGCGTCGGCAAACCGGCACCTGGTTCAGCCAGCCACATTCACATCAATTCAAAATGATCCCAGAGAGAGAGCGACTTCCCTCAAGCACCTGACAGAGAAAGCACCCTCAGGCGATTTCCATTGCCAATTACCCTGGCCCTGTCCTTCCAATCGCAGTCGTGGCACCATTATTGGCATTCACGATGATCCCCTGAGTGCTTATGAACCGTTGTTGAATCAGGTTTATCCTGAAGGCGTTCCGACTTTAGAACGTGGGTTTGCTCTGGAACTGATGCGTTCGCAGGCGGCTCAACGGGTTTTGGGAACGCCCCCGTCTCCGCAAGATTTTCCGCCGCCCCCGGCAGTAAATCCGATCCTGGGAAAACTGACACAGATTGGCGTTCAGGCGACGCCGCTGAATACACGCGGCAAAGCAGACTGGAACGCACTGGCGATTCGCGTGCAGGGCTTTGACCGAATGGGCAATCCCGCTCGGATTTCCGGAAACGTTAACATCACCCTCTACGGCCAGCGTCAATTGCTGTTACATGTCTGGGATCAACAGTTCCTGGCAAAACCAATCGAGACGATTTCCCTCGCACAATGGACGCGTAATTGTTCGACCACGCCAAGCACACAAACTCCGCGTGTCGGAAACGCGTTTGGTGCAGGTCAACCGACTGATCAGACCTGGATTGTGTTCTTACCTTCGCCGATCCCCGAACAGAACCCAAATGTTTACGCGCTGGGTGAAGTCCAGGTCTCTCTGGTCTCTCCCGGAATTGGCACGTTTGAAGCTTCGACTCCTGCTGTACCTTTGAAGCAGGTTTCACTCAACCGTGATCTCTCATTGGCGAATGACGGCTCGCGCTTCTTTCCGTCCGAAACGACCTCGTCGGGTGTCTACCATATGAAGCGTTTGAACTATAATGCCGCCTCAAGGCCAAGCAGCCGCACACTCTCCGTCCAACCTTAAGGTCAAACATTTCGCAGAGCCGCCTGCTTTGATGAATTCATCCAAGGGCGTGCTGTGTGCCTCATAACCACGTTCCTTGAGAGCTTTTTCCAGTTGCGGGCAGCCGGTATTCAAGGCCACCGATTTCCCGATCACGACTGCATTACAGGCAAACCGCTGGGCTTCCTGATCCACCACGGGAATCAGATGCGGAATATGTTCTTTCAAAGCCTGTTGTGCATAGCTGTCAAAAGCGGGCGGATAATATATGGCTTCCGTCTCACTCAGCGGGCAGAAGCAGGTATCGAGATGATAGTAGAATTCATCGACCAGCTGTAACGGAATCACGCGGCAGTTTATTTCACCAGCCACCCATTGCAGCGCCTTCACATCGCTGCGAATCAGATAACCGGCAAAGAGGGTGTCTCCACAAAAAAGCGCATCGCCGGCCCCTTCAAAGAAATAATCGTCGGGCATCTCTATCGTTTCAAAGCCGGCCTCTTGAAACCAGTCCCGATCGACGGCAGTTTCTCCCTGTCGCGCTTCATGGCGAAATTGGGACAAAAATACCTTGTCTTTCCAGACAAGGCCGGCGTTCGCCGTAAAGACGAGATCGGGTAGTCCCTTCACGGGCGTCATTAATTTTATCTGGGCTTTTAACGTCTGTAGAAGCTGATGCAAAGCCTCCCACTGCTGCCGGGCCACGTCGAGATTACTTTGCTGACTGCGGCTCATCCAGGGATTGATTTCGTATTCAATCCCATAAAAATCGGGCGGACACATTAAGATGGTGGGGGTGTTGAATTTCAATGCAGCTCGCTTTCTTGATCGTGATTCTCGCTGATCTCTTTATTTTCATTTCACTTCGGTTACTCTCATTATACCATCGTCTTCCATCGCCTGTTTGAATTATTCGAAAGTGAAACGAGTTTTCGAATCCGGTTATGTTTAATTGACGGGATGACCGGCAATAGAATACATTCAGGACATGACTATAACTTCTTTCTTTCTGTTTGGGATTCATCACCATGACTGAGGCAACTTCGTACCCCCTGACCTGGGATCTGGCTTCCCTGTACCCTCACCCGGAGCACGCTGACTTTGAATCCGTTTTGAAGCAGATGAAAGCGTCACTGGAGGGACTGGTCTCACAAGTTGCTGAATTGTCAACGTCTACCAATCCAGAAACGGATGCCGGCATCTGGGGTGATTTTCTCACGGACTACCAAGCTGCTATCGCCGAACTCGCGGGGCTTTTCGCCTGCCTGGAGTGTTACTGTTCCGAAGATGCGAATAATAAACACTACCAGATCTTAATGGCGCGTCTGGCCAGTATCCGTCCCTTACGCGAAAATATAGAAACACAACTGCAACTCACGGTGCGAGAACTTTCTGATGAAGTCCTGCAGCAATTCTGCCAGCAGGATGCGCGGATTCAAGAGATCCAATTCTTCCTGGAAGACTGCAAACGGAATGCCACACTCAGACTGCCTAAGGAACAGGAGATTCTGGCGTCGCAACTGGCGGTCGACGGTTTGCATGCCTGGGGACGTTTGTATGACCGTCTATCGGGCGATCTGAAAATTCGGATTATGGAAAAGGGGGAACTGGTCGAACGCTCTCCCGGCCAGGTCCACTTTGATTCACCAGAGCGCTCGATTCGCGAAAATAATTTCTTTGCTGCGAACAAAGCCTGGGACACGATCGCCGATTCCTGTGCTGACGCGTTGAATCATCTCTCGGGAACCAGGCTCACCATATACAGTCATCTGCCGGTTACCGATCATCTGGATGCCCCGTTGATCTATAATCGGATGCAGCGCAGCACTCTGGATACCATGTGGTCTGTCATTTCGAAGCGTAAACAGAAGCTAGTGCAATTTCTGGAAAAGAAAGCCGAAATGCTGGGGCTTTCCCAACTCTGCTGGTACGACCTGAATGCACCACTGCCTCTATCAGGTGGCGAATCGCCGGAGATTCACTACGATCGCGCGTGCGAACTGATTGTCAATTCCTTCGACCAGTTCAGCCCCGACTTAAGTGAGTTCGCCGAACGGGCACTCCGTGAACGCTGGATCGAAGCGGAGAATCGGCCTGGGAAACGACAGGGGGGCTTCTGCACGACGTTCCCGGTTCAGAAGCAGTCACGCATTTTCATGACCTACACTAATTCCGCCGACAGCATGTCGACGCTGGCGCATGAACTGGGACACGCCTATCATTCGTATGTCCTCAAAGATGTACCTTACGCACTCAGTGACTATCCAATGAACCTGGCAGAAACCGCATCCACGTTTGCCGAAGCGGTACTCGGGGAGCAACGCCTGAAAGCCGCGAAGTCGAAAGCAGAAGAACTGCAGATCCTGGACGGCATGCTGGGAGACTCGGTGGCCTTCATGATGAATATCCACTCCCGCTTCCTGTTTGAAGACCGGCTGCACCAGGAACGGCAGGAAGGCGAATTGACGCCCGACCGTTTTTCCGAGTTGATGCAACAGGCCCAGAAGGAAGCGTATGCCGGTGCCTTGGATGACGCAGGCTGGAATCCGCAGTTCTGGATTTCCAAACTACATTTTTATATCAGCGAATTACCGTTCTATAATTTTCCTTATACGTTTGGCTATTTACTCTCGCTTGGCGTTTATGCATTGGCTGATACGTTTTCCGATCCGTCGGAATTCGCTGAAAAATACCGTGAACTGCTGATTGCCACCGGGTGTCAGGTGACTGAAGAAGCTGTTGCGAATACATTTGGCTACCAGTTGGGAGAAACCGACTTCTGGAACAAGAGTATTGATATCATTGATCGCCGGGTCGACCGTTTCCTGGAACTGGCAGAGTAAAGGTGAATGCGTTCCCCATCACCTCTCTGGCGTAAAGCTTGATGAGTTCAGGAAATAGGCTCTACTGCACATTGCCTCAACCTCATTTTCCGCAAATATTCCATAAAAGGACTCATTTGCGGTGAATGCTGGTCTAAAATGCGAACAGATCCCGATTTAATGAATCGGTCCCGTGTCGAAATTCCGGAGGACCTTCGGTATACTGATTCCACGATGAAGAGAGAACCGTCGATACTGCAGGTAATCTGAAAAGCAATTTTTTCTATGGCAACACAACAGGAAACAACGGAAGCTCGCCAACATTCAGGGGTGGGTTTTGTTCAGACCAAACTGGCGACCTTGTTTGTGCCTCCTCACTGGTTGAAACTGGCCGGGGGTGGTGAACTGGGGCCGATTCAGGTGGCCTATGAAACGTATGGCGAATTGACGCCGGCGAAAGACAATGCCATCTTCATCTGCCATGCGCTCACCGGCGATGCTCACGCAGCCGGCTACTATGAAGATGATGACGAAAAGGCAAAACCGGGCTGGTGGGATGATCTGATCGGACCCGGTCGAACTCTGGACACCGATAAATACTTTGTGATCTGCGCTAATGTGTTGGGCGGCTGTCAGGGGACAACGGGCCCCGGAAGTATTAATTCCGAAACCAATCAGCCATATCGGCTTAATTTTCCTTTCATCACAGTAGGTGATATTGTCGAAGTGCATTCCGCATTAACCCGGCATCTGGGCATCGAGCAATTGCTGGCCGTGATTGGGGGGAGCCTGGGAGGCATGCAGGTACTGGAGTGGGCAGCGCGTTTTCCCAAACAGTTGCGCAGTGCGATCTGTCTGGCATCGGCGGCTCAACTTTCGGCCCAGGGAATCGCCTTTAACGCCGTTGGCAGACGCGCCATCAAAACCGATCCCGAATACAAAGACGGGGAATACGAAGCAGGCGCCGGCCCTCGCTATGGTTTGGCATTAGCCCGCATGATTGCCCACATTACTTATCTGTCAGACCAGTCGATTGAAATGAAATTCGGTCGCCGCCTGCAGGATCACGATACCTTCACGTATGAAATGCTGCCGGAAGTCGAGTTCCAGGTCGAGAGCTATCTGCATTATCAGGGTAAACGATTCGTGGAACGGTTTGACGCCAACAGCTATCTCTACCTCACGCGGGCGATGGACTATTTTGATCTCGAATCACAATATGGTTCGCTGACCAACGCCCTGGGAAAAACCGATGCCCGGTTTTTAATTGCTTCTTACGACTCGGACTGGCTGTTTACCACCACTCAAAGTAAAGAAATCCTGCGAGCACTGATTGAATGCGGCAAGCATGTGTCGTTTATCGAATTAAAAAGCCCGTTCGGCCACGACTCTTTTTTGATTGAAATTGAACAACTGCAAAACATGATCACTCCCTTTCTGGAACAGGCCTATCAGAGCCAGCTGATTGAGAGTGCTCAAAAAACATAATTGAGTGCAATAGCCACGTGGCTGTTGTAAGACTCAAAATGGACGCGGATATTTTTTATGTGTGCACAACATCGATACTGTATGCAAGACCCGTCACTGGAAATGACGGATAGAATGCTGCTGGAACAGATTCAGCCAGGCAGTCGCGTACTCGACCTGGGTTGCGGCGATGGTCGCCTGCTGGCCCGGTTGCGCGAAGAACGCGGGGCTTCGGTACTGGGCATTGAAATCGATATCACACAACATCACGCCGCGATCGCCCGCGGTGTTCCCGTGATTCAGGCCGACCTGGATGAAGGCTTACAGGACATTCCCGATGGCTCCTTCGATTACGTGGTCCTGAGCCAGACACTGCAACAGGTGTTGCACCCGAAACAGCTGCTGGAAGAAATGGTCCGTGTTGCAAAGCGGGCACTGGTTGTCGTTCCCAATTTTGGAAACTGGCGGATTCGACTCCAGGTTTTAAAACAGGGACGTGCCCCGGTGACCGAGGTCTTACCCTATGAATGGTATAACACACCCAACCTGCACCTGATGTCGATGCACGATTTTCAGGACCTGATGCGGCTGCTGGGAATCGAAATTCTCCAGGAAATCCCGATTATTAACCATCGTGCCGTCGAACGCGCCTGGCTGGCGAACCTGCGTGCCCAGCATGTGCTCTATGTTCTGCAACGACAATGCGAACCTCATCCGGTCTCCCAAAGTAAAAACAACGCGGAGAGCGAACTGGAATCTCTCAAACCTGGTTCGCGATAACCTGAAAAACAATCTGCAGCGTTTCAACATATTTTGAAACAGCCTGCACAGTGAAACATCATTGATTTCTGTGTTTCCCGGCAAGTTCACCCTGGAATTCCCCCACAAAAAATCCTGCCTGTGGTGCCTTAATTCCTGTTTCCATAAATGGAATTTCCCGATATACTGCCTCACCTTCAGGTCAGGACTGACATACTCTCACCTTCGTCATCAGGAACACATCAATGACGTAAAGTGATATACAATAAGCGTTTGAAACAAGACAGCGACCCAGTTTATTGAAGAGAAAGAGGGAAAGGACTCCCGATGCGTATCATTGCAATCATGAATCAAAAAGGGGGCGTCGGCAAAACGACGTCAAGCGTGAACATGGCTGCCGGGCTGGCAATGCAAGGCAAAAAAGTCTGCCTGGTTGACCTCGATCCGCAGGGCCATGCTTCGTTACATCTGGGCATTGAACCGATGGGAAATGTTCCCACGGCCTATGATGTCTTTTCAGGATTCAAAACCCTGGCGGAAACCCGCCAACTGGTCGCTAAAAATTTATGGGTCGTTCCCGCGACACTCGATCTTGCGGCCACTGAACTGGAACTGGTTGACGCCGAGAACCGGGAAATCGTTCTGCGCGAGGCCATCAAGAAAATGGCGGAAACGGAACCCTTTGATTACCTGATCATGGACTGCCCCCCTTCTCTGGGTGTGTTGACGGTCAACGCATTGACGGCGGCCACCGAGGTCATCATTCCGCTGCAACCTCACTTTTTTGCGCTGCAGGGTTTATCCAAGCTGTTGGAAACGACGGCTCTGGTACGGCGTCGCTTGAATCGCAATTTGAAAATTTCCGGCGTCGTATTATGTCTCTATGAAACGGGAACTCGATTGGCAGCCGACGTCACCGACGACTTGTGTGCCTTTTTGGGCGAAAGCGATCCAGAGGCTCCCTGGGCTGATGCCAAAGTCTTCCAGAGTCGAATCCGACGGAACATCAAACTGGCAGAAGCCCCCAGCTACGGGCAATCTGTGTTTGACTATTCCAGTTCGTGTCCGGGCGCCAAAGACTACGCCGGTCTGGTTGAGGAAATCATCGCTGGAGAGCAGGCAGAAGAGTCCCCTCTGCAACAGGCAGCCTGATTACTCAGACGCCGGCTTCTGTTTTTCTTCCAACTTCGCCTTGGCTTCTTTCCACAGTGGATCATAAACCTCTTTATCAAACGGAGGACATCCTGTCGGGTACTGTCCGAGTGGATGGTCCTTCGTGCGCATCAGGTTGGTGCAATAAGAAAACGTACGGCAGACAGTTTTCCGCTTGAGTTTCCCTTCTTCCTTCAGCATTTTGGCAAACTCCGGTTGCGACAATGTAGCGCGCCCCATGCCGACAATAGAGATTTTTCCCTGTTCAACGTTCGCGGCAGCGGCGTGCATCGCAAAATCCTGAAGCCAGCTGTAACCACTGCCCACGACCGGTATTTCGGGAACAGCAGCTTGGATCTGTGAGGCAATCCGGAAGTGCCGTGCGACGCCGATCAGGGGATGCTCGGGCGCGTGATAACCATCGGTCGGCGGAAACTCGGCAGGACGCACAATATGCGGATTGGCATACGGATTTCCGTTCGAAATATTGATCATGCCGACACCCCACTCTTTGAGAAGTTTGGCCACTTCCAGTGGTTCGGTCAAATCTTCTTTTAAATGGTCGTTCGGATCAGTACCAAAGGCCGTCTGTAACGGCAACTCATGAGGACAGGGGGCTCCTACAAAGTCATCGCCCAAGCCTTGATAGGGAATCCCGTCGTAGCCGTTCATACGGGTGCCGATCACCAGACTCGGGCACTCTTCTCGAATGCGTTTGACCAAATTCCGAACCAGACGCGTCCGGTTTTCCAATGAGCCGCCATACTCGCCCGGACGATTTTTCGCTGCCAGTAATTCTGAAAGCAGATAACGATGACACTGTTTGATATCTACAAACCCGACTCCGATTGACTCGGCCAGTTTTGCAGAGGTTACATACTGATCTTCGATGCGTTTTAAATCGTCATCTGTGAGAACCGGATAGCTGTCATCGATGGGACGGCCCGTCGATTTATCAATCGTTCGCGGATCAAGCACCTGATCCCGCGTCACGACCAGCGGCTTTTCAAAACTGAAACGGCCCGAGTGCGTCAGTTGCAGACCAATGACCAGTCCGTCGTCAGAACCAAAGGCTTCTTTGTGTGCGTCGCGACAACCGCCGAGCATGGTTTCTAAAGCAGACGCCGTTTTGTCGTTGATCATCAACTGCCGCGGGTTCATTCGTGCTTCCGGGCCGATAGCCGTCGCTTCTCCCCAGATTAACGAAGCGCCACCTGCACCAAAGCGTTGATAGCGGCGGTAGGTCAATTCATCAGGAAAGCCGTCGGTGGTGCCGTCACAGCCTTCCATCGGCTGAATGCCTAGACGACTTTTGGCTACCAGATGTCCGATTTGAATCGGTTGATACAGCACATCAAAGTTATCCGAGACTTGAATCGGGCAGCCTAGACGTTCTGAATCGGCGACGACATCTGCGGGAGTTTTATATTTATAAAATTTTGCCATGGTTGATGACTCGATGTATGCAAAATGAATGACAGTGAGGGTAATGAGGGTCTGACTTCCCCGAGTTTACTCAAACTCGAAGTGAATTACCATTCTGCGGAAAAAAGCGATCTTTGCCGGTTTTTGAGTGCGTTTTCTAACCAGGAGCCGTCAATTGTTTTCCGTTATCTCGAGCCGATAGGCCTAATAGAAAGGGGACGGCGGTCTCTGCCCATTCTTCTGCCGTCGGGTAGTGTGCGGCTTGTGAACCAAAACAGCTTTGCAGCAATTCGGTATTAATAATCCCCGGATTCAAAGGGATCGCCGCCATGCCACGTGGCAGTTCTTGCGCCAGTGCCTGCGTCAAACCTTCGATGGCCCATTTCGTCGCACAATAAGAGGCGACTTCTGCGGACGTCGAACGCCCCCAACCGGAACTGAAATTCACAACCACGCCCGTCTGCTGCTCTAGCATGACAGGCAGAAAATGGCGAATGGTGTTGGCGGTACCTTTGATATTCACATCGATAATGGAATCAAAGTCTTCCGCAGGTACTTCCCACAGCGGCGCGTTCTCGTTGATCTGCGCCGCATTATTCAGCAGCAAATCCGGCGGCCCAAACTGGTCTATCGCACTAGACGCCCAGTCTTGAACAGAGCGGTCATCAGCAATATCGACCACCGAAAACTGATGCGCTGCACCATACTGTTTTGACAGTGCTGCGATCTTTTCTGCTGACCGACCACAGCCGATCACGGTGTGACCGGCTTCAATGAAGCCAGCGGACATGGCGCGCCCCAATCCCTGGGTCGCGCCCGTCACGACGATTACTTTCGACATGCGTTTTCCTGCAATAGACTTTGAATTTTACTTTTCAGCGGCTTTGGTAGCAGCGGCTGCCTTTGCATCTTCCCGTTTGGAAAGTTCCGGATTCACGGGAACTGCAGAGGGTGCATCGCCGCGGATCCATTTGATGGCTCCGATGACTGATTTTTGAAAGGCAGGATTGGCCCAGGTTTGCGGGTTGTGTCCCAGGTTATTCACAAAGACCTTGCCGTTTCCCCACTCTTTCGCCCAGGCAACGGGAACCTGGTAAGGACGTTTGGGATTGCATTTTTCCATATTCAGGCTCATTAGCACATGCACTTTTTCCGGCTGCCAGTTCTTGTACTGATAAATTTCGTCTTTGATCTGAAATTCTTTGCCGAACGATTTCATCGCCGGGTGATCGGTATTATGCACAGTGATCGTCACCTTATTACCGGAAGTCCAGGGGTGCCCGTTGAACGAACCACCGACCATATCCCAATAGGGCTCGTACGATTTATAAGTATCGGTGGCGGAGTGGAAACCGATGAAACCATGCCCTTTCTGTTTGAGCCAGTCATTCAGAAAATATTGCATATCTGCTTCTTTGATCGGCAGCATTCCGGTCGTGTAGAACATTACGATGTCATAGTTTTTCAGATTCTCTTTCGTGAAGTCCGCGGCTGCATCCTGAGTACAGTCGACCGAGAACAGGCCGGACTGTTTGCCCAGTTGGACCATGGCGATTTCGGCAGGTGCCAACTCGGTCTTATCCTTCCGCTTTACCGAGCCGTGTGTATAACCTTTACTCTGGGTCAGCATCAACACCCTGGTTTTTCCTGATTCGGCCTGGGAATAGGAGGGGGTCAGCAACAGGGTACATGCCAGCAGGCAGAAAGACATCAATAATCGAAATTGCATGGTGATCGCTCCACGGTTTGTTAATAGGAAGACTCAAGACTTCAGTCTGCCCATTTTAAAGTGAACAGGCAGTCTAATGCAAAGCAAAACGCCTAATCGGTCAGTTTCTGCACGCGGATATTGCGAAACTCGACAGCGTCTCCTTCGGACTGAATGCCGAAGAAACCTGACTTGAGTTCACTCGGCTTACTGGAAGCGATGGGGGTTCCATTCAAAACCGAAGTCAGCGCACCATCTTTACAAACGACTTCGATGGCGTTCCACTCGCCGATCGGGCGTCTGGCAGATTCGCGGGCCGCCTGATTGTCGGTCACTTCCAGGGTGATTTCTTTGCTGTTGGATTTGATGTGAGCCATCTCCTCAAATTTACCCTGCACTTCCAGACACTTAGGCCAGATTCGATTTTCGCCGGTGATGAAAAACAGAAAGCCGGTGTTGGGGTTCTCATTTTTCTCAGCTGATTCCGGAAAACGATACTCCAACCGTACGGTGCAGTTCCCCAGACTTTCCAGCGAGTGCAGATAGCCCCGTGGCTGGCCCGTGCAGGAGATCACACCATTTTTTTCCGTCCAGGTCGGTTCCTGGACCGGCTCTTTTGATTTTCCCTGAAACTCTTTAAAGTCTTTCAGGCTCAGAAGCGTAAAACCATCTTCGACTTCGAATAACGATTCTAACGTTTTTTCAGGCAAATCGATGGCAGGAACCTCATTGAGTGCTTCCTCTTTTTGTTTTTCAGTCGGTGCGGAATCACTACAACTTGTCAGAAAACAAACCGAGGTCATTAGTAACAAAAATGCATGCAGAGATTTCATCAAATATTTTCTTTCAGGAAAGTCAAAGTTAAATCGGTGATTGCAAGGAAACATGTTCTGATCTTGTTTCCCTATCATATCGATTCCAGATGGCGCACTGAAGCCTGCTGTCCCGTGTTCTGTGCAGGACACCTATAATCGATATATCTTTCTGCTCTCCCCTCAAATATCTGAAATCCGTAAACAATACATGAGGGAAACACTGCAAACTTTACGATACAAGTACTGTTCCCTCCTTAAACTGATTCGCTTCACAGGGACAATGATTGAATCCTTCATCACTGAATCATTCCCTCCCTGTGCTCAGAGTGATCAGTTGCTGAATTCGGATTACCACCGAGAAAGAAATGGGCCAGCATGCAACAGTTAATGATTTCCCCTCAGCAGTGTCAATCCAAGACAACCAGACCATCGGCCACAGGTCTGGGCCATGCTGATTCAGCTGAAACGGAAGATACCTCTCAGAACCTGAGCATCTCGGTTCTGGAGTGGTTGAATGCCGAACTGCGTAAAGAGGTTGAAAAGCAGGAAATTGTCGAACTGCAAGCAAACGACAAAATGATTGATCGTTTGCAGCACATGCTGACGTCCAAAGCGACCGGCATCACAATCATGGTGGCAGGCCTGTTTTTGATGTGATGTAGCCCCACTCATTGGCAATCTGAGGTCGGGATCATGTAGTTGATTCTGCTATGAAACAGGATCCGTTCGTAGCAGAATCAGTCGCCAATGAGTGCCTGGCCATTGAATCGAGTTCACGCCTGGGGTGACACTCTGATTTTATGGCACGTGTTTGTGAAGATCAGACAATTCCGGAACCAAAGGTATCACCGCCTCGTAAACGAGACTCACTCTCATTCGATGATACTTTGTCTGATTCGGGCTGTTCTGCTGCCGTATGATGCGGCGGACTCGATTCCTGAGAACTCTCGGCAGAGTCTATTCGGAATACCTGATTATTTTTGCGGATGTGGATTGATTCAGAACCCGCTGTTTCGGCAGGGGCCTTTGTTTCTTCGGAATCTTCCTCATAGGAAGGACTCAGGCGGGCATAATCCTCTTCACCAAAGTCGTCATAGCGACAGATATAGCCATCCTGCTTTGCGGAGATGGTTTCATCCTGATAGGCTTTGAGGACTTCCTGCTGAATCAATTCACGGCATTCCGAATTGATCGGATGGGCGATATCGGCATAGAGTCGGGCGCGTCCCGCGTCATCCTTATCCGCCCGGTTTTCATCGAGTCGCACACCACACTGATTACAAAACGAGGCCCGCAGGTGGTTTTTGGTGTGACATTTCGGGCAGCGATCCATTAGTTTGCGACTGGGCATCGCCACAAAGGCGCCTTTGGCCCCCTGAATAATTTTCAAATCTCGAATGACAAACGAAACATCGAAAGTAATCGAGCAAAAAGCAAGTAATCTTTCATGCGGATCATTCATCAACTTGATGCGTACTTCACTGATATCCATGGCCTCACTCCATTTGTGCCAAATTTTGAATTGCTCATCTATAGCCGGTTCTGGACGACAAATATGTGCCCTTTGATTGTGGAACGTAATCGTGCCGCAATCTGAGATGCCTGAGCCCGGTTCTGGCAGATACCGAAATAGGCAGTCCCACTACCACTCATCATATGCCCCAAAACAGATTGTTTTGAGAAGTAATCTTTTAAAATTAATATGTCCGAATTCAGTGTTTCCGCAGGAGCCTGAAGATCATTCAACATGAGGCTGGATAATGAATGAAATTGACCAGAAGCCAGATCGCCTGCGAGTTGCGCTACCTGATTTTCCGAATGGCTTCCCACTCGACAGTGCCGATAAACGTCAGCAGTCGATAGTCCCGAACAGGGACGGACAACTACAAAATGGAGACAATGGGGAATTGAAACAGGTTTTATCAGTTCACCTCTTCCCCGGCAGATGGCACTGGTGCTTTCTGTCAGAAAGAAGGGAATATCACTTCCCAGTTCCGCCGCCAATTCACGTAGTTCATGAAGCGACAATCCCAATTGCCAAAGTTTATTGACAGCAAACAAGGCTGCAGCTGCATCACTTGACCCCCCGCCTAATCCAGCCTGGGAAGGAATTCGTTTTGTTAACTGAATTCGAATTCCTTGTTGTTTACCCGACTTTACCTGAAGCAACCTGATTGCGCGAACTACCAGATTTTCTTCTCCGGTCGGGGTCGACTCCTGGACTGTAAGTTGTTGGGGCTGAAGAGAATTTGCTTCGACAACACGCAACTCAACTTCTGATGAAGGTTCCTCCGTGAAAACTAAAGTGTCGTATATTCCCACCGACAGCATTAACGACGTAATATCGTGAAAGCCGTCGGATCGCTTATGATCGATGCTTAAGAACAAATTTAATTTTGCAGGAGTATGAACGGTAATGGAGCGCGAATTGGAGTAAGAAAAGAGCATCCGTCACATTTCCATAATTCCTACCAAAACGAATTCAGTGTCGTTTTATTGAACAGGTCCTCACTGATGAGTGAGAGATTAGAGCGATTTGACCTGATTAAGATTCGATTGCTATACGACGTAACAATATAAAAGACTATTGCTACAGCAAGTATCCTATCTGTTAAACCAAAAAACGTCAACATCTTTTCCGAGATGCGGGGATTTCCCCCTTTATTTCAAAGCGTTTTTTGAAGTTCTGTTTCGGAACGGCTCACTCGTCAGTCATCGATTTAAGCAGTTGTTTGAACGCTTTGGTTTGCACCTGCTTCTGGTTTGTGAAGCGAATCCGCGCCAGCTCTTTGCCTTTGGAATCGGTTTTGATTTCGCGATCGCTTCCCAGGTCGGCGATCTTGCCCAGCGTGAGTTGCCCCGACGAAGATTGCAGTGTCAGATCGACGCCTTCGCGGCGTTTGGTATGAATCGTCAGAAACGACTTCTTTTTTCCCGCACGCGTAAAATTCACCAGCGATTTGCTGTCCCATTGAATGTCCGCATCGGGGTAAGTCTGCTCCACCAGATCAAACAGAGACTCCAATAGCGCCGCATCCCAGACAACCCGTTTGTTATTCGGGAACCCTTTCCGCGACAAGTGCCATTTCTTCTTCAGGACTTTCCAGGGCATGATCTCTTCGGGCTTGATTTCATCGCGTTGAATCAAGCCGAGATACGATTCGCACGCCGTCTCCAGGAATTCCATAAACGCGGGTGTGCTGATTTCTTCCTCCCAGTGAACTGTCAGACTGACTTCCTGCCAGGGGCCTTTCAGATTTTTAACTCGCACCCGGTTTGAACGTCCATAGATGGGAAGCTCGTCCAGATCATCCAGAGACTTCAGCGCCAACTCTTCCCGCAATTCATCCTGTTTAAAGGTATTTCGTTTGACGCGGAAATTGAGCCGGAGAAGCCACTCATCCCCGGTATTCGCATGCAGGAACCACCCCTGTTTTTTGACCGGTCCGTTCACTTCCACAATACTGCGATGATTCCAGTTGATCTCACCAAAGCCCTCTTTGTTCTCCACAAAGTCGATCACCGCTTCCAGCGCCCCGCCTTCCCACTGACAGGCCGCTCCCGAAAGGGAAACATGGTCCTGCGTATGCCAGCGTCTCCCCTCTTTCTGCCACGGCATCTGTGCGTCGCGGCCGATTTGCTTCAGGTCAAGGTCGCCTGCCTGCTTTTCTCCGAGTGACTGTGCGTCGAAGACTTCGCGTTCCTCGCGATCACCGGAGGCAAGAATCGGCTTGAGAATTTCACCCGTATAAGATCGGAGCAGCGGCGGCTGTTTAGATTTGCTTGATCGTGCTTTGCCTTTTTGTTTCTGAAAGCGGTCAGCATGTTCCACCAGTTTTTCCGGCGTTCCTGCAGCGATGATCCGTCCGCCACCAATGCCCGCTTCCGGTCCGACATCCACCAGCCAGTCGGCTGTTTTGATCACGTCCAGATTGTGCTCAATCACGATCACGGTATTGCCCAGTTCGACCAGACTGTTGAGTACCTTGAGCAGTTTGGCAATGTCATCAAAATGCAGGCCGGTCGTCGGTTCATCCAGTAGATACAGTGTTTTTCCGGTACTTGGTCGTGCCAGTTCCGCCGCCAGTTTCACGCGTTGCGATTCGCCCCCCGATAACGTCGGCGCGGATTGTCCCAGCGTCAGGTAATCCAGACCAATCGCACACAGGGTTTCCATGGTGCGCCTGATCGCAGGAATGTTATTAAACAGCTCTGCCACTTCGCCAATCGACATCTCCAGCACATCAGCGATCGATTTCCCTTTATATTTGACCGACAGCGTTTCCTGGTTATAGCGTTTGCCGTTACAGGTTTCACAGGTCACCCAGACATCGGGCAGAAAGTGCATTTCGATACAGCGTTGACCGTTGCCTTCACAGTCTTCACAGCGTCCGCCCGAACGGTTGAAACTGAAACGCCCCGGTTGATAGCCGCGCACTTTGGAATCAGGGAGTCGAGAAAAGAGTTCGCGAATCTGATCAAACACGCCGGTATAGGTGGCAGGATTCGAAGCGGGCGTATTCCCCAGCGGCCTTTGATCGACAATGATCGCTTTATTGATCTGCTCAAGCCCCAGCAGATCATCAAACGGGCCGGGTGCTACTTTGGAACGGTGCAGCTTTTTGGTGACGGCCCGTGCCAGTGTCTCTTCGATCAGCGAACTTTTTCCCGAACCACTCACACCCGTAATACAGACAAATGCCCCCAATGGAATGGAGAGATCGACCGACTGCAGATTGTGCTGGCGAGCTCCTTTCAATTCCAGCCAGTGACCGGTGGGAGAAACCGCAACGTCGGTCTTGCCCTGTTTTTCATAAATCACGCGGCGTTCCTGAGGCAGCGGGATCGTCAACTGATCTGACAGATATTGCCCCGTGAGTGATTTCTTTTTGCGTTGTAACTGCTTGGGCGAACCTTTGCCGACAATCGTACCGCCAAACCGTCCTGCCCCCGGACCAAAATCGTACAGACAGTCCGAAGCTTCCAAAACTTCCCGATCATGCTCGACCATCACAATCGTGTTGCCGATATCGCGCAGTTTTTTGAGCGTGTTGATCAACCGTGTGTTGTCGCGCGGATGCAGGCCGATCGTCGGTTCATCCAGCACATACAATACGCCGGTCAGGGAACGTCCCACCTGCCCTGCCAGTCGAATCCGCTGGCTCTCTCCCCCCGAAAGCGTCGGCAACGGGCGACTGAGAGTTAAATATTCCAGCCCGACATCAACCAGAAACTCCAGTCGGCTCGTGGCTTCTTTGATCAGATCGCCGGCGATCTGCTTTTGCCGTTTATCGAGCTTTGCGGTTTTTATAAACGCAAGCGCATCGCTTAAAGGAAGATCACAAAACTGTCCAATGGTCTTACCCTGGAACCGCACGGCGGCGGCATCAGTTCGCAGACGGCTGCCGTGACATACAGAACAGGGTACTTCCCCCGTCATCTCATGCAGACGGCTGCGAAACGCAAACGAGAGCCGCGACGCTTCTTCAATTGCCGGATAGAGTCCCTTATATTGAAATTGAATTCTGCCGGAGTCATCTAGTGGAATCCAGCGATCTTCATCGCCGTAGAGCACGACGCGTTGCTGTTTCACGCTGAGCTGATTAAAGGGGACGTCCAGCGGAATCCGAAACTGTTTTGCCAGCGCAACCAGCGTTTTGTTGAACTCAGGATTCGTCCGTGGATCGGGCCAGGCGGCGACGGCGGCGTCCTCTAGACTGCGATTCGGATCGGGAATCAATTCGGATAAATTCGTACCCAGTTCAGTTCCCAGGCCTTCACAATATTCACACCACCCCAGCGGACTGTTGAAGGAATAATTGTGCGGGGTTAACTCTTCAAAGCTCTGGCCACACTGTTCACAGAAGTAAAACAGGCTGAACGTTTCGAAATCCCATTCTTCTTCGGGAATCGTCTCATCACAATAGCAGGTATACATCAGCCCTTCGCCGAGCGCCAAGGCGGATTCTACTGAGTCGGCAATGCGCGAACGATTCTTGGCGGCGACGGTAATCCGGTCGAGCACGACTTCCACTTCATGCCGACGACGGCGGTCGATTTCCGGGACCTCTTCCAGACGGTACGTCGTGCCATCGATGCGTACCCGCAGGAAGCCTTGTGACTTCAGTTTTTCCCAAAGCGTCTCATAGGCCTGACCGACGTTGATCTCGACGGGCGCCAAGATCAAGAGCTTGGTTCCCGCTTCCATCGCCAAAATGCGTTCAATGACTTCATCGGTGGTCTGCGTTTCCACGGGCACATCGCAGTCCGGGCAATACATGGTTCCCAGGCGGGCATAGAGCACGCGCAGGTAATCATAAATTTCGGTCACGGTGCCGACGGTCGAACGGGGTGAATGGCCGGTTGTTTTCTGTTCAATGGCGATCGCTGGCGAGAGGCCGTGAATGTGCTCGAACTTCGGTTTGGGCATCTGGCCGAGAAACTGGCGGGCGTAAGCTGACAGCGATTCCACATAGCGACGCTGCCCTTCGGCGTAGAGCGTATCCATCGCCAGCGAACTTTTGCCGCTGCCACTAGGGCCACAGAAGACATTCATCTGATTACGGGGAATCTGCAAATCCAGGTTCTGCAGGTTGTGCTGGCCGGCACCGCGGATCGTGATCTCTTTGCTGTCCCCTTTGGGTTTGCCATTCCGTTTTTGATTCGCTGACTGCCAGCGCAGGTGCGGGTTGTTGAGAGTCAGCGCTTTTATTTTTTTCTTGCGTTTCGTCGATTTGGAAGGCACAAGATCGGTCTGTTCTTTCAACGCCAGGCCAGTGTAGGAGTGCGAACAGGCGGCGACTTCTTCGGGCGTCCCTTCAACCAGAATCGTCCCCCCCCCTTCTCCGCCCTCGGGGCCAAGATCAATCACCCAGTCGGCCGTCTTGATTACATCGAGATGGTGCTCGACCACCAAGACCGTGTTTCCGGCATCGACCAGATGATGCAGCACTTTTAACAGTAATTTGACATCGGCAAAGTGCAGCCCGGTTGTTGGTTCGTCTAAAAGATAAAAGGTGCTGCCGGTCGAACGTTTACCCAGCTCGCGTGCCAGCTTGACCCGTTGTGCTTCACCGCCGGACAGTGTGGGGGAAGGCTGCCCTAATTTAAGATAGTCCAACCCGACATTGTGCAGCGATTCCAGCAGCTTCAGAATTTTGGGAACGTTCTGAAAATGTTCAATCGCCTGCTGAATATCCATCTCCAGAACTTCGGCGATATTGGCGCCCTTGTAGCGAATCTCCAACGTCTCATGATGAAAACGACGCCCTTCACAAACCGGACAGGGAACCCAGACATCAGCCAGAAAATCCATCTCCAGCTTATTCGCACCGTGTCCTTCACAGGCTTCACAGCGTCCGCCGGCAACATTGAAACTGAACCGCCCGGCTTTGTAACCGCGGGCACGGGCATCGGGTAGTTTGGCATACAGATCACGAATGAGATCGAAGACCTTCACATACGTCGCCGGGTTCGATCGCGGCGTCCGACCGATGGGAGACTGATCGATGTCAATCGCTTTGTCGATGAATTCCAGGCCGGTCACTTTCTGATGATCGCCAGGATTGCCTTTTCCTTTGTTGACACTTTTATTGAGGACAGGCCAGAGAATATCGTTCACGAGTGAACTCTTACCGGAACCACTCACACCAGTCACGCAGATAAAACCTTTGGTTGGAATCGAAGCGCTGATATTTTTCAGGTTATGGTGTTTGGCACCCTTGATTGTAATCGATTCTTTTTTGACAAGACGACGACGTGTTTCCGGGATTTCGATTTTTTCTTTACCGGACAGGAACTGGGCCGTCACACTCTCTTTCGCTTTGAGAACTTTCTGATAGGTGCCTTCCGCGACAATGTGCCCGCCACGGATACCGGGGCCGGGACCGAAGTCGACGATATGGTCAGCGGCGCGCATGGTCTCTTCATCGTGCTCGACGACGATGACCGTATTTCCCTGATCACGCAGATCGCAAAGACTTTCCAGCAGCATCGTATTGTCGCGGGGGTGCAGGCCGATCGAGGGTTCGTCCAAAATATACACAACGCCCACCAGACCGCAGCCAATCTGCCCGGCCAGTCGAATCCGCTGACTTTCACCGCCGGACAGCGTGGGCGCGGTGCGGTCGAGCGTCAGATAATTCAGACCACATCTCAAGAGAAACCCGAGTCGCCCGCGAATCTCTTTCAAGACCTCATCAGCAATCAGCAATCCGGTCTCGTCCAGTTCCAATGATTCGAAGAAGGTGGCGGCTTCTTCAATGCTGAAGGCACAGACTTCCGGCAGAGTTTTAGCAGATGGTTTTTGACTGCCATTGGAGGAATAACTGGTCGAAGTAATGTGAACGTGGCGGGCCTGTGTGTTCAGTCGCGTTCCGTGACAACTGGAACATTGGACAAAGTCCATATACTTTTCGAGCTGTCTCCGACGCATGGGATTGCTGGTTTTACGGTAACTTTCCAGCAGTTCCTCAATGTAGCCTTCCCAGGTACCGCCATGCTTCCAGACGCCGCCGGAATGCCGCCAGCTGAACGTAATATTGCGTTCGCCGGTTCCATACAGAAACTGATGCTGGGCGGCTTCGGGCAATTCATTCCAGGGCGTTTTCAGAAAGCTGTCTTCGGGAAGTTTGAGATTCTTTTCGATGGAGCGAGCCACTCCATTGTAGATGTGCCGTCGCCATTTTCCGACTTTGCTCAACGGGCCCAAGAGCTCGAAGGCCCCTTTTTGAATTGACAGCGATTCTTTTTTCAGTAAGGAGTCGAGCGGAAAATCGTACCGCATACCGAGGCCGTTACATTCATTACACATTCCCAACGGACTGTTGAAACTGAAGAGCTGCGGCGTGGGCGGTTCATAACTGATGCCACAATCGGCACAGGCATAGCGTGAACTGAAGATTTTGTCTTGTAGCGTCTCTGCATTTTCCTTGTCAGGATGTTTCGCCGAAAGTTCCTGTGCGACGATCAGCGTTCCATTGCCCTGTTTCAACGCCAGCTCTACCGACTCTGCCAACCGCGCGCGGCTGACTTTGCCTGCCACCAATCGGTCGATGACGACTTCAATTGTGTGACGCATCTGACGATCCAGTTGAAGCTGATCGGTCAATTGTACAATGCGACCATCGACGCGTGCTCTAAGAAATCCCTGTTTGGAAAGGTCCTCGAACAGATCTTTGTATTCGCCTTTCTGTTGCTGAATGAGCGGTGCCAGAATTGAAAAGCGGGTTTTCTCGGGCAGCAGCGAAATCGAATCGATAATCCGTTCGCTGCTCTGAGAGCTGATCGGTTTGCCGCAGTTTTCACACGATCCCAGTCCGACGCGCGCAAACAAAACGCGCAAGTAATCGTAAATTTCCGTAATCGTGCCCACGGTACTACGCGGATTGCGGCCGCTCATTTTCTGCTGGATGGAAATGGAAGGAGCGAGGCCGGAGATGGCATCGACTTCCGGTTTCGGCATCTGCCCCAGAAACTGCCGCGCGTAACTGGAGAGCGACTCGACGTAACGTCGTTGCCCTTCGGCGTAGAGCGTATCAAACGCGAGCGAGCTTTTGCCGGAGCCACTGACTCCGGTCATGACGATCAGTCGATTGCGGGGAAGTTGAACACTGACGTTTTGCAGATTGTGCTCGCGAGCACCGGTAATAATGATATCTGTTTGTGACATAGACCGCGTTATACCAATCGGCTGATGCCGAGATAAGAAACTCAAACGAAATCGTGATCAATCGAACGCATCGATTCAAAGTGGTTCAGAGCAAACCGCCGCCGAAGCTGTCTTCTTCTTCCTCTAATTGTTCCTCTGGTGGATTTTGCGTCGAAGACGTTTCGGTTTCTGATGATTCGGGAGTGATTGATGAAATTTCCAGCGACTGTTCTTCAGTCACGACGATTTCTTCTACCGATTCCGTTCCCTCAATCGAACGCGCAGCTGCAGCGGCCCGTTCTGAAGAAGATTGATCGCCTTCCGGTAATTCATAATAGTCAAAATGAAACGGATCCCGGTAGAGACTGCGTTTTTCTTCGACGAGTTGCATGAAGACGGTTTCGCCCTTCACCTGCATTGTTTTCGCAGTGACATCGCCGCTCAATCGAATCGTTTCGCCCGTTTGAGGACACTTCCAGAGTCGCCTGACATCGAGGTCCAGCTTCAATCCGGGGCCTTTCATAGTGCTTTTCTCTTTACTATTGAGGGATCAGAAATCAACGCTTTTCAGAAACGCTTCACTAGATTACACTTTGCATCTCTATGAAACATACCTGATCTCGTATCCTGTGTTCAATTGCTGGCGTCGAAATAATTGAATCGAAGATCCTTTTGTTCATTAAATCAAGGTTGATTGATGTCTGATTCCGAACCCTCCGTTTCCCAGTCCCCCTCCAAATTTCCCGCCAAAGGAGATCTGATTCAACTTGGAAGAGGGCTTTTAATGGGGGGCGCCGACATCATTCCCGGCGTTTCCGGGGGAACGGTCGCACTGATTCTGGGCATCTACCAACGTCTGATTACTGCCATCAGTCACTGTGACGCCCGATTGTTCCAACTGTTGATGCAGCGGAAATGGTCTGAGGCGGCACAACATCTCGACCTGCGATTTGTAATTCCGCTGGGTGTGGGAATTCTAACAGGCGTCGTCAGTCTGGCCAGCCTGATGCATTATCTGCTCGATTATCATCTGCAACTGACGCTATCGCTCTTTTTCGGATTGATCCTGGCTTCCAGTTTTCTAGTGGCACAAATGGTGGATCGCTGGACGATTGCAAATGTGATCGCGTTTGCCGCTTCGCTGATTGGTGTTTACCTGCTGGTGGGCGAACATTCGGTCAAGCCGCCTGAAGGAAACTTTTATGTCTTTCTCTGCGGGATGATTGCCATCTGTGCGATGATTCTGCCTGGGATTAGTGGTGCGCTGATACTGATCCTGCTGGGAAAATATCACGACATCACCGGTTTATTGAAAACCATTCCGAAAGAACTACTTAAAGGGAACATCGACTGGAACGGTTTACTGACGGTTGTTGTGTTTGTGATGGGTTGTTTACTCGGACTGATCCTGTTCAGCAAAGTGCTACGCTGGCTATTGCACAATTTCCACACGTTGACGATGGCCGTTCTCTGTGGCTTGATGGTGGGTTCACTCAGGCGGATCTGGCCGTTTAAGATTGATGCGACCCCCTACACCGCCGATCAGACACCTGAAATGGTGCCCTTCAAACATCGAATTTACGAGAATGTCTGGCCGGGCAGTTTTGACGGTATGTTCTGGTCTTCGCTCGCACTGATTGTGGGTGCGGCCTTTCTGGTCTGGGGGTTGGACCGGTTATCACAAAAGTACGCGATGCACGACACCACCGACCTGTAATCGGCTCACTCTTTACTCTTTCCCGTCATCTTGCGGATAAAGCAATACGCGGTCGTGGCACAGCAGGATCAGGTCCTTGCGGTTGTCACCGGTCAGATCGGCGATCACGGCTTCCCGTGGATTAACGCCAGCCCGGTTAGAGCGCGAAAAGGTTTTCTCTTCAAAAACCTTGAAGTTCAAGGCATGCTTCAAATCCTGTTTCGCACCGAAGTTGAGAATCTCCACATGATGGGTGCGTGTATCGAGAATCACCAGATCAGACCGACCATCGCTGTTCAGATCGCCGGCGACAGAATCGGTAAAGTAGGCCTGCGGCAGTTTTGATTCAAAGGAAGCTACTTCCTTCAATGTCGGAGGTGTCTGACCAGAATAGAGAATCCCGAATTGTCCTCGTCCGAACAGTAACAGGTCAGGCCTTTGATCGCCGTTCAAGTCGGCCACATGCGCGGATATAAACGGAAATTCGCCAATTTCCACTTCTTTCCAGGGTCTGTAGACGTTGGACTCTTTCCGCAGAATACGAAGTTTCTCAACCCCCAGATCGACCAGCACGATTTCATCCCCCGGTTCCCCATCCAGGTCGATATTCACTGCACCGACAACACGGGCTTTGCTTTCGGGAGCATTGAACTGATCAACCACCTGCCATTGATTGGCCGAATTCAATCTCAGTCGGCGGGCAAAGTTATTCTGCGCCGTCAGCACCCAGTCCCGTTTTTTGCCGCCGATAAATATGGATTCCGGTTTAATCTCATCCAGATTGATTCCTCCGGAGGGTGCGATAAATTTGGGTGTTTGTCTTGGTGGCAGCGAGATCATTTTGGGTGATCGTGAGAGCCCGTAAAATGCCATGAGTTCAAAAATACCGTCTCCGTTGGCGTCGAGCTTGACTAATGATTTGGGTGCATCCAAGCTGGGAGGATCGCTGGGGAACTCGTATTCGCTCCACTTCCCATCATTGCCCAGACGAAGTGCCTGCAGCTTATAACTATACCTGCTTTTGTTGCCGACTTTGGCGGCATAAATCAATTCGGGCGTCCGGTTCCCATCCAGGTCAGCCAGTTCAAAGGCCAGCGGCTCCCCTTTGATGGGCAGGATCTGGGGAAATGATAAACGTTGATTTTCCAACGAACTGACGCCGATAATTTTTTCGCGTTCGCTTAGTACAAAGACTTCGCCCCGTCCGTCGCCGTTCACGTCTTCAATGCGTAACTGATCGACGCCCAGCAGACCGGGATATGTTTGTCCCAGGTCGAGGCCGCGATCTTTGGTTTGCAGATAAACGAGCATTTGTGCTGTTTCCGGATCAGAAACGACAGCGTCGCTTAATCCATCGCCGTTGATATCTCCCAGATCAAAACCACGATTGCGGCCTGAGCCTTCTTCGCCAAATCCATATAGCGTCAAACGTTTGGAGAGTTCGCTGTCTTGATTCTGTGTCTGTTCCAGCTGCTGCACTTTGAGACGCCCGGTTTGTGAATCAATGGTCATGATTTCAGAACCCGGTTTGCCATCAATGTTCGACAGCGTAACAGAACGCGGGTTGGAAAGTTCAAACCGAATTTCCGGTCCCAGTTTTCCATCCTGCTTTTGCAGGCGGGCACATAAAATCTGGTTTTTTCCATCACGCGTAGCGTAGGTGAAATCGTTACGACCATCGCCGTTCAGGTCGGCAACCGCAGCCAACCCCAGCTTGGGAGACGTATTTAATATCGAGCGTGGCGTCTCCAGTTCACCCTGCGCGTTCTGCAGAATCTCGTAGGTATGATTTTTAGCCAGAACGATTAAATCGTCTTTCTGATCGAAATTCAGATCGCCGGCAGCAATCGTCCACTGCGTTGGCAGCAAATCGGCAAGTCGAATTCGCTTGCGTTTGGTCCAGTCTCCCTTTTCCGACTGATAGCGAATAATCAAACGATCCGGCAGTGCAAGGTATGCCAGATCATTACGACCATCGCCGTTAAAGTCACCAACCGTCAGAGCAGAAACGGAAACGTCTACAGGCACCTTCACATGCTTCAAGCGAGCATCACTGGGAATGGAATTGACTCCGTCATCGGAATCATCATTCACTTCCCGATCCCCGGCGGCACGCTGCTGTAAAATATCGATGCGGCTGTGGCTGTTATCGATCAGAATCAAGTCATTCAGATCATCGCCGTTCATATCTTCCGCCAGCATATTGGAAGAACGGCTGGATAACTTGAAGAGTTCGAGAGGCTTGAATCCATAGAATTCGGCCAGATTGACTTTTTCGTCTGAATAAGCGGGATTCCCGTTCCCCCCGATCACGAAAGCCACTAACGCAAAGAAGCAAAAAACCTGGTCCGCTTTTCGTAAGCCGTTAAACATCCTGTCTCCTCGTTCTCATATTTCTACTCTGGTCTTCAGTTTCAGAGTTGTAAAATCTTCAGACCAATTTTTTACTAGTTCACACGAATCTGAAATGGCATCAGCGTGAGCGTTTTTTCCCGGGCCAGCAAGTTGATCAGATCCAGTTGTTTCAATTGCTGTGATAGTTCGGGAGAAAGGAGATTGAGCATGCGTGACATTTGCTGAGCCTGCCCGGCTTGTGCATCAATGGGGCCAAAAATCTGCTCAAAAGGACTGGTTGGACGGGGAAGAATTAACTTTTCAAATTTCTCACCATCCGGAATTTTACCGAGCTGGCGGGCGTGCTCGATGGCATCGTCCAGCGTTCCCAGTTGATCCACCAAGCCATTATTGAGCGCCATCGCCCCAGTATAAACGCGGCCTCTGGCCAGTTTTTCCAATGCGGTATACTCCATTTTTCGTCCCTCAGCGGCTTTTTCCGTAAACTGTTTATAGACGGCATACAGCAGCTTGGTCACAGCGGCCCGCTCTGATTCGGTAAAGCCGGTCATGGGGCTGAAGGTCCCACTGTTCTTGCCTCGTGAAATCACGCTGGTGGTAATTCCGATTTTGTTATACAGACCTTCCACAGCCAGTTTTCCACCTACCACACCAATCGATCCAGTCAACGTGCCTGGCTCTGCAAAGATGCGATTCGCGCCCATGGAAATATAATAACCACCGCTGGCGGCAACATCACCCATGCTGACCACAATTGGCTTGTCTGCTTCCTGCAGTGAGCGCCACATTAAATCACTGGCAAGAGCACTTCCCCCCGGGCTGTCGACCCGCAGGACGATCGCTTTGACCTGATCATCTTTGGCCGCTTTCTCAACAGCCTTGATGAAGGTATCAGAACCCAGCACATGCACACCCAGAAGTCCGCCTTGTGAACTGGAACCAGACATGATGGCGCCAGTGGCATAAATCACGGCAATCCTTGGTCCTGAACCAATGCGTTGTGAGGAATCGATGCCGGCTAGCAGATCCATCAATTTAATCAGACCGGCGATCCCTGAAAAGTCGGTATCCGCTCGCTTTTTCGCATATTTCTTGATGATCCTGACTTCGGTCTTGGCTTTCCCTCCGGTGATCAGCTTGGGGAGTTGGTCTTCATAAGCAATGTGATCAATAAGCCCTTTCTGTTTGGCATCCGTGGCCATATAGGGTCCGGCGTTGATCGCAGCTTCCACTGCTTCAGCCGACATGCCTCTGGATTTGGAAATCATCTCTTTGATCTGACGGAAATAGTCATCCAGCAGTGCTTCCATCTCTTCTCGAAATGCGGGGCTCATATCCGTTCGCGTGTAGGGTTCCGCAGCCGACTTGTATTCTCCGACTCGCAAGACGTCCGGTTTGACATCCAGCCAGTCGAACAGGTTTTTATAGAAGCTGACCTCGGCGCGCATCCCGAGCAGAATCAGCGTGGCGGATTCTGGCATTACAATCTGGTCGCAAGCAGTTGCGATCAGATAATCTTTCGTCATGCCCGACTCAATCCAGGCATATACTTTTTTCTTACCTTTTCGGACTTTGAAAATGGCTTCGCGTAATTCGTTGATTTTCGCCCAGCCCAGTTGAGTGCCCTTCAAATGCAGAATGACGCCTTGCAGGGATTTATCCTCGGCTGCTTTTTCCAGTCGCCCGGTGACCTTTGAAAGCGACTCGGTCACATCACCGAACAGCCCCGGCATCTGGGGGCCTTCAGGATAGGAGCCTTTAATAATAATGTGTGCCCAGTTTTCCCGCGTGGGCTTGGCTTTTTCCTCGGCGGCTGAAGCGGAATCCAGCATGAAACAGCAGCTACACCCCAAAACCAGAGCGAATAGTAACCATCGATTTTTCAGGAACGACATCGACATCAGAAATCTCCAGTAGAGGGGACGTATGTATTGTTAGCAGAGCAGGAACCGGCTTCTCAACATTCCGGGAAACGTTAAAACCGTGTTAACTCCTACAAGCAGTCTAAGGCCAAAGACGGGCAACGGTCAAGAAAGAGTTGACTGATGCTCCCGTTATTCGCTCTGAAAGTGATTCGCTTGGGAAAATTCCTGCCGGAAAATCCGAAAAGTGTTGTCAGGGGATGCCTCTTTTGTCACACTGGAGTCTTAAGTTCTGACTGTAATTGACCGTCTCCCTTCGTTTTCTGTGTTCAGCTCTGGTTTTCACAATATGTCTGTCCGATCAATCTTTCTTGCCGTTTGTCTGGTAGTTTCCTGTTCGAGTTCCCTGTTTGCACAAGGGTTGATCTGGGAATTGCCCCCCGATGGTTCCTGGGTCCGATTTGAAGGCACTTATGAAAAAGAGATGCCAGGACCGGAATCCAACGATTTGAATGCCAAACTTCAATGGACGCGACATCTGATTATCAGTTCGGTCGGTTCCGAAATGGCGGAATTCGAAGGTGCACAAACAGCGTGTCGCTGGCTTGAATTCAAGTGTATTACCGGCAAGGCGACGGAATCAGGGGTCGCCCCGGGCGTCTCCGGTCCGCGGATTTATAAAGTGCTTGTTCCGGAATCTGCGGTCAGCGGCCAGCTGGTAGACAAACAAAATATTCCGATCACGTTTCTCCCGATTATTCGTGGCTATCGAAAAATCGGTGATCGGGACGTGGAACCTTTGAAAACGAATGTGCTGCGATTCTACCCGATGATCACCATGCTCGAACATTACACCAAATGGGATTCGGAAGGCGAAGCAACAACCGTGGAAACCCCAGCCGGGGCTGTTTCTGCCCGTGAATTTAAGGGGACCTTCATGAGCGAAAGCCCCAGTGCCCGCTCTAAAAATGAAGGCACCATCTGGCGTACGAAAGAAATTCCCTTTGGTCTGGCGAAATGGACCGTGGAAATCACACGGGAAACCAAAGGGGGGACACAACCCCGGTCCGAGTTCAAAATGACATCGCGGATTCATGTAGCGATGTCGGCCCATGAAGTCGGAAAAAATGCCGAGAGCGAGTTGCCCGCGTCCCGTTAATCGATGCCCGTTCTGCCCCTTGTGCGTTCTCAAATCAGACCTGGCGCTCCTGGTCCGAGCTATTAGGGGTGGAAAACAGGAATTCCCACAGGCATTTGCCCCAGATTCCCTGGCGATTTGTAAACAAAGCTATCAGAGACTTGACGCTTTCCACTCAGGTGAAAAGAATCAGGTGTTTTCGAACATCTTAGAGTTCCCGGTGTCATAGCAGGGAATTTGAGCCGATCTGAATCTGGTTTTCAGATCCAAACTGTTTTATTCATTCAGACTACAAAGATCACAATTATGTCGATGCAGCTCTCCTCCACTGTCCAGAAACTAAAACCCTCTGCCACAATCGCAGCTGCTGCCAAAGCGAAGGAATTAAAAAACACGGGCGTCAAAGTCTACGAGTTCACGCTGGGAGAGCCCGATTTCAATACGCCGGACCACATTTGTGACGCTGCCAAAGCAGCGATGGACGCGGGGCAGACACATTACACTCCCGCCGCGGGAACCCCGGAAGTCAAACAGGCGATCTGCGATGCCTATCAGCGTGACTATGGTTTCAGCTTTCAACCCAATCAGGTGGTGGTCTCCAATGGCGCCAAGCACTCGATTCATAATGTGTTGACTGCGCTGTGTGGCCCCGGCGATGAAGTGATCATTCCCACCCCTTACTGGGTCAGTTACAGCGCCTTGGTCGAACTAACGGGAGCGACTCCTGTGATGGTCGAAACGACCGAAGAGAGTGGTTTCTGCATGAGTGCCGAACAATTCAAACAGGCGATTTCGCCGAAAACGAAATTGATGATGCTCAACAATCCCTGTAACCCAACCGGAGCCGCCTACCCGGTGGAAGCACTCGAAGCACTGGCACGCGTCGCGGTGGAAAAAGATATCGCCGTGCTGTCAGATGAGATCTACGAAAAACTGATCTACGAAGGTTCGGAATTTCGCAGCTTTGCTTCCTTCGGCCCGGACGTCGCCGAACGGACAATTATCGTCAGCGGCGTCAGTAAAGCCTACGCGATGACCGGCTGGCGGATTGGCTGGACGATTGCTCCCGTCGAACTGACGGCAGCGATGACCAAACTGCAGAGCCAGGAAACATCAAATCCCTGCAGCATCAGCCAGGCCGCAACGATTGCTGCTTTAAGCGGACCTCAGGAAAGCGTGGCGGCGATGCTGGAAGCGTTTAAGGAACGCCGAGCCTATGTTCTGGAACGCTTACGAAAATTCCCGGACATCAGTTTTGCTGAACCGGGGGGCGCGTTTTATGCATTCTTCAACGTAAGTGCCCACTTCAATAAGCCACTGGGTGGCGGCAAGGTCGTCAAAGACTCCAGCGAATTTTGCACCGCACTGCTGGAAGAAGCTCATGTTGCATTAGTGACCGGCGACGCCTTTGGTGCCCCGGGTTATGTTCGGCTTTCGTTTGCTACGGATCTCAAAACACTGGAAGAAGGCTTGGATCGGATCGAACAGTTTCTGTCGCCCGCTTAAATAAAATAAAGTTGAACCGTCTATTAAAGAAGGCCATCCTGAATCACTCAGGATGGCCTTTTCGTTTTAACAGAGTTTCAAATCATACCCAGTGAGGGAGATTAGAATTGTCCCCAACCGAAGGGTAGTTCGCCTGTAATTGTTCCCGGCAGGAGTACACCATTTGCATCGTTCGGCGTAGTCACGAAAGGATTGGTATCCAGAGTGAAGATTCCCAGATCCCCGGTACTATCAACTCGGAAGGTACTTGCTCCCAGACCAGAGTACCGGAAGTCGGCAGGTCCTGTCGTTCCCGGTGCATTCAGGTTGGGAATACGAACGGCCAGACGTTGTGCATTACGACGTCTTGACGTTGACGTGAATGGTCCTGGGCTGGCAACGTTGTTCAAACGTGATTTAAACGTATCAGCGTTGTCATAGAAGGCTCCAATGTTGGTTGTATCAGAGGACAGAATCGTATTGCCGTCCCAGTCCAGGTCGAGACGAGCCAGAGGATCGGTTCGGAATGCAGTGATGGCAGTTGGGTTGATCGTATTACCCCAGGTTCCCGCTGTGGTAGTCGGGTCTACCGTAGAAGCGAATGATTCGAAGTACACATCATCACCCAGGTTACCCGTTAAACTGTTATTGGTTGCCGTCATGATCACACCAGAGTTCAGGAAGTTCCCAAGACCGTCACTGGCAAACCCGCCTGAGGTTGTGGTACTGCTAAAGGATCGTGTGGTACCAACCCGAACGACTAAACCGGTCGAACTGAAGCCACTGTTGATACCGTTATCAACAACAATGTTGCTGTCCATACTGAACCTCAGATAGACATCTCTTAAAGTACTTCCCATATTAGCCAGTGGATCTGTTGCCGGATCTGTCTGGTTTTGTGCATCATCCGCTGTGTAGACCACGTAGATACCTTCCAGGTCGTTGCGGTTCACGATATTGTTGTTAAACGTGATCGCAGTTTCGGAATACGAACCGCCGTTACCCGGTCGGGCTAAGACATCGAAACCACGACCATTGTTGAAGTCGATCACGTTGCCAGTGATATTCACAGTAAATACATCGGTAGGATTAAACGAAGAGGACACATTCGAGTACTCGATACCATCCCCCTGGTTCATCGTAATATCGTTATTGGAAATCGTGATCACGTTCGCATGGTCTTCACTGAAATCTTCCAGATCCAGGTCGATACCGTGTACCGTGTTTTCAGCAATCATGTTACGAGCGACTGTGACGCTACCCGATCCTGTGATATTCACACCGTCTTGCGTGTTATTCTGGATGAGGTTACCCAGTGCAGGATCCGCGGCATCACCAATGACCAGACCGTTGGAAGCGGCTTGCAGATCGATACCATTGGCACCGTTATTGGAGATATTGTTAACCGTCCAGGCCCCTGTCACAAAACGTTCGTCGGCGAAAGAGTTTTGCAGTTCGGTGGTTAGGATACCATTGCTGGTGTTACCAGTAATGGTGTTCCGCGTCATGTTCGCAGACAAGCCGGCATCGGCTTCCACTCTCAGTTCAACACCATTCTGCATATTGCCTGTGATTGTGTTGTCGTTAATTGTATAGGTGTCTGTCTTACTTGCACTTGAGGATGTCAAAGCGATACCGTCCAGAGTGTTGCCGGTCATCATGTTGAATCGAATGAGAGTGTTAGTAATGACACCATCAGCCGTTCGCGTCATTTCCATACCGTTTCCACCATTCGCAGTAAACAGGTTTCCAAAGGCAGCGGTTGTACCACCGATGGTCACATTATTGACTATCGCAAAGTCACCCAGGTTGTTTCCGGTAGCATCGATTCTTAAACCGGAAGCAGCACTGTTCTGGAACACGTTTCGTTGAATCGTGCCAGTAAAGGTAGCTGTATCGCTCATCAGGAACCCAACTCCTTCACCGTTGAAATTCGCATTCAAAGTGGTGTCGTTTGTTGTGTCAAAGATCTGTTGGTCGATATCAACCTGATTCGTAGTATTTCCTTGAAGTTCCAGGCCGATGTGGGCATCGCCGTTGTTCATGAAGGTATTGGCAAGAGAATTGTCTATCGCTGCCAGGCTTCCAAATGCCAGAGTCACCCCGCCATTTCCACCGACGGTCGTTGTACCGCCAACAGTACCACCAACACCAAAACCAGCACCGAGATCAGCTCCAGCAGGTGCACGCCCGATAAAGGTATTGCGGGTAATGCTTGCCGTTGTTCTGACATCGCTGGAACCAAACAGAATTCCTGCAGTCCCAAGTGTATCGCGATTGAAGTTGTTCATATCAATGCTACCCAGGGTATTGACCGCTGTATTGGTCCCCCCCATCGCAGATCCACTAATGAACATGCCTGCTTCGGTGTTATTGCTGAAATCATTCATTGTAATCAATGCGGTTGTAAAGACACCGCCGTTGTTGTTGGTGATACTCATACCGTGGCGGGTGTTGCCTGTGAATGAGTTATTTGAGATAGATGGAGACGCAATCGTAGTGAAATCGATCGTACCTGTTGTCAAGGTGTTAGCAAAACCATCCTGTCCGTTGCCGGTGGCCGTGTTGTTCACAATCTGACCGCCAATCGTACCGTTATTCAACGTATTCAGGCTGATCCCGTTTTGGCCGTTGCTGTTGAACAGGTTGGCTGCGGTATTCACGCTTCCCATGCTCAGGTTGATTGTGGAACCCACACCATCGGCTGTCGCCACAAAACCATCTGTCGTATTGTTGCTGGCATTGATCGTCGTCAGCCCCAGATCAAGAGCGCCGTTTCCGTTCATGTCTTCCCCGGGATCAAGAACGCCGTTTCCATTTGCATCTTCCGTGACGGCTGAGATCGTACCACCTGCAGTCGCATCAAAGGCGATACCGATGCCTGTGTTACCCGTCGCTGTGATCGTATCAAAGCTGCGGAAGATGATTGAACCGCCATTCGCATTCACATGCAAACCGGTATTCGGGTTGATATTGTTATTGAAGGTATTATTGGAGAAGTCTGTTTCAATCATTCCCCCATTCTCTGTCAGAATCATCCCGGTACCGTTTGCGTTAGCCGTGTTTCCGGTGATCCCCAGAGTCGTGGTACCATCGGCGGCGGTTCCCACGCCATCAATGGTTGTTCCCGCATTGGCGATGATTTCAAAGCCGGTTCCCGTTCCCGGAGGCACGACACCCAGATTGTTTGTCGCTGTGTTATTGTGGAACGCCAGTTCAAGAGTCCCTGTATTCTGCGTGATGCGAGCACCATGCAGAGAGTTGGCTCCATCGCCTGCGAAAGTGTTCTCGGTCACGATACCAATACCATTGGCAGTATTAGTGACATCGACGCCGCGGTTATAGAGTACGAAGGAGTTACGATTGATATTGAATCCACGTGTTCCCGCCGAGAGGATACCCGTGTTATACGGTGTTGCCGCTTTTGTTCCACTGATATTGAAACCGGAAACTTCCCAGGCACCACCTTGGCCGTTGACAACAAAGTTCCCACCCACCGAAGCAGTATTGGACAATGTTGGACGGTTTGCATCCGGGTTGTAACCAGGCAGAGTGAGGGTTGAAACCGTTCCACCTTGAATCACGTTGAAGGAGTGCTCTACAGCTTCACTTAACAAGCGTTGTCCTGTCACACCACCGATTCCGCCACCATTGTCAAGCAGAGTGATCCCGCCATCGAGGTTCGTTTCGTTCCCGTCCAGGACAAAGATAATATCGGTAGCAGCAACGGGACCAGAAGCATTATAAGCGGCAACAGAACCGAAGGGTGTTTCAAAGGTACCATTCCCGGCAGCTCCGAAGTCTGGATCGATATGAGCCACGGTATAAGGTTGATTGTCATCCGGGTTAATCGCCAACTCGGAATTAATTGTTGTCTTATTATGGGCAACAATCCGGTAGTTACGATTCATCGGTTGATACATACGCTGTCGCAACGTCTTGGGACGCATCCATTTATCGGACCGGCCCTCTGGAATCGAGACTGTGACATTCATCCAGGCATTTGATCCGAAGACCGAATCCTTGGCATAACTGACACTCATCTGCCACCAGTCATTGATATTTGCTTCTGCACGGAACTTGGCTCCGGCAGCACTTTTGTCATGGTCAGAGTTATAATAATAGCCGCCGACAAAGGCATCGATTCCAAATTTTCCTAAGACAGGCAGCGGACCACCGATTTCGGCATCAACACCACCGTAAGAAGATTCTGAAATCCGGGCGCGGTCCAGAAAGATTCGATTTGACTGGAAGTAAGCTCCACCTGTCAGATTATTTGAGATGACGATTTCATCATTGTTGATCGGGAAGTAACCATTGATGCGCGATGTCAGATATTGACCGATGACTTCACCACTGATCCCGATCTGATGATAATCCTGAAAATGGCCATCATCATAATCGTACCAGCCGGCGAGTGTGAAAATCTTATCAACGGTGTCACTGTATCCACGCCAACCAGCACCCAGGTTTACGCCGCCGGCTCCCTGGTCGGTAACCATTGCTCTTAAATCAAGGAAGAGCATGCTTTGATCCGGGTTAATGGTAAATGGAACCAGCACTCCCAGATTGGAATAACCATCGTCATATCCAATTCCGCCGCCGATGCCTTTATCCAGACGAAAGATGGTGTGAAATTCATCAGGCCCCATGGGCTGATACCCGGCTCCGTTATCAATATACTCATTGACAACCATGGTTTGCGGATCGGGATATTTGTAAGGAGCATAACCTTGCAAATTATCCTGATAGCTCACATCTTTCATGGTAGTAAAACCGGGAACAGCATTTCCCTGGACAGTGTTCTCAGGCACGAATTCATGTCTGAAAACACCAGAGGAAACACTACCCACAATGGCAGAACCTTCTTGTTCGCTTAGAGTAGCACGTCCCTCTGCTCGATTGTTCCCAGTTTGATCCGGCTCTGCAGACGCAAACGCCAGTACGTACTGAGATGCTAGTAAGAAGCAGGCCAGGCTGACACATAATTTGTTCATCGAAAGCTCCAACGTCGATGTGTAACTCGTCTCTTACGATTTTAGACGATCAACTCCGTTCTTTAGCAGTCTTCCGGGAAAGTCGTACTCTGAAGCATCTGCTCAGATTCAAAAATCCCAGTCGACCTGAATGCCAGGTGAAACCTGACACTCATCCCCCTGTCTCCGGGTCGGATGTAAAACTATTCCGATTATCCGGGTACAAGCGGTTATTCTGATCTTTCGGAATAATCGTCTTGAGAAGTTGAGACGAAATATGCTAATCGTAAGGGTCAGAAGAAAACGTCTTGGGAGGACAGGTAGAGCCTGCGTGGATTGGTAGAACATAATATGTTTATATCAAAACACTTACGCTCTTTTCAGACAGAACATTTTACCTGAAAATTAAGGGGCTTGTGATTAGAAAATTCTTCAAAAATTTCCGGTGAATTCAGGCTGAAAACTCAAGCCTGCCATGAACATTAAGCCACACCCCACCTTGACGTCTCGAGCAAATAGTAAGACTGGGGTAACATGGTTGTTTAGAGGCGACTCAATCGATTATTTAAACCAAATTGTGTCAGCTTCCCATTTCCCCTCAACAGGAACCAGCGTCGTTAACGTCCGGCCGTTCTTCATTTTGATTTTGGCGCGGATGCCTTCGTCTGTATCCTCGACCTGAATTGAGTGGATCAACTCCTCCGGAGTCACCGAAGCCGCCTGCTGCTTTGCCGTTTCCAGGGACTCAGCAGTAATCAGTTTTCGCACCCGTTCCGTGAAAAACGGCTTCATCGCTGCCACATCTCCCTGTTGAATATATTGCATCTGCAGTGCAATGACTTCGCGGGATTCTTTGACCAGCTTCTCTTCCAGGTTCTTTTTCTGTGCTGCGGTCAGACGGCTCAGTTTCGGGTGTGCTTCGACCAGCCTGGCCGCTTTCAATCGTTCGATCCATTGGTTACGATCCTCTTCACTGAGAGGCAGCTTGCGTGTCACATAAGCCAGTCGATGCATATCTCGTTTGCCGCGGACCAGTCTGTTGATCTCGTGTTGAGCCGGTGTTTTGTCACTCTCGTCGACACGCCATTCGTACAGAATATCGTCGTCCCCCTCTGCAATCACATTCCATTCTTCGACCTGATAAGATTGTTCAACCTGGACTTTCATCCGATTCATCATCTCTTTGGCAGAGAGTTGCTCACCAAGCTTAAACAACCTCTGTGTGGAAAACATCTGCTGATAATTCTGGACCGTTTCTTCGGGCAAGACATATTCAGTGAGTGCACTGGTCGCATTCATCAATCGATAGCCTTCTCTCCAGGGAGGGCCTAGCCGAAACTCCATCGACTTCAGTGCTTTCGCGTATTCAGCGGAGAGGCCGCGAGTATCCACCACGGCATATAGCCTGCCTTTCCGAAAATTGAGCCACATGAATCCATAAATCAATTCTGTCTCGCCCGACTGGTCCCGCTGCTGGTCCGGTTTGCCCAGCAACTTGAGCGTTTCTACCTCTGGCGTCCCGACATTTAAGATGCCTTTGCGATCAAAATAACTCCAGAATTTCAGGAAATCTCGAACTGCGTTCTTGATGTTTGGATCCAGCAACACAGCTTTCCGCATTTCAATCCAGCTTTTCGAGGCCTGAGAATCTTTCAGATAACTGACGCCCAGGACGTAATGCAATCCGCCACTTTGAGGCTGTAGTGCGACCGCTTTTTCAAATTCGGTAATCGCGTCTTTCCAGTTTTTCTGATTGAGAAAGGCCTGCCCCTGTTTTGCATGCGCCCGCGCAGCAGCTTTTGCGTTGGGATCCTCGGCTGAACCTACTGACGGCTGATTGAATTCATCCTGCGCCTGAACACGACTACCGCACAGACCGCTGCCGAAAATCAGGCAGAACCACAAAAAAGAGGGTAAGGCAAGCTGGCGAATTTTCATCGTTGTTCGATCCCCTCAGAGATTCAGGAAAACACCATTTCAAAATGGGGCGAGTCGCGAGAGAGTGAATGGGTTACTTTGTGCGTTCAGGTTCTGTTAACAATTGTAGCTCTAAACGGCCTGTATGCCACATATAATTCGGGCCAAAGCCGGCGCGGGGCCCCCATTTGTTGTTGACCGCTTTTTGTAAATATTTGCGTGCGGTCGCTTTCCGCCCCTGTATTGACTCATTCAAGCCTATATAGAGATAAGCGTAAAAGTGGCGTTTTTCCCGCTCGTTATCGTCAATTTCAGCCGTCTCAATATTTTTCAGGATTTGTTCCGGCGTTCTTTTCCCTTCAAACAGGCGGTAGATATCCGGAAAAGGCTCGCGGTCATCCTTTTGATACTTCAACAGACCCTGTTGCGCCTGTTGGGGACCTTTGGCTTTATATTGAGAAAAGAAACGCCAGATCCCATTCTCGCGATCGACATTGTCGAATGAGTGGTAAATTTCGAACTGCTTCGCCGCCTCATCATACTGCTTTGCGTAATAACAGGCGATGCCGCGCCGCCAGTGGGAGACCTTGATCGACGGCTTCAATTCCACCATTTTGTCATAGTCGGCGACCGCGGCTTTGAACTGACCTTGAAAGAAGAACGCATCCCCTCTCCGCGAATACAAGGCACTTTCATCGGGCATTTGTTTGATCTGAGCCGTCAATTCGTCGATCAATTGAGAAAGTTTGCGCTGCATCAAGGCCCGTTCTTTCGCGGCGTCTGTCTTCGGCGTTTCTTCCGCTGCCAGAGTAAATCTGCTGGCAAACGGCATGAAAATCACCCCGCAAAGCAATACCTGGGATATCAAACGTCTCATCAATGGGCACTTTCGTCCAATTCACAAATTTTCGGCGAGAAGATTAACTGAACCTTCTTTCTCAATATACTGTCATACTCTGATAGAAGTGAAAAGAGCTAGACAGACTGAAAAGAATAGAAAATTCTCTCCCCAAACGACTTGGCGTGCGAACAGAATTTCGTATAATGGCCGAACATAGCTGCAAGTAATGCTACCTGCTCAGCTTAGCTAGTTTTCACAAAGCACAGATTATTGCCTGATAGTGTAACGGTAGCACGAGTGACTCTGACTCACTTAGTCTAGGTTCGAATCCTAGTCGGGCAACTTTCAAAAAGCCCTGAATCAGTTCTGATTCAGGGCTTTTTTATTCTTCTTGAAATCCTGTCAGCGTTCAGCCTCAACCGATCAAGAAAATATTTTTATTCATCAGAGTAAATTAAGAGCGCAGGGATGTTACCGATCCTCTTTATTTAACACGGTAATTTAATTAGTTGGGAGGTTGAAAATAAACGATACCTGCCCCTTGATCATGAACTAACCGGAGTCTTGAAAACTGAGGATCCTCAGGGGAATGAGAAGTCCAGCAGGTAATTAAAAGGGACTCTTGAGGTCCAAGCTCTCCAATTTCTATGTAATCTTCGTAATCTGAAAAGAAAATCTGCCTGTCAATGGCATCGATTTGCCTTACTTTTTTTGAGGCCTCTCCTTTGTGAGTCATCTCGATAAACAAAGACCTGGGAACAAATACTTCTACTCCAGTGAGCGTTTTTGAATCACTGTTCAGAACTTGTAAAGACAAAACTCCCCTGATCGACATAAATCGACTTCTCGAACTAGAATCAAACTTCGTCTCACTAGCGACCCGATCTAAAAAAATACCAAGTTCCAGGGGTTGCTTGTATGGAGTGAACTTCACAGTAGCTGATAACGGTTGCTGTTGCTGCTTAATTGGCTTTGATGGCAGCAGGTGATGTTGATGACTTGTTTGTTGGATTGGAACTCCAAACCAAGAATAGGACAGAAAAATAACGATGAATAAGCTGGAAATTGAACCTGCGATTGCAAGGACTTTTTTCGATTCCACTCTACCATTTTTCTCAGACAATTCATCCATGAATGCTCACTCAATTAAAATCCATTCACCTTTGCTGGGAAAGAATAATCAGTTTCCACTGAATCGGTCCCAGGTCTTCGGCATGCTGGTGATGGTTCTGAGGCGGGAATGGATTATCCTTGTTCGATGCAATTTCGTCGCCGCACGCTTTGCAGCGATAGATGCCGGAGTGCGGGCAGTTCTCGCCCGGACTGTGCAGCGTATCGAACTCCGGATGGTCCGCCTTTTCGAGGTACTCACTATATTTATAAAGCGCCATGTGAACTCCCTCTCCCTGAAAAAACTGAACTATGTTTCGTGCAGGCGGTTCTGCCGACACGTTGATCAGACCGGAAAGATGATCATCGTCGTTCCTTTAGCTTAACTATCAAGATCAACTCTTCAATATTAATCTTCCACAAAATGGGATTCTCGCGGTCCGCAATAACGAACGAGAGAAATCGATTGCATTCGGGACCATCCGATCCCGGATCGAATTTTTCGTGTACTTTCGTGTTTTTCGCGGTAGTAAAAATCGGCCTCTTGTGGCACTGGTGGCTTATCAACACAGAATAAGAAACAGAGGCTTTTCCAAGTCCATGATTGACAACGCCAATTTCATCGTTGATGATAGAGGATTCAAATGTCTGACTTTCTCAATAAATATGTTGACCTCTTTTGATATAGAGTTTCTTTTATGAATCGAGTACTCATTGCGTTCTCACTTGTGACTTTGATGTTATTTAGTCAAAGCCCTCTCCTTGAAGCGGCTGAGCAACAGCCGAACATTTTGTGGATCATTGCCGAAGACATGGGGCCGGAACTTGGCTGTTATGGAACTCCCGAAGTCAAAACGCCGACGCTGGACCGCCTCGCAAAGAACGGCATGCAATTCCTGAATGCGTTCACGGTTACGCCCGTCTGTTCGACCAGCCGTTCTTCATTTATGACGGGCATGTATGCCATGTCGATCGATGCACACAATCATCGTTCACATCGAGACGGAACCAATCCGTTGCCGGACGGCGTCCGCGTGATCACTGACTGGCTGCGTCCCGCCGGTTATACGACGGGCAATATTCGGAAACTGACCGATGATCGCAAGCTGGCCAAGTTTTATAAAGGGACTGGAAAAACCGACTGGAATTTCACCTATCCCAAAGGCAAACAACCATTCGACGTCAAGAACTGGGACGACCTGAAGAACAAACAACCCTTCTATGCCCAGATTAACTTTTCAGAGACCCATCGTGGCGGTGCCTGGAATACTTCGCACGAACACCTGGGCTATCAGGCGGACCCCGCTAAGGTCAGGATTCCCCCTTACTACCCCGACCATCCTGTCACGCGTGGCGTATGGGCACAATATTTAAACGCCGTGATGGCCGTCGATAAAAAAGTGGCTTTCATTCTGGATCTCTTGAAGCGAGACAAACTGGATAAGAATACAATTGTGATTTTCTTCGGCGATCACGGCCGTGCGATGCCCCGCGGTAAACAGTGGCCTTATGATAGTGGATTACATATCCCACTTATCATTTACTGGCCGGAAGGAAACGAATTTCTCCCCACCCCCGCAAATTACAAACGCGGCGTGATCACGGATCAACTGATTTCCTCAATCGATTTGACCGCAACGACACTCGGCTTTGCCGGAATCAGAAAACCGGAAAAAATGCAGGGAGAAGTATTTCTGGGAACGTACTCAGAGCCGCCACGCAAGTACCTGTATGGCGGACGGGATCGCGGCGATGAAACCGTGTTCCACATCCGCACGGTGCGCGACAGGCGCTATCGTTACTTGCGGAATAAATATCCGGAGCATCCGTTCCTGCAGATCAACCGATACAAGGAAACTTCTTATCCGATTATCGGCCTGTTACGCCATTTGCACGAGGAAGGAAAACTGACCGGCCCCCCACTGGCGTTGATGGCAGACAGCCGCCCTCAGGAAGAACTGTATGACTTGCAGAATGATCCCTGGGAAATCAATAATCTGGCGAATTCGAATGAGCCCGAGTATCAGGCTGCCAAGCGAAGACTGTCCTCGGTATTAACGGACTGGATGGTCGACATCGACGACAAAGGGCGGACGCCCGAAGATCCTTCTATCCCCCAATTCTGGGACGAACGCGCCATTCGCGTCTATTCCAAACGATTGAAAGAACGCCCCAAAGACTGGTTCCTCACCAATCCCGCATTGGGACCTTATAAGATTGAAAGCGATAAGCCCGAATAGCATGTCGTCTGCTTCCGTGGTAGCAAAAAAATCGCACACGCCTACGAAAAAACCTCAGGAAGCGTCACACTTCCTGAGGTTTTTTTGATTCAACAGCAGTTCTGCCAGTACGCATTATGCGTAGGTCAGATATCCGTTTGATTCGAGGTAAGCGACGACTTCGTCAGCCAGATCATCGATGCCTTTTCCGTCGGAATCCAGAATCAGTTCTGCTTTTTCTGGTTCTTCGTATGGAGCGTCGATTCCGGTAAAACCTTTGATCTCACCAGCGCGGGCTTTCTTATAGAGCCCTTTAGGGTCGCGTTCTTCGCACGTTTCCAGAGACGCTTTGACGAAGACTTCAATAAACTCGCCATCACCCAGAATTTCGCGAACCTGATCGCGGTCTTCACGGTAAGGTGAAATGAAGGCGGTCATTACCAGAATACCGGCGTCGGTATACAGTTTGGAAACTTCACCGATACGACGGATGTTTTCAGTACGATCTTCAGGAGAGAAGCCCAGGTTTTTGTTGAGGCCCATCCGAATGTTGTCGCCATCGAGAACAAACGTATGTTTGCCCATTTCGAACAGCTTGTGATCTACGGTATTAGCAATGGTACTTTTGCCAGAACCACTTAATCCGGTGAACCAAAGTACGGCACCTTTGTGTCCGTTTTGCTTGCAACGTTCTTCTTTGGTAACACGGTGATCATGCCAGGTCACGTTAGTGGCTTTTTGCTCGGCCATCGAGGAATTTCTCCTTACTCATAAAAAATATCTGTGGAAACAAGTTGTATATTCAGATTCCTGCAGTGAAAAACAGGCGGGAATCGTATATCCTGAGTCGATGTCTGCACGATCCTAGAGAAACTCCGCGCTCGATGGAAGCCCACAGATTGGGAATTTCTACGAACATTCTCGTTCCGAACTACTGGAACTAGGGTTTTTGAGCTGTTAGAGTACGCGCAAGGAACCATTGTCAGGCAGTCGTGTCCTTCAAACAGGTACGCACCTGACAGATTCGCGGTGCCCGCCCACAGCGGAGCCATGAACATAAACCGTTAATATTATACACATTACGAATCAAACCAACGCATTCAGAAAACCAAAACCATGTCTGAGAAGGTCTTAAAGCTCGGTATTCCCGCGGGAAGTTTACAGGAATCGACGGCGGAATTATTCAAACGCGCCGGCTATGTCATCAAATTTTCATCCCGCTCGTATTATCCCTCGATCGACGATGAGGAAATCGAATGTCTACTGATCCGGGCTCAGGAAATGGCCCGCTATGTCGATCAGGGCATTCTGGACGCCGGGATTACCGGACATGACTGGATTCTGGAAACGGGCGCCGATGTCCATGAAATTTGTGAGTTGATCTTCTCGAAAGTCAGCCGTCGGCCTGTTCGCTGGGTATTGTGCGTGCCCGAAGACTCGCCGATCCAGAGCGTCAAAGACCTGGAGGGAAAACGCATCGCCACAGAAGTTGTCGGCATGACCGAACGCTATCTGGAACAACATGGCGTCAAAGCCAATGTGGAATTTTCCTGGGGTGCGACCGAGGTCAAGCCACCCAAGTTGGCCGATGCGATTGTGGAAGTCACCGAAACCGGTTCTTCACTGCGTGCGAACAACCTGCGGATCGTAGAAGAGTTGATGCAGAGCACAACCCGCTTCATCGCCAACAAACAATCGTTCGAAGATCCCTGGAAACGGGAGAAACTTGAGAACATCGCCATGATGCTCGAATCCTGTCTGGCGGCGGAAGGCAAGGTTTGCCTGCTGATGAACGTGGAACGTGCGGATCTCGAAAAAGTGCTTGATCTACTACCCGCATTACAGAAGCCTACCGTTTCGTCGCTGTCCGATCCTGACTGGGTTGCCATCAGTACGATTATTGATGAAACCGTTGTACGAACGATTGTTCCCAAATTGAAAGTCGCCGGCGCGTGCGGTCTTGTGGAATATCAGATTTCCAAAATCATCGACTGATGTGGGGCTTATAGAAGCTCGGGCAGAAACAGGAGTGCCAAATGTGCGTCTCCGTGATCAAAGTTGGCGGCAGTCTGTTTGATCTGCCCGATCTGGCGACGCAACTGCAACGACTATTGGGGCGTCTGGAAAATGCAATGCCTCTCATTGTTTGCGGAGGCGGAACAGCCGCAGACCTGGTGCGCGACTGGGATCGAACGCATCACCTGGGCGAAACGAAAGCGCATTGGCTGGCGATTCAATCCTTGATGCTGAATGACCGTTTGCTCTGTGCGATGCTGCCCAATGCCTGTCTGGTTTCTACACAATCAGAAGCCATCCAGGTCTGGAACAGTGGCAACATCCCCGTGCTTAGTGCATACGATTATTTAACACAGACATCCTCTTCTACCTTTGCAGAATTGCCGGAGTCCTGGGGTGTGACCAGCGATTCGATCGCGGCCTGGATCACGCTGACCTTGCCGGCCGACGAACTGATTCTGTTGAAATCGGTGGAGCTACCGGTCGAAAAGACAGTTTCCGATCTGGCGGAAGCGGGGCTTGTCGACGCATACCTGCCTACACTGGCTGCAGCGATACCAACTCTGCGCTGGTGTAATTTGCGAGCCGATACCACATCGATTCAGTTAGCAACGGTAATCAGCGGCAGCAGTTTCCAGAGCAAAAATGCGACCGGGCCGGCGTAAAGCGGGCTGTCCAACAGATCCAGCAGCCCCCCAAAGCCGGGCAACAGCTCTGCAGAATCTTTTTTTCCAACATCCCGTTTGATGAGTGATTCACACAAATCACCCACCAGACCAACGACGCCGATAATTGCCCCGAACAGAATTGACCAGTACCAGGGAGAGGCCATCCATCCCGAGTGAAACAGCGAGATAGTAAAGTGCAACCAGAGAAATGCTCCCAGGGCAGCGCCAAAAATGGCCCCGTATCCGCCAACCTGAGTTTTCCCGGGACTGAGTCGCGGCACCAGTTTCGTTTTGCCCCATAAGCGACCGAAGGTGTAGCCGCCGATGTCTCCCATTTTGGCGCTGATGATCAGCGAGCCGAGTGCCAGATAGCCGGTTTCGGGACCGAGGACCCAACGCAACTCTGCCAGCATGGCAAGCAAAAAGCCCATATAAGAAACAGACAGAATTTCGGCACCGATGGTTTCCATACTCTGTCCCGGTTCCTGAAACTGGATGGCTCCTTTCAGAAAGATGATCAGAACTGAAACCGCATAGGTGACCGCCATCAAAGCCAGGGACAGCGTTTGTGGATCGGAAGACGCGCCTTGCAGAAACGGAACCCAGGCGGCGACGCAGATGGAAAGTGACAAGCCGCAGACCAGTCGAAAACTCGGGACCAGATTGCGAACCGTCAGTAAGTCTGTGATTTCCCAACTGCCTCTGACAATTAACAGGCAGCTGAGTCCCAACAAATAAGGTGCGCTGACTCCCGCACGCTGATCCAGATAGAACAATCCAAACAACAGGGGAATCAGGATTGCAGAAATCAGTAACCGCCAGCCCAGCATGCTGCGTTATCCTTTCAACCCACCGAAGCGGCGGTCCCGGGCAGCGAAGTCACGCAGTGCCTGCCAGAAATCAGAAACAGAGAAGTCAGGCCAATAGGTTTCGGTGACCCACAGTTCGGCATAGCTGATCTGCCACAATAGAAAATTACTGACCCGCATTTCCCCGGCCGTGCGGATCACCAGATCGGGATCGGGCATGCCGGCGGTATAAAGGTGCGATGAAATCACCTCTTCATCGATCTCGTCTGCTTTGAGATTTCCCTGTTCAACTTCGGAGACGATCGATTTGACAGCGTCCACAATTTCGGAGCGACTGCCATAATTGAGCGCCAGGCAGAGTTGCATGCCTGTGTTTTCCTGGCTCTCACGGATCGTTTTATCGACTTCAGCGAGCACATCCTTGGGAAGATCGCTGCGACGACCAATCGTCGTGAAGCGGATATTCTGACGCATGATTTCTTCCCGTTCACCGATGACAAACTTTTTTAAGAGCTGCATCAGCAGGTTTAATTCCAATGCGGGACGTTTCCAATTCTCGCTACTGAGACAGTACAGCGTCAGTTGTTCGATGCCCAGTCGCGTCGATTCTTCGACCACGGTGCGGACACTGTTGACTCCCTGGCGGTGTCCCTCAATTCGTGGAAATCCACGACGCGACGCCCACCGACCATTGCCATCCATAATAATGGCGATATGCCGCGGTAGCTGTCGGGACTCTAAGCCAAGCGATTCCCCATCCTGTTCCGAAATGGCGGGCACAATTTGCCTCACAGTGATTGATAGTTTGAAGGACGTGTTTGCCTGATTTTAGCAGACTTCACAATACGAGTAGAGAGAAAACTCTCTAGCCTTACCTATTGTGAGAAATTATCGCAAAAACGCCAAGGCTGCGCGGCGAGAAAGCGCCGCTTCTTTAGAGAATGAACGGGAGACAACGTCCTGTTCAGATCATCTACAGTGATTTCTGTTCGTATGGGGTAAATCACCCACCGATTTGAACAGACTCAAGTTCCTCAGCCTCAACAGACTGATCCAGGTAGACAACTTTCTCCCAGTAAGCAGGTTCTGCCCCGGGAGTTTCAATCGACAGTTTTACACGATCCCCAAATACTTCAAGCACTTTAACAACCGTATGTTCCCCGATGAGGATACTCTCATTCGCTTCACGAGAGATAATATGCATTCGCTCGCCTCAAAGATAATTCAGAAATGAATCTGTAGACATTGTGAAAAGTTATTGTAAGACACATTTTGTCAAACTGCTATCAGAAGGACAAGCGGAAACCAAACAAAAAATGAAACGAATTTAATGCCGTTTCTTTTCAGCGAAAATCACTTGACAAATTCAGTTTCATCATTTCTACACATTTTCATACGTCGCCAATAATTGAATGATACATCAATTAATTGATTTTGTTGATGTCTTGACGTCGCGTAGAAAACGAAAGAAATAAATGAACGTCAGGCGATTCACTTTTTCCCTTCCGCCCGTTTACGTCGAAAAAACTCCTGCAGTATCGTGCGGCATTCTTCCTGCATCACACCACTGATCACGGTGCTCTGATGATTCAATCGTGTGTCGCTGGTAATTTGAAATAATGAGTGACAGGCGCCTGCTTTTTCATCCGCTGTCCCATAGATCACCAGCGGAATGCGCGACTGAATAATCGCCCCGGCACACATCGGACAAGGCTCCAGCGTGACATACAAAATACAGTCGGAAAGCCGCCATGAACCGAGAGACTCGGCGGCCTGGGTAATGGCAATCATCTCGGCATGTGCCGTCGGGTCGCTTAGCATTTCGCGCTGATTATGCGCGGCTGCAATGATCCGATCCTGATAGACAATCACAGCGCCGACAGGCACTTCATCTTCTTCAAATGCCGCACGTGCTTCATCATAGGCAAACCGCATCCAACTCGTATGCAGTTGCAGCAAGTCTCGGTCGCCGGGAGAAAAACCGGGGTCGTCAGGTCGGTCGATCATCTTAATGACACTTCTTTATATATGTTTCTTTAGGAAAGAACTCTCATCATCTTCGCACAACATAAACCAGATCTGGCTGGAATGAAAGTCGCGTCGAAACTTTCTCCAGATTGAGACGTGGATTCCAATTCTGATTGGTAACCGGTTGGATTGGTCCAATCAATGGCTTCCAGTTTGAGATTCTTCTGCCGCTTCGTTTACAATATGAGTTTGCAGTGAATCACTCAGATCAACAATCCTCTCAGTTCAAGGTCCTCCCTTATGCGCGGCATCGTAATCAGTTATTCAATCCTTCTGATCATCGGTCTTCTAGTGATTTCCTCGCAACCAGGAAAATCACAGGACAGTCAATCGCCAGTTCTTGCAACAGCGACGCCGACTCTTCAATCGTTTGGCGTTGCGGGAGACGGAGTTACTGACGATACCGCCGCCATCCAGCGCGCTGTCGACTCGGGAGAATGCCAGATCATGTTTCCCAAAGGCGTCTACCGTATCACGAAAACCATCAGCATCGATCTGGACAAACTGGGACCGACCTCGATTAGTGGCGATGGCACCGCCACCATCATTATGGCGGGCGCCGGTCCCGCGTTTCGCTTCATCGGCACGCACGAAGGAACCGCCAGTCCAAAGACGGTCAAAGAAAATGTCTGGTTGAAGCAACGTTCTCCACTTGTGGACGGCTTGGAAATCGTGGGCGATCATCCGGATGCCTGTGGCATTGAAGCAACGGGAACCATGCAGATTACCCTGACCCGACTCACGATCCGCCGCGCGCTGCATGGAATTCACTTTGTCAAACGCAATCGAAATCTGATCGTTTCCAACTGTCATATTTATCAGAACCGCGGTGCCGGTATCTTTTACGATCACGTCAATATCCATCAGTCCAATATAGTTGGCTGTCACATTTCCTATAACGCAGGCGGCGGTGTTGTCGTCCGCAAGGGTGATATTCGCAACATTCATATCGGCACGTGTGATATTGAAGGCAACATGGGAGATGAGAACTCCGAACCGACGGCCAATGTACTGATCGATTCGGAAGGCGCCTCGGTGGGAGAAATCGCCATCGTCGGTAACACCATTCAACACGATCACTTTGCCCCCGGCTCCGCCAATATTCGCATCAACGAACACGCCCGCATTCGACCGCATTCCGAAGAATACCGCGATGGCAACATCACCATCGCCGACAATGTTCTCTCTGACGTGCAGACCAACATCGAAGTCACCAGCGCCCGCGGAGTAACCATTACCGGCAACACGATGTGGAAAGGTTACTCGCACAATATTCGTGTCGACGACTGTCGGAACATTCTCGTTTCCAATAACGTGCTGGATCGCAATCCCCGTTATCACTACGCTGACGGCAGCACCGCCCAGGTCGGTATGCTCTTTACGAATTGCGATGGCTGCACCATCAGCGGCAACCATATCAATGGTACGGGCGATGAAACCGCGGCGTTCGAAATCCGTGATTCCCGCCGCATGAATGTGACAAACTGCACCATCCTCGATTACGCGAAAGAGGGACTGTTGCTGAAAAACGTTTCCGACAGTCGCATCTCTGATTGTTTGATTCGCAGCGATCTGCGGGGAAGTGAAAACGCCCAGGCCATCCAGATCATCGGCGGCAAGGATAATCAAATCGTGAACAACCTTTATAAAAAATAATCATAAAATAGAGTCCCAGGTTCACTAGCCGAGCCCCCCTCATCGCATCAAAATTTAATGTTCTGTAAGACCTGAAACAGTTTGACTCAGGTCAGGATGATGCCATGTTGAACGGCCTCTGTCTTAAAATATTTGATCTTATTCCCAGTGGGATTTCACCGTTCCTACTGTTTATTATTCAATCGCTCAAGGAGTCTTTTCTATGTCCCATCTGTCACGTCGTCACTTCCTGAAAAAATCGGTCTTCGGTGGACTCTTTATGGGGCTGAGTGCCAAAAGCTATCGTTCCACCTTCGCTGCAGTCCCGCCCAGCGAACGCGTTCGGATTGGCATGATCGGCGTCGGCAACCAGGGTGGACCACGGAACAACATGAAGTACTTCCTTAACAACATTGAAGCACTCTGTGATCTGGATCAAAACTATTTGTCGGAAGCAGACGAGTTTCTTAAGAAAAACGCGAACAAGTCCGCGATGATGACCGACGATTATCGCAGACTGCTCGATTCCAAAGACCTCGACGCTGTCGTCGTGACCGTTCCCGATCAATGGCACGCGAAGATGACCGTCGAAGCGTGTCGCGCCGGTAAAGACGTTTATTGTGAAAAGCCGCTGACGCTCGTTGTGGACGAAGGCCCCGTGATGATCGATGCAGCTCGCAAACACAATCGAGTAGTCCAGACGGGAACCATGCAACGCAGCGGCAAAGAGTTCAAGCTGGCCGTCGACCTGGTACAGTCCGGATTACTGGGCAAAATTCATACCGTGAATGTGACATTGCCCGGACCCAACTGGATCGCACGGGCCGGCAAACCTGTTCCCAACAGCGCACCGCCACAAGGCTTCGATTTTGATCGCTGGCTCGGACCGGCACCAGAGCGTCCTTACAACAAAAATCGGGTACACTATCTGTTCCGCTTCTTCTGGGATTACAGTGGCGGACAGCAAACCAACTTTGGCGCCCACCATCTGGACATCGCACAATGGGGACTCGGCATGGATGAAAGTGGCCCAGTCAGTGCGGAAGGATCGGCTACATTCAACCCCGATGGCTGGTACGAAACTCCCGATTCCACCAACATCAAATACACGTACGACAACGGTGTCGTTCTCAACTGTCGTCAGGTTCCCGGCACGAAGAGTAAAAAACAGGGAACCGAGTTCGTCGGCGAAAAGGGCAGCCTGTTTGTCTATCGCGGCGGCATCATCGCCAACCCACCCGAACTGTTGAAATCGGTCGACGTGCCAAAGATTGTGAACCGCGATGCCAATATCGCGCACGTGAACAATTTCCTGGACTGTATTAAGACCCGCAAAAAACCTGCCGCCGACATCAGCATCGGACATCGCTCCGCAACGGTCTGTCACCTCGGCAACATCGCCGTTCGTACCGGCAAGAAGATCCAGTGGGATCCCAAACAGGAAACCATCGTCGGTGATACCGAAGCCGCTAAATGGCTCTCTAAAGAATACCGCAAACCATACGAACTGACTTCAACCTAGTTCGTTCTGGTAAAACGATCGAGTGTCGTGTGGCACCATTGGCTTGGCCAACGATGAATTGAGATGAACGTACCGAACTAAAAAATGTAGGGGGAGACCCATGTGTCTCCCCGTGTATTGACGCGTTTTTTATTGACGTTCGAATCGTTTCTACGCCCCACTGAAAGAATGAATCACATAGTCTATCGCCAGGCGAGCTGACACATGGGTCAGACCCTACCCTAACTGAGAATTTTCACCCTACCCCGAATTTCTTAACTTTCTTCAGTAGCGACCGGTTTTTGATTCTGCTTACAATACAGGAAACGTTCCTCCTGTTTCCCACCTGATCATAATCGAGTTTTTCGCCATGAACATGCTCTCCCTGTTATTCAAAGCATTCACACTTTGTGTTCTGATTCTTACAACGACTCACATTCATGCTGCCGAGTCGCCACAGGTCAAAGTTGGCTTCGCGGAACGGGACATCACTCCCGAAATCGGCATGGAACAGCCCGGGGGTTACGGGAAGTCGTTTCATCGTAAGTTTCACGATCCGTGCAAAGTGCGAGCGGCTGTGTTTGATAATGGCAAGAATGTCGTCGCCGTCGTCAGCTTGGATGCGCTGTTCATCCGCCGTGTCACCGTTGATGAAATTCGCAAACGGGTGGAAGCCAAATGCAAGATCCCGGCGACTTCGATTCTGCTGCACGCCACGCATTCGCACTCGTCAGGTCCGATGGGCATGATCCTTCCCGGCGAATACGATCATGCTTCCGAGTTCGTGCAGGAGCTGGCGTATGAAAAATCATCGACGGCTGATCCCGCGTACCTGGAAACGGTCGTCGATCAGAGTGTCGATGCGATTTGCGAAGCTTATCAGAAACGAAATGCATCAGAGTGCGGTGCGGGCATAGGCATCGAAGAACAAGTCGCTTTCAACCGCCGATTCTTTATGCGAAACGGTTTGACGTTCACCCATCCGCGGCCCGGAAATCCCGATATTGTCAAACCCGCCGGTCCCGTTGATCCGGAAGTCGGTGTCATCGGCGTCTGGGATGAACAGGGACAGCTCAAAGGCTGTATCGTGAATTTCGTTTGTCATGCGACCACGAACCCCGGCGGTATTTCGGCGAACTATATCTATTATGTCGAACAGGTCATTCGCGGCGTGTTTGGGAAAGATGTGGTTCTCGTTTTTCTGGCCGGTGCATCCGGCGATGTGACGCAGGTTGATAACCTGTCGAAGTTCCAACGACGTCCGAGTGAAGAATCAGCCCGTTTTGTCGGCGGTCGCGTGGGGGCGGAAGCAGTGAAGGTGCTGCTCTCGATGCCGCGCGGCAACTTTGAAACGATCGCCAGCAAAACAAAAATGCTGCAGATTCCCCGCCGAAAACCAACGCCCGAACATATCAAAGAGGCCATTGAGATTGTGAAAGCGGGCCCCGCCAAGTCGAATGCGACGGACTGGGTTTTTGCCAAGGAAACCGTTTTACTCGATGCCCGTCTGCAAAAAGAACCGGTGGCCGATGTGGAAGTGCAAGCGGTTCAACTCGGCCCGGTTGTGTTACTGACCGACCCAGCGGAATTTTTCTGTCAGCTGGGCCTGGACATCAAAGAGGGAAGTCCGTTTCCAATGACGTTCCCGGTCTCGCTGGCGAACGGCTGTGTCGGTTATGTGCCGACGAAAGAAGCCTTCGACAAAAACGGTGGCGGCTATGAAACCCGTTTGACGGGATACAGCAATCTGATCATCACCGCGGGCCCTCAGATGGTTGACGCCGCGGTAGAACTTTCGAAACAGTTGACGCCCGATAAACTGCCCGAACGCCCGACTGCTCCGGTATTCAAGAATAATCCCTGGGCCTACGGCAGCCTGGCACCACAGTTGGATTAGTTTCAGAGGTCTTGTTTTTTGCTACCACGAAAAACAAGAAATCACACGAAAGTTTAAAACGGTTGGGTGGTACTATTGGCTTGCCAATAGTACCGGAAGATTTGTATTCCTGCTGCAAAATAACACACAAAATTCGGTGCTCCGAATCTTATTCGAGTACAGCAAGTAGAATTTGCATTGATTGATCTGCCTAGAAACGGATTCCAGAGCGCAGTAAGAGTGTGTTATCAATCTTGATGTCAGGTACGCTGTTGTCAAATTCAAACTTTCGGCCGAAGACGTAACCGATCTCTGCATTCAACGTCGTGCCACTGGAACCAAAGCTTCCCGGCTTTTTCGGGGGAGTGGATTCCCATCCCAAAACGAATCGCCACTCACGATAGTTAAGTCGTTCTCCCACGCCGTTGGCACGCCGGTAGGCCCATGTACCTCCTGAGAAGCCGCCGCCGACATAGGCCCAATGCTGGCGCTGCTCTGTCTCCGATAAAAGCAGAGAGATTCTTGGACTGGGCAGCATCAAATTAACCTTGAGCGAAGGCCGCGGCTGCCAAATCGCCCCCAGGACCGGCAGAACCGGAACATCACTCTGACCGGTGGCGAGTGCCCCAAAAGCAAAATTCCAGGTTTCATTAGGTCGATACATGGCAAACATGCCACCTCGTATCTGCCATGCCGTACTGCTCGTATTATTCATGTCCGACGCAAATGCACCATTGAGTGTATAACGTGCCATCCATTTTTCTTTGATTCGGCGCATCCATGACATCCCAAACGAAAACTCATTCAGACTCTGAGGCAAATCCATCGCAGCGGGCGCATCGATTTGCGTGAATGAATAACCGAGATTGATGAACGGAGGTGGTGGCCCGAAAATCGGGTAGACCGGTAGCTTCATTGACAAATCATAAGAACTGATTCCAACACCGTTCACTTTTGGTTCCCATTCGGCCGAGCTGTCAAACCGCGGCTTCATGAGTGATTTCAAATCCGGAGATCTCTTTGAAACAGATGGTTCATCCGGATCAGATGCAAAAGGTTCTTCTGCCGGTGGGACAGGGCTCTCCAGCGGAAGCCCATCTTCCACACGAATACTGCGATCAGTCGGCAGGAATCCTGCCAGAACGGTTTCCGATGGTTCTGAAAGGAAAACATGACCCGGCGTTTCAGACTGCGCATGCAGACTCTGCTGGATACCAAACGGAAATCCGATCAGAGAGAGTATGAAGAAGAAACGTAGCGAGAACATCAGTCGTCCGTGACATCAGTTTTAGTAAAGAAGAGAACGCAATCAGAATAGAGAGGGGCTGGAGGATCAAAAATCTGAACTCCTTACTTTATAGTACGACACAGACTTTTGATCGATGAATTATTTTATTTTGTCATATTTACAATGCAAATCGTACTTAATGACTCACAAGAGTATTCTGATCTTGGTTTCATTGACGACAAACAGAATGTTTCGGATTCAGCGATTTATTCAGGACGATTTCACACAGGGTGGAGCATCACATCGTTCAATTAAGGCACCGTCGGGCAAGCCCTGCGATGGCACACGGGAGGACTGATAGAAGTTGTGGATCACATGCGAAATGTTTCACAGGTTCCCTTGCAAGAGTGAACTCCACGTCGAACCCCACCAGGGTGGGTTGGCACATAGGCAAACCCCTACGAATTTTGCATTGATTTCTGCTGCTAAATTTGTTCACAACCCCGGCAATCCTGGATTTTGCTTTTCGTGTGGTTTCGTGCTTTTCATGGTAGGAGGAACATCAACCTGAAAAACAGCGGCTGGTGCCGAACCGCTCACGGTCAAGAGCGAATTAATTGCCTCGATACAAAAACTGGACGGCGTCGGCAATCACGTAATTGCCATCGGTGCCTTTATTGGAAACCTTGACCCAGCCTGATTTTCCCTTATTGAAATGAAACACGCCGAGGGTACGGAACAGCCTCTGATGCTCGGGGATGTCCTGCTGATTGATGCGGATCGTTTTCTCGCCGTCGGCATGATGAATGGTGATCGGCGTGTTCGTGGAACGTCGAATATTATAGCAGTGCGAAAGCCGCACTTCGTAGCGGCCTGCTTTGGGAAGCTCTGGCGTAAAGATGACTGCTTTCTCGCCCTTCCCTTTTTTCTGATCGTGCAGATAACCGAGCCCAACGTACGGGGGCGTATGCGTGGAATACTGCCACGTGCCAATGAGCTTCGCCTCGGTTTCATCAACGACAATGCCCTGCATTTTTTCAGGGTCCGACACGATGAACGGCACCAGTTCCGGCTTATCCACTTCACCAGGCGGATGGGTATTCTTGACCGCATCCGGATGCAGCTTGCGCTTGGACGCCGGTTCTTTGGCAGTCACTTTTACATGTGTGTTAAGCAGCAATGCCAGAACGATCAGAGTGGCTGGATAATATTTCATAAAACCTGTTCTCGCTGAGCGGTACGAACCGCCTTTTTTGTTCGTGTATTTTCTTGATCGAAATTAATTATAGCAAATCTTCCCATTGCCTGGCACCATGCAGGTTACGGATGACTTGAATTCCATTCTCGACTACCCGATTCCGTATTATGGCTTTACGTCTGCTTTCGTTGTAGTAAAAGCACGGAATAGATCACGATAGCGAGTAACTCTGGCTCTCACTCAGTTTGCTGCGCGTTTGAGGGTGCCGCGAGGTGTGATTTTGGCAGCGGGGCCGAGGGGGCGTTCTTCCTGGTGTGGAAACGCACGGATCGTGGTGATGATCTGCTTTTGCTGTTCGAAATGTTTGCCGCTGGCCAGTTTGACCGTCGTTTCCAGAAAGCGTTCGATTTTTGATTCCAGAGGCAAGCCGGTCTTACGGTCGATCATGCAGGTGCCGAACGATTTGCCGCCGCGAATGTAGAGTTGCACTGACTTACCGTTCTGGTTGATTGGGCTACTGATTTTGGAAGCCGCGATGTCGCCGACAATGTTGATCGTCGCGATGTTGTCATTCAATTCACGGAGCGTGTATTCGGTTTTCAGCGTCATCGGAATCGGCTGCGTCAGGCGGCGGGTTTTCGTCCAGGTTTCCCCCACACGAATCGCGCCCCCTTTGTGATTCTCGTCAATGTTGTAAGGCAGCAGGCCGATGCTGTCGTCAATGAAATTGGCCACGCCATCATCGCCCGACGATTCGGAGATTTTAGCCAGCACGGTTTCCCGCTGACTAGCGGGCGTGTTCTGCAAACATCGTTTGAGAAATTCATCAAAGCCAACCAGCTCGACGATTTTATTATCCGCGCCGATCCAGAAGGAAAATCCATTATTGACCAGTTGCTGATACGCCTGTACTTCAGGGGGCGCCGGTCCGTTTGCACGGTTGGAGTCATATTCCACCCGCTCTCCGGCGATATTGTGAGAATATTTCACGCCCGTATAACGCACATTGAATCGCTTGCGGCCATCAGCGCGAAGCTCTTCCACCGTCAGCGCGAGAATCAATTCCAGCTTCGACGTGCTGTTCACAATTCCCGCTGCGGAGGCTTGGGACAGACTCTGTTCTACCGTTTTGATCATCGGAAATCGCTGATTGACGGCCAGATTAAGTTCCAGAACTTCTACTTTTTCATCACGCAACGAAGCATTCTGAACTTCGATCGGCGTCTGTAGCGGTTTGGCGGCTGTCGTCGTTTCAGGAGCCGCTTTACTCTCCACTTCCACTGGTTTTTCGTTTTGTTTTTTGATCCAGTATGACCAGCCGGTCCCGGCGAGAATCACAATTCCCAACATCCAGCTGATATAACGCTTGCCCTGCATGGCGACTTGGTCCAGAATAGATAAAGAAAACTAACGAATAGAGCTCTGGTGATACTTTTGAGATGCAAAAGTTATCAGCAATAATGATTTAGTGAAAGACGAATTCGGCCTTCAGACGCCGATTCTTTGTTCCACAGGGGGATCCGATGCGAACCGTGTTTCAGGCGTTTCTGGCAGTTTTATGTTTGATGTCTCACTTTCAGAGCGAAGCAGCCGCTGAGGACGTCAAAAAAGCGACGCATCCTAATATTGTCTTTCTGCTCAGTGACGACCAACGACCCGATACAATCGGAGCACTGGGTAACAAGATCATCAAAACGCCGAATTTGGATCAACTGGTCAAACAGGGAACCAGTTTCACGCGGGCCGTCTGTGCGAATCCGATCTGTACACCGAGCCGGGCTGAGATTATGACCGGAGTGAGCGGCTTTCATAACGGATCGATGGATTTCGGCAAACCGATCAAGAAGGAACTGACGACCTGGTCTCAGGCGATGCACAACGCCAGCTATAACTCATGGTACGTGGGCAAATGGCACAACGACGGGAAACCCGTGATGCGGGGTTATGACGAAACGCTGGGGCTCTTTACCGGCGGCGGCGGTCGCTGGGCCGTTCCCTCATACGATGGTAACGGTTTGCTCGTGACTGGATATCGGGGTTGGATCTTTCAGGATGACGATCAAAACATGTTTCCCCAGAAAGGAGTCGGCCTGTCTTCCAATATCAGCGAGCATTTTGCGGACGCCGCAATTGAATTCATCGAACGCAAACATGAAAAACCATACTTCCTGCATGTTTGCTTCACGGCACCCCACGATCCGCTGCTGATGCCGATTGGCTACGAACAATATTACGATCCGAAGAAAATGCCGGTCCCCGTGAACTTTCAGCCCGAGCATCCCTTTGAGCATGGGAACAAGTATGGTCGCGATGAAAAACTCCTTCCCTGGCCGCGGACGAAACAGATCGTGCAGAACGATTTATCCCTGTACTACTCGATCGTTTCGCATCTGGATGCCCAGGTGGGTCGAATTGTGGACGCCCTGAAAAAATCGGGGCAGTGGGACAACACGATTCTGATTTACTCCAGCGATCACGGTCTGGCGATGGGCAGTCACGGTTTGCGGGGAAAACAGAATATGTATGAGCACACGGTCGGCGTACCGTTGATTATGGTCGGGCCTGGCATTCCCGCGGACAAGCGATCATCGGCTCAATGTTACCTGCGCGATTTATATCCTACATCCTGTGATCTCGCCGGTGTTCCGATTCCGAAAACCGTGGAAGCGAAGAGTCTCAAGCCCGTGCTGACTGGTGATAAAGAAGCGATCTATGACGAAGTCTATTGTTACTTCCGTAATTTCCAGCGCATGATTCGGACCGATCGCTGGAAGCTGATCGTCTATCCGCACCTGAATCGGGTCCAGCTGTTTGATCTGAAACAGGACCCGCTTGAGCAACATGATCTGTCTCAGGATCCCCAGCATCAGCAGATTCGTGATTCGCTGCATCGCAAACTAAACGACTGGCGAAAGCAGCAGAACGATGTGTCGCTCGCATCGGCAAAAAAATCCTGAAGCGATGGCCGACTGACGCAAAAATGATTTCCCCTGCGTGTCAATCTGATGGCGCAACGCTGCCTCTGGTTGATTTTACAATACCGAGTGTCGCCTCGGCGTTTTGTTTTCATATTTTGTAAGTGCTTATTTAAATAGGATTTAGAACCAGCCGTTTAACCGCCAGACACCAAACCGGCATAATTGGCATATTTTACGCTCTTCTCTTAAATCGTTCACATCACAACGCGGGCAGTTACGATTTAGCCAAAAGGGGAGAGTCATGATGATCCAGAATAAAGTCCGTTTGCTCAAGCGGCCGTTTCGTGTCCTACTGTCACTGGCATTGATCGGGGGAATTTGCGGTGCCCCAGCAATGGCGGCCGACAAGTCATCCAGAAAATCATCGAGCAGCAATGATCGCAGCAGTTCCAAGCGTTCTTCGAGCCGGGCCAGCCACTCCAAAAGTTTGAGCCGATCAAGCAGCAGCCGATCTCAGAGTAGTCGACCCAAGTCGTCTTCACTGAGCAAATCGCGTCCTTCACGAAATGTATTCAAAAACATTTCCGATAAGTCAACACCCAAAGTCATCAATCGTGGTTCGAGCAAATCGAAATCAAAACCGTCTTTTAAGGTCGCTCCCAAAACCACGCGACCAGGTACCAGGCTTCCACACTTCGGGAAAACGAGTGGGCTCAAATTCGATACCAAAGATCGGAAGCCGCGCGTTCCCAATCGCAAGGTACCTGATCGAAAAATTCCCAATGTAAAAATTCCTGATCGAAAACCGAATACGGGCAAATTTGTTCCGAAGCCAGGAAAGCAGACACGCCCTTCAAAACCGGGAAGCAATAATGTTTTCAAACCAGGCAAGGGAACCTTCGTTCCTAAACCGGGAAAAAATACGACACGGCCGAAACCGGGAAAAGGGAACAACAATGTATTCAAACCGGGTAAAGGAAACTTCGTCCCCAAGCCAGGACATGGAAACAACAATGTCTTCAAGCCGGGCAAAGGAAAGTTTGACCCCAAACCAGGTAAAGGAAATCGGATTCCGCCCATCAAAGATATTTCACGCGGCGATTCTGTGAAGAAACCAGGTAAGACCCGCTATCCCGGTGTGTTTGATCCCTCAAAGCTCAAGGATTTATCCAAAGGGAATGGAAAGCGTAAAGGCCCCGGACACAAGTGGCTGGGTAAGAATGGTGTGCCTTTGAAGAAAGATCTGTTCAAAGATAAAAACATCAAGCCCATCCGTCCCAGTCTGGAAAAACAACTGAAAGTCGGAAAATTAAATACTCTGATTCATAGTAAAAAAGCCAAACACTGGAACATGAAGAAGCAGTTCGAGCTGCACAAAAAAGGGGACGTCGCTCGTCAGTTGCACTTGCACAAGAATCTGTTGAAGCACGGCGGTTGGCGGAACCGAAGCCTGTTCGGCAAGATGGCCAATTCCTTCACCACAACACACTTTGGTGCCTGGTACGCTGGTCCCGGGTTCTACCCCAGCTACTGCTGGAGCCCTCACTGGAGTGCCTGGGTTGACTGGTGTTGGTGGGACTGGTGTCACCCGATCTGTGACCCTCGTCCGATCATCTGCCGTCCGATTATCTGTGATCCCTGTGCTCCCTGGGGCTGGTATGAATGTCCAATCTGGCAACCACTGCCCATCGTCACCTGCGGTACCTGGATTGACGTGGAACCAATCGTGATCGATGCAGGACTCGACCTGCAGATGCTGGCTGTTCGCTTTGTTGACTCGGGTCATCCCGAACAGGAACTGGGACCTCGCTTCCGCGTCTGGTTCCGCAACAACAGTGACGTCGATATCAACGCACCATTCAACGTCATGCTACTCGCTTCCAACTCACGCGAATTAGAAGCTGGTGTGCCGGAAGCAGGATCACGCGTTGATAACATCGCTGCAGGACAGATCCAGTCTGTCGATATCCGTCTGCCGTTCGCCGCCAGTCAGATGTCAATCGACGAAGAAGGCAATCAACTCCCTTTCGAACAGCTGCACGTCTTGATCGATTCCCATCGTGAAATTCCGGAAGCGTTCGAAGAAAACAACGGAGCCGTCATGGCACGCGTCGACGTGTTGCCTGTTGACCCCGCTTTGTTCTCAACGGATACGGACGTTGTTGTCAGTGGTACACTGGTCAATCTGGCCGGTGAAGGTCTGGGACCAGAGCCAGGAAAAGTTCTGGTCTCTCTCAATGGAATGAACTTTGAAGCGGAAATTTACGGCTGGTACGACCTGGGCGTGCAGGTCAAGATGCCCGAACTGCCTCTGCTGGACGTTGCGGAAGCGAATCTGGTTGTCGTACGCGGCGACGGAGCCGTTTCGAATCCGGTCGATGTGGAGTTTGCACCACAGGTGGCTGCCGTCATCGTTGAGTAACGGAAGTGTGCGAGAGATGGCTTGGAGCCATCTCAAGTTCCGAGCAGGGAGCAGACAACGTGTCTGCTCCCTTTTTTCGTAGATCGACAAAGCGGATTGCACTACAATTCGTCTTGAAAATCTCTGCTTGCTTTGACTCTTGCATTTCGAGGCCGTTCTTCTGAAAACCTTTCTCCACGAATTCTGGTTGTTTGGAATCAAGCAGGCGTCGGCCTGCATCTTCGGCGGCTTTCTGCTGGCGATGATGATCCTCACACGGTTCTGGTATCCGTTTGACTTTTTATATCGATACGATTTTCTGTTCCTGGCGGCGGTCGCGTTTCAGATCTTCCTGTTGTGCTTTCGTCTCGAATCGCCGCGGGAAGCAGTGGTCATTCTCATCTTCCACTTTGTGGCAACGGTGATGGAACTGTTTAAGACGTCCGACGGCATTCGCTCATGGCAGTATCCGGAACCGTTTGTGATCGGCATAGGAAACGTGCCTCTCTTTGCCGGGTTCATGTATAGCGCGGTGGGCAGTTACATCGCTCGAGTCTGGCGGATTTTCGACTTCCGTTACTCCAGCTATCCGCCGATGTGGAGCACCGTCGTGCTCGTGACGCTGATCTACGTCAACTTTTTTTCACATCATTTTGTGACGGACATTCGCTGGCTGTTGATTTTCGCCAGCCTGTTGATGTTTGGCAAAGTCCAGATCTATTTCAAAATGAATCGCGTGCATCGCAAGATGCCACTGGTTGTGGGCTGGTTGCTGGTCGCGTTGTTTATCTGGTTTGCAGAAAACCTGGCCACGTATGCCAACGTCTGGATCTATCCCGATCAGACAGATCACTGGCAAATGGTAAAGCCTTCCAAACTCGTTGCCTGGTATCTGTTGATGATGTTGAGTTTCGTGCTGGTTTCTTTAGTCAACAGGCCTATGATCTATAATGAGCCGACACCCCACTATGAAAAATAAAACAGGCAGGTGAGTCGAGAGCAAAGGGCAACCCTATTCAAGTGTACCATTCTCTATTCAAAACTGCTGAAATCAATTGACTTAGTGTCGCTCTGAGACTGAGAGAAAAAGCATATAATTATCTTAATTTGACGTGTTTCTGGTGTACTGTTGAGAAAATTCCGTCTTCATGGCAATCATCGCGGAATCCTGCTTGCATCCCGTGAAAAAACTGTTTCTACTATTTAAGTAGTGTATATTGCGAAAATTCCTGCCTTACCTGAAAATCGGGATTAACTCCCTTTTCACCTTGGGTTTAGTGAAAGCGAAGCCCACAACAAAATGACCATGCCTGACGATCTTGTCTTTATGATGGGGAATTTTGAGGCCCGAATTCCTCAAGACCGTGTTTATAGTAAATCACACCTGTGGTTGATGCCGGTGGCTGACCGTTGGCGCGTGGGTTTTACTGCCTACTCCGTACGTTTATTACAGGATGTCTATTTTCTGGATTGGTTTGTTGATCCATTTACCCATGTTCAGGAAAAACAGAAGATCGGCGAAATTGAGAGCTCCAAAGCATTGTCCGATCTCTATACCCCGGCTGCGGGACAGATTCTGGAATTCAATGAGGAACTGTTAAACGATCCTTCTGCGATCAATCAGGCGGATAATTACGAAAAAGGCTGGTTATTTGAAATGGAGAACGAGGCGCAGTGGTTGACGCCAACTGAGTATCTGCAAGTATTAGAGGATGGCTGGGAACAGACTCAGCGAATGATTAAAGGGCAACTCAACTAAGAAACGACAAAACGCTTCTCTGGTTTCGTTTAGCGTTAAAAAGGTGTTCGGCATGGCGGATAAAAAATTGACAGTGGTGATCTCGCAGGCACAGGGTAAAAATCCTGCCAAGCGTGAGCTGGAAGAATCACTGGCAGCGGCACTTCTGATGGAACCGGATGTGGAAGTCTCGCTGGTACCTCACCTTTATGATCTCTCGGCAGACCACACCGGCACCATGTTCCTGCAGGCCATTCGCGGCGACCTGGTGGTACTGTCCTGGCTGTACCCCCGCGCGAGTCACTGGGTCCTCGACCGGCAGAACATTCGCGGTCAGGAAGGACTGGTTGAACTCAAAGAAGAAATCGACGAAGAGGAACAGGAAGCTGAGGAAAGCAACTCGGTTCCCTATGACAACCCCGAACGAAATAAGACCATTCCGAATCGAAAAATATATTCGATCGATTTGCGCGTCAGCTCCAATCCCGATGATTACCTGACCGAAATCAAACGTATCGCCAAAGATACGCAGGTGCAAACAGTCCAACTGGGCAATATGATTCAGGAAAGCCCGAAGCCGGCACAAATTGAAAAGTATTTGAAGCCGCTGGATATTATCAACGCACAGAAAAACAACAGCGCAGCCAATGACGCCAGCCAGATGGAACCAACCAAACGCCGCTGGTATCCGGTCATTGACTACGGCCTGTGTACCAATTGCATGGAGTGCATCGACTTCTGTCTGTTCGGCGTGTACGGCGTCGATCAGGGAGGACAGATTCTGGTTGAAGAACAGGACAGCTGCAAAAAAGGATGTCCCGCCTGCAGTCGGGTCTGTCCTGAAAATGCGATTATCTTTCCCGGTCATAAAACGCCGGGCATTGCCGGCGCCGATGGTGAAGTGGCCGGCTTGAAAATTGATCTCTCCAAACTGTTCGGTGCCCCCGATGCACTGGAAATGGCGGCACGGGAACGAGACGCCGAGCTCGTCGCCGATGGACGGGATGCCTTAGGTGTCGGCGTGGGAGTTCCCAATCGTTCAAAAGTATCGCAATCGACGAGTGATGAGCTGGACGATCTGATCGACAGCCTGGATGCCATGGATTTATAAGACATTCGAATTATTGACCTGCCACGTTTACAAATAAGATTTCCGAATGAGTGAAACAGTCTCCTGCCAGAGAGTTCGAGAAGGTTACCAGCGGGCACGTGAGGAATTACTTTCCGCACGGACAGCCGCCGGTTACTGGGAAGGAGAACTTTCCACCTCGGCTCTCTCCACTGCAACCGCGGTGATGGCGCTGGAGATGATTCGCCGTCATCGACCGGATAACGATCATTCACTCGATTCCTATATCAAACAGGGAATCAAATGGCTCGCCACGCATCAGAACGAAGATGGCGGCTGGGGTGATACAGTCAAAAGCTTCAGCAACATTTCCACCAGCATGCTCTGCCACGCCGTGTTTCATGCCACGGAAAACTCGATCAATTATGCTTCCGTCATTGTGAATGCCCGGCAGTATATTGACCGCATTGGTGGCGTCAAAGCAGTCATCGCCCGTTATGGAAAAGATAAAACGTTCTCCGTGCCGATCCTCACGCATTGTGCCCTGGCCGGACTCGTCGACTGGAACACGATTCCCGCCCTGCCCTTCGAACTCTCCTGCCTGCCCGCCCGGTTTTATAAAACGGTGCGGCTGCCGGTCGTCAGTTATGCACTGCCCGCGTTGATCGCCATCGGTCAGGTACGGCACCATTTCTGCAAACCGAAAAATCCAATCGCACGCGTCATTCGCAATCTGTCGATTCAGAAGAGTCTCAAGAAACTGATTTCGATCCAGCCCACGAACGGCGGATTCCTCGAAGCGGCACCGCTGACCAGTTTCGTCACCATGAGCCTCGCCGGCATGGGGCTCGTCGATCATCCGGTTGTGAAAAAGGGGCTGCAGTTTCTACTCGACTCGGCCCGTCCCGACGGCAGTTGGCCCATCGATACGAACTTAGCGACATGGACGACGACACTCTCCGTCAACGCCATCGAGGGAACCCTGTCCGAATTTGATAAAACGCCGATCCGCGACTGGTTACTCAATCAACAATACAAAGAGTTGCACCCCTACACGTCGGCAGAACCGGGAGGCTGGGCCTGGACCGATCTGCCCGGCGGCGTTCCCGACGCCGATGATACACCCGGCGCGATCCTGGCGTTGTTAAATCTACGCTCGGAAGAATCCGGCACTGAACTCTCAACCGAAGTACGAACTGCCCTGCGCAATGGCGTGAAGTGGTTACTCGATCTGCAAAACAGCAACGGCGGCTGGCCCACGTTCTGTCGCGGCTGGGGCACGCTCCCCTTCGACCAAAGTGCCGCCGACATTTCGGCGCATGCAATTCGTGCCATCCAGTCCTGGCTCGAAACGGACTCAATCCCGGAAGAAGACGCACTACGAACACGAGCCGCGCGCGCCATCACCCATTCATTCCGTTATCTCGCTTCCGTACAGCGGGCCGATGGTTCGTGGCTGCCGCTCTGGTTTGGTAATCAGCACATTCATGACGACGAAAATCCCGTGTATGGCACGGCTCGCGTGTTAGCCGCGTATACGATGGTCGACCGGCGGAATTCCTCACAAGCGTTACAGGCAATTGATTTTCTGAAATCGGTACAGAATACCGATGGCGGCTGGGGAGGCGACGCGGGAGCGCCGTCCAGTGTCGAAGAAACGGCTCTGGCCGTTGATACCTTGCTATTGATCGGCGTTGAACGGGACAGTTCTACGATTGTTCAGGGGCTGAACTGGCTGCTGGAACGGGTGGAAAACGGCACGTTTACCGAATCCACGCCGATCGGCTTCTACTTTGCCAAACTGTGGTATTTCGAACAACTTTATCCAATTATCTTTACTGTTTCGGCCCTGTATCGGGCGGAAACGGATTTGAAAAAATGTGCGGATGACAATTTAAGATTGTCGCTTGAGGAAGAGGATTACCGTATAATGAACGCTCAGGAATAATAGAGCCCCCCAGCGTTCCCAAACCAAACTTGCATTCATTGAATCATCGCTCGAATGAGTTTTTTACTATAAGAGGAGTCATCCGTGTCCATTGCGCCTTTCGATCAGGAAAGCTCTGAAGATCAAACTGCCACAGGCTCAACAAAGCCGGCAGCAGACTCTTCGGCAGAAAAGAAACCGGTCAAAAGAAAACGTCAGAGCACCAGTCACCTCAAAGCGGTTCCGGAAACGCTTGCGCTGCGCGAAGAGATGAAAGCCGAAGCGGAAAAGTTTGTGGAGTTCCTGGACTGTTCAAATCCATTTAATAAAACCACATTGGAAAAATGGTCACGCGAACTGCTCGACCAGATGAATCAGCCGGAAAAATTCCTGGGCTTCATGATGGTGCTGATCGGCAACTTTTTCTGGAAGCGACAGTTCCTGGCGATCCCCTTTGAACGACGTTTGTTACTCCTGCCGCACTGCCTGAAACATGCCGAGGGTTGTCCCGCAGAATACGACGAGTTCGGTCTGGACTGTGAAAAGTGTGGCGCCTGCTCGATTGCCGACTATAAAGTCAGAGCCGAAAAGCTGGGCTACAAAGTTCTCGTGGCCGAAGGTTCGCCGGTCGTGCTCAAAATTATCGTCGGCGGTTACGTCGATGGAATTCTGGGAGTGGCCTGCCTGAACGTCCTGGAAAAATCGATTGATAAAGTCCTGATTGCCGGCGTGCCCTCCTACGCGGTGCCCCTGCATTCCGGTGACTGTAAAAATACAAAAATGGATGAGCCCTGGATCTGGGAAGTACTCGAAGAGTACCGTCCGCTGGAAGAGCCGCTGACCCGCAGTTATCTGCCCACCATGCGTGCCGCCAATTCCCTGTTCGAAAACAACTTCGACGAGATCCTGCCCCCCTTAAGAACCAAAACAGAAGCCGCCGCCCAAACACCTCTCGGCAAAACCGAGGCTATTGCTTACGACTGGCTGAAGCATGGCGGAAAACGTTTCCGTCCCTTCATCACGCTGGCCGCCTACGATGCGTTGATGAAAGCACAGCAATCGTCAACCGAATCAGAAGACGGTCAGACCTACCCGCTGGGCGTACAGAAAGCTGCGATGGCCATCGAAGTCTTCCACAAAGCGTCATTGATTCACGATGACATCGAAGACGACGATCAATATCGCTACGGTCGCGAAACCCTGCACCGCCAGCATGGCACCGGCATGGCCATTAACCTCGGTGACTATCTGATCGGCATCGGCTATCGCCTGCTGAACGAAGCCCGTGCCGACATCGGTGCGGAAGCCGCCGCCGACCTGGTCGAACGCATGGCCGCCGCCCATCTGAAGCTGTGTGAAGGTCAGGGCGCCGAAATGGCGTGGCAGGAAAGCGAAACGTTTGAACTCGCTCCGATTGACGCGCTGCAGATTTACGCGTTGAAGACATCGCCCGCCTTCGAAGCCGCCTTGTACGCCGGCATTCGCATGACCGGTTCGGTCGGCGAGTATGAAGAATTGATCTCATCCTTCTCGCGTCATATCGGCGTTGGCTTTCAGATTCTGAACGATCTCAAAGACTGGCGCGGCGATGACAACAACAAACTGATTTCTGGTCAGGATGCCCTCGCCATGCGGCCGACATTATTATTGGCCCTGGCACTCCAGACGGCAGACGACCAGCAGAAAGCCGACCTCAAAGACATTCTTCAAGGCCATCCTTCCGACGGCATGCGAATCGGTCGCCTGCGTAAAATCTATCAGGACTGCGACGTCTTCACGAAAGCGGAAGCACTCGTCGATAAATCACGGGCACGTGCCGAAGAACTAGCCGAAAGCGTGGACAACGAAGACTTCAAGCAACTGTTGAAGTTCTTCTGCGAAACCGTATTGGCCGAAGAAACCCCGGAAGAGAAACCCGAACCCAACGTCCTGATGCCACTCCCCATCGCGTAATGCAGTGACGGTGTTGCGTTCTAATCAAGCAGGGACGTCCTCCCGTGTGCGACTGCGCGGCTTGTCCGACAGAGCCACGCGCTGCCGTGATAGATTCGTTTATTACTACCACGAAAAACACGAACGCACACGAAAACGCTCTCACGCGGCAACAGGAAATTGTCAGAGAACGCGATTGACCCCGTAACAACATCACCCACTCCAGCGTAGGGGTTGGTCTATGTGCCAACCCGCCTCGCGAGGTTCGATTTTGTATCACGCATGCAAAGGAACCAGCAAAACCATTCGCATATCCTCACACAAATCACGTCAACATAGCGGGTCGACACATGGGTCGACCCCTACTTTTCCTGCTATCAAAGCGTTTTCCCATTCACTGTTGGCAAGCCAACAGTGCCACATTCGCTGTACTTTCCTGGGGTTTCACACTCACATTTCTTTCTTTGTTGACATTAGAACACAACACTTCATAATAAATTGTTCACTTAGATCTGAGTTCTCAAACAACTTCGCATCGAAAAACAATTCATTTCGATCCGGACGACAACTCGTTCTTCCTGAAACCCTCGCCGCGCCTTTGTGCGGTTTGTGAAATAAAAAGCAGGCTGGCACGTAACGACACCCCTGACGCGACCACAGGAGGAACGATGGACCTGATTGACCGGACGAAAGACATTGCATCACGCATCCCCAAACAGATGGAGTATACCCAGACCGAAGAGGCCACCAAGAACGCCTTCATCATGCCGTTTATCAGTGCGCTGGGATACGACGTGTTTAACCCGCTGGAAGTGATCCCTGAATTCACATCGGATCACGGCACCAAAAAAGGGGAGAAGGTCGACTACGCCATCAAGAAGGATGATAAGATCATCATCCTCGTCGAGTGCAAATGGTCGGGCGCGGATCTGGATAAGGTGCATGCCTCACAACTCTATCGTTATTTCTCGGTCACCTCGGCCCGATTTGCGATCCTGACGAACGGTATTGAATACCAATTCTATTCGGACATCGACGAGCCGAACAAAATGGATTCGAAGCCCTTCTTCGTTTTCAACATGCTGCACTTTGAAGATCATCAGATCAATGAACTCAAGAAATTCACCAAGTCGGCGTTTTCTCTGGAAGACATTCTCACCACCGCCAGCACGTTGAAGTATGCCGGGGCGATCAAGAAAATTCTGGATGAAGAACTCAAATCCCCTTCGGAAGAGTTTGTACGGTTCTTTGCTTCTCAAGTCTATGATGGTCGTCTGACACAACCAGTGGTGGAACAATTCACAAAGATTGTCAAAGATGCCCGCACGCAGTTTATTAACGAACGCATCAACGAACGACTGAAGACGGCCCTCTCGGCAAATCAATCGGGATCATCGTCGGAAGGCGTTGCCGATACAGAAGAAGCCGACGAGGACACATCCCCCCGCGACGGCATCGAAACCACCCAGGACGAACTGGACGGCTTCAACGTCGTCAAAGCAATTTTGCGGGAAGTAGTCGACGTGTCACGTGTAAAAATGCGCGACACAAAAAGCTATTGTGGCATCCTGCTCGACGACAACAACCGCAAACCAATCTGCCGCCTGCGGTTTAATACATCCCAGAAATACCTGGGGCTGTTCTCAAACAAAAACGAAGACAAAGTGGAAATCGATAACGTCGACGGCATCTTCAAATTCGCAGATCGGGTGAAAGCGGTGATCGGTGAGTATGAGGGGAACGGGAAGCCGGAAACAAGTGAGTTGCCTACTGGGGATGAGGTGGGAAATGGTTAATTTACTTGTTGTTTTTTAGTGAATGGAAGTGGTCACTCAAACACTGTCGGGCAAGCCGACAGTGGCACACCTTACATCTAATTTAGGGTTAGTGTAGTCAAACTGCTCCCTAAATCATTAGCTGCTAAAGATGGGAATTAAATAATGGTCATGACTTGGGACAACTTACTCAGTGTAGAAAGATTTGGACGAACCGAGCCACCTGGAATCGAAGATGACCAACGGGAGGAATTCGACAGAGACCACGATCGCATCATGTTCTCAAGTGCATTTCGTCGTTTGCAGGACAAAACACAAGTATTCCCACTTTCTAGAAATGACTTCACTCGAACTCGCTTAACTCACAGCCTTGAAGTTTCCTGTGTCGGACGTTCGCTAGGCAGGAAAGCCAATGCTTATTTACTAAATGAAGATTTACTTCCTGACTCTCAAATAAACATTGGTACAATCGTTGCGTCAGCATGTCTGGTCCATGATATCGGTAACCCACCATTTGGCCATTCTGGTGAATCGGCAATACAGTTATGGGCAGAAAAAAACCTCGATAGAATTAATTCAATTACTAACCCACAGGAAAAACGCGACTTTTTAAAATTTGAAGGAAATGCACAAGGGCTAAGGGTAATTACTCGAATCCAGACTAATCGCCGTCTAGGTGGTTTGCAGCTCACACTTGCCACAATTGGTTCAATGATGAAATACCCCTGTGGGTCACTGATCGAAAACCAGCCACCAGATGAAAGCCGTGTTGAACAGAAGAAATTTGGTTTCTTCCTTGATGATGCAGACCAGATAAGTAAGGCGCTACGCAAGTTGGGAATGATTGAATATAAACAAAATGCTTTCCGAAGACATCCATTATCGTTTCTTGTAGAAGCTGCAGATGATATTTGTTATGCCATTGTTGATCTCGAAGACTCTGTTGACCAGAATATTATTGACGTCAAAGCTGCATGTACTTTATTAGAACCATTGGCCCAAAAAATTGAAAATTATAGGGATAAAGGTTACCAGAATAAAGACAGATTACATTGGCTTCGAACATATGCAATGCAAGCATTAATCAACGAATGTCATAGAGTCTTTACATATAATATGAAAGAGATCTTAGAAGGTTCATTTTCTAACAGTTTGATCAATGTTTCTTGCGTTCGAAGTCTATACAGTGACATCCAGGATAGAGTCAAGCAAACAGCTTATAAAAACCCTCGAGTGCTGACTGTTGAAATTGCAGGACTACAAGTAATTGGTGGTCTTTTAGATATTTTTGTGCCTGCCATTCTTCAACCAGAAAAGAAAGAACATCAGAAGCTCCTTGAATTTATTTCTGATTCCTATTTAGGGTACGACAGAGAGACTCACGCAACAGTAGAAAAAGCCTTGAGTAAATTCTCTCCCTATCAGCGTTTACTTAAGATCACTGACTATATTTCTGGAATGACTGATAGCTTTGCAGTAGATTTATATCAAAAGCTCTCTGGAATCAAACTTCCTGAATGATAAATAATCATTTTTTTAATTCTCATGCATGAGTTCTCTCTTATGCCTTATCCATTACTTCCATCTCTCTGACATTCCCCCATCCTCACCTTGCCCCAGCCGTGCCGATTCGTATCTTAACCCAGGTCCAGGCCCAGTAGTTTGTCGATGCGTTCGCGGGCGGTTATTTGTTCGTGCACTGTTGCGTTTGGATCTCTGAGGATGCTGCGGTAGAAGACGTAGGCTTCGGCGCGGAGATCGGGTTTGTCTTTGTTTAAGGCTTGCTGGAACTGGTGCCGGTTTTGGGCTCTGTTGCGTTTTCTCTTGCGGCGGCGGTATTCGGCGGCCAGGGCGAGTTTCCATTCGGTGCTGCTGAGTGGTTTATTTTGACGCAATAGCTTGAGTAGCCGGGCTTGTTTGAGCTCTCTCAGACTGGGGATTTGAAATCGGGGTTTTGACATGAATTCGTACATCAATCTTTTGCCTTTCTGTTTCGTTTGCTTCTGGAAACGGGTTGCGTACTCGATGCATCTTGGGAAAGGGCGCGCGCGGGTCAATGGGGATGCGAAAAAAAGATCGCTTGTGATAGACCATGATCACACAGTGATTCTCTATGAAGCGCTGCGAAGACTCGCGAAGTGGAACGATGCGATAGGGAACATCGCGAAGCAGTCGCAGCAGTTTTGGAGAAATGTGGCTCTACACAGGGACTTTGATAGTGCGAATTTCGACAGGCTGCGACGTGTTTACCGGTGCAAATCCTGTTTGCTCGCGCGCGCGACGTTATCTCCGCATCTTTCGAATCGGCGCGTTCCTGTCAAGAGGCGTTTTGCCACTACAAAACAGGGACCATTCGCGAACGACTCACAAAACAAATCGCCGGTCTCAGGCTCGTTGGTGCGACAAAGCCGATCAGGCTGCAGCGCGCTGTTCAGCCGGTTGTTTGTCCTGCTGATCGGCGGCGAACTGCTGACATTCCTGAACCACGTTCGCGACGAACTGCTTCGCGGTCAGGTGCTCTTTCAAGTAGCTGGTCACTTTGGCCAAACGCGACGAGAAGTAATACGGGCGCAAATGATAACGCAGCGGCGTCGCTCCGTTGATCACCTGCATCGTGTTCTCGTAGTTGGAGGCATCGATGTTGGGGGCTGAAGTTTCCCTACAGGAAAAGAGCATCTGGAGATTCGGATCTTCACTACAGCCGAACTGTTGTTCGAGTTTAAAGCCGCAACTCTCGGCCAGCATTTTGAGACTGGAGGGTGTGAAATTATGAATATGAGCGTAATGGAACATTTTGCTGCGACGGGCGAAGGGAGCCGCGATGTTCGGGCATTCGACGTAGAACTGTCCGTCGTCGGCCAGCATGCTGCGAATGTATTCCAGAGCGCGACGCGGCGAGTTGAAGTGCTCAATCACATGGATCAGCAGCACGAGTTCGCGGCTGTGGTCGCGGGGTTGTTCAAACAGATCGCCACGCACGACGTTGGTCAGCAGCTTCTGTTGCGAGTAGGTTTGAAAGCCTTCGCCCGGTTCGATGCCGCTGGCAGCGTGGCCGTTCAATTCGAAGACTTTGACGGTGCAGCCGATGCCGGCTCCGACTTCGAAGACTTTGGCGTTGGGCTCAATGTGGGACTGAAGTTGACTGAAAATGCGTTCGCCATTTTTCCAGGCCCGCATCACACGGCGGTCAGACGGGGTCATTTCGCCGTGATAGCTCTGGCGGTATTCGGTGGCATAATAACGGGCGAGTTCTTCGTCGGTCGGGATTTGACCGTGGGCGACGAGGCCGCAAGTTTTGCAGATCACGGATTCCAGGGGGTTCCCGTGCCGATCCCGGTTGCCAATTTGTTCAAACTCGGTTCCCGCACAAAGATCGCACTTTTTTTCTGCCATTTGATTCACCGTTTTTTAAGCCAGATGCCTATGATACTTTTGCTGCTCCCGACTCGGACCGCCGCCTGGGTGGGAGTCGTATGGATCAGAACGGCGTGAACACTAATCGGAGAGGGAAATCAGGTCAAGATGAATCATTCCAAGGCTATTTCTCAGGCGGGTTTAGTGAGATTATTCGGAATGGGATGGATGTATTTCGGACCGGAGTGAGAATCGCTGTAAAGGGTGTCGTAGGATTGTGTTTCCGGGCTCGGGCATGTACTCTAGTGACCGTTGGCCCATTCGGAATGCCAGTCAGAATTGAACATCAATCAAGCCATCAAACTTAATGTATACAAAGAGTTAGGAAGATTTATGTCTGAGGGTAAAATCAAAAAGCTGCTCGTTGCCAATCGTAGTGAAATTGCCATTCGTATTTTTCGAAGTACGCACGAATTGGGAATCCGCACGGTCGGGATCTATACCCATGAAGACCGCTATGCCCTGCACCGCACGAAAGCCGATGAAGCGTATCAGATTGGCAAACCCGGGCATCCGGTGAAATCGTATCTCGATATTGATGCGATCATCACGTTGGCCAAGCAGAAAAAGATTGATGCGATTCACCCGGGTTACGGGTTTCTCTCAGAAAATGCCGAGTTCGCACAGGCGTGTGAAGACGCCGGGATTATCTTTGTTGGTCCCCGCGTGGAAACATTGAAAGCGCTGGGAGACAAAATCTCGGCTCGAAAAATTGCGGACAAAGTCGGTGTTCCCGTGCTGGGGGGAAGTGGCGAAGCGATTACCGATGTTGCCTCGGGGCGGCAGACGGCGATCGACATTGGTTTCCCGATTATTCTGAAAGCAGCACACGGCGGCGGTGGCCGCGGGATGCGGGTGGTTCAGAAAGAAGAAGATTTCGACCAGGCTTACGAGCTGGCACGCAGTGAATCGCTGTCGGCTTTTGGCAGCACGGATGTATTCGTCGAGAAATTCATCTCGCGCGCCCGACATATTGAAGTCCAGCTTCTCGGCGACAAGCATGGCGGACTCGTGCATCTTTACGAACGCGACTGTTCGGTTCAGCGACGTCACCAGAAGGTGGTGGAAATTGCACCGGCCCCAAACCTTGATCCTGCTGTGCGCGAAGCCTTGTGTGAAGCCGCTTTGAAAATTGGTCGGAGTGTGAACTACGAACTGGCGGGAACCGTTGAGTTTCTGCTGGACGCCGATACGAATCAGTTTTACTTCATCGAAGTCAATCCGCGTATCCAGGTTGAGCATACAGTGACTGAAGAAGTCACTGGCGTGGACATTGTGAAATCACAAATCCTGCTGGCCCAAGGGGCGAAGCTGAATGACCCGGGAATCCGCATCAACTCTCAGGAAGAATTGCAAACACACGGGTTCGCGCTGCAGTGCCGGGTGACGACGGAAGATCCGACGAACAACTTCATGCCCGACTACGGTCGCGTGGCGCATTACCGTTCTGCGAGCGGAATGGGTGTGCGTCTGGATGCAGGGACGGCGTTCTCGGGTGCGATGGTGTTCCCGTATTACGATTCGCTGCTGGTGAAAGTCACCACGTGGGCCCGCACCTTTAAAGATGCGGCGGCCCGAACAGAGCGTTGTTTGCAGGAGTTTCGAATTCGTGGCGTGAAGACAAACATTCCGTTCGTGCTGAAACTGATCACACACCCGACGTTTCTGAACGGCGAATGTTATACCCGATTCATTGATGATACGCCGGAGCTGTTCAAGTTTCCGAAGCGGCACGACCGGGCAACCAAGCTGTTAACGTATCTGGCTGAGACCATCGTCAACGGCAATGCGATGGTGAAGGATCGTCCCAAAGCAGTTCGACGAACGCCGGCACCACTTCCCGAATACAACAAAAAAGAACTGTCTCCCCCGGATGGTATGCGGCAGAAGCTGCTGGAGCTGGGTGCGGAGAAATTCGGCAAGTGGATTCTGGATCAGAAAGAACTGCTGCTGACCGACACGTCGTTCCGCGACGCACATCAGTCTTTGTACGCGACGCGTTTCCGTACTCACGACATGCTGCAGATTGCGGAAGTGTATGCACACAATTGCCCGCAGTTATTCTCACTGGAAATGTGGGGCGGTGCGACGTTCGATACATCGATGCGGTTTCTGAAAGAATCGCCCTGGCAGCGACTGGCTGAGATGCGAACCCGCGTGCCGAACATTCTGTTCCAGATGTTGATTCGGGCTTCGAGTGCCGTCGGTTATACGAACTACCCGGATAATGTCGTGCGTGCCTTCGTCAAAGAAGCCGCCGATGCGGGTATCGATGTGTTCCGCGTGTTCGATGCACTCAACTGGGTGCCGAACATGAAAGTGGCGATGGAAGAAGTGCAGAAGAGTGGTGCGATCTGCGAAGCCAGCATCTGTTATACGGGTGATATTCTCGATCCTTCCAAGACGAAGTACGATCTGAAGTATTACGTGAATATGGCCAAAGAGCTGGAGAACATGGGCGCACATATTCTGGCTATTAAAGATATGGCGGGACTCTGTAAGCCTTATGCCGCCGAGCTGCTGGTGAAAACGCTGAAGCAGGAAATCGGCATTCCGATTCACTTTCACACCCATGATACAAGCGGCGGACAGGCGGCTTCGATTGCGAAAGCAGCGGAAGTCGGTCTGGATATCGCCGATGGTGCAGTGCCTTCAATGTCGGGTGGAACATCACAGCCGAACCTGACAACGGTGATTGAAGCACAGCGATTCACGGAACATGAGCCGACGATTGAAGTCGAACATCTGGACGAGATTTCAGAATACTGGCGTGCGGTTCGCAATTTCTATACGGCGTTTGAGAGCCCTGTTTTACCAGCGGGTGCAAACTTGTACGAGCATCAAATGCCCGGCGGTCAATATACGAACCTGCTGCAGCAGGCGCAGTCGCTGGGGCTGGGTGATCGCTGGTCGGAAGTTTGTCATGTGTATGCAGAAGTGAATCAGCTACTGGGTGACATCGTGAAGGTGACGCCGACTTCGAAAGCCGTGGGTGACATGGCGCTGTTCCTGGTTGCCAATGATCTGAGTTGTGATGATGTGATGACTTCAGATCGGGATCTGGCGTTTCCGGAATCGGTGCTGGATTTGATCAGCGGACGCATGGGACAGACGCCGGGGGGGTTCCCGGAAGACGTGCAGAAGAAAATCTTGCGTGGCGAAGCGCCGTTAACCGAACGCCCGGGAAGTATTCTTCCACCGGCCGATTTTGAAGACGCAGCCAAAGTGGTTGAGAAAATGATCCACCGCACGCCGACGGATCAGGAAGTGGTGACTTACCTGCTGTATCCCAAAGTCTACGAAGATTTCGCTGCACACCAAAAAGCGTATTACGATACGAGTGGTCTGCCGACGTATGCGTTCTTCAACGGACTGGAGCCGGAAGAAGAAGTCTCCGTTGATATTGCACCTGGTAAGACGCTGATTATTAAATTTCTTGCCGTCGGAAAACCACAAACCGATGGATGCCGGACGGTGTTCTTTGAACTGAATGGTCAGCCACGCGAAGTTGTGATCGTGGATAAATCATTGAAGCCGCAAGGTGATTCGCGACGCCGCGCGGACTCGGGTGATCCCAAACAGATTGGCGCTGTGATGCCTGGTGTGATTGTTTCGCTGACAGTGAAAGTTGGTAGCAAGGTGAAAGCCGGCGATCAACTGCTGATGCTGGAAGCGATGAAGATGCAGACAAGTGTGATCTCAGAGCAGGATGGAGTGGTGAAAGAGATCGTTGCAGAACCGGGCACGCAGGTGGAATCGGGAGATCTGCTGATCGTACTGGAGTAGATTTCGACTCTGTTGCATCGATCTAAATATGCATGAGGTATGGGGAATCTTCCCCATACCGTGTTGAAGTGCAGGATTTTACTACAGGCATATACCTCATTCAGGTGTAGGTGATTTTGCTCTTTTTGCATCACACTTCAACAGTGTTATTTTGATTGGCCCCGGGCAGTACTCATCCTATTTTGCCTAGCCGCACCAGCGTTGCTCTCTTCGGATTGGATACCGCAAAAACAAGATCCATTTTGTCATCAAAGACCAGAGAAATTTAACACTGGATCAAATCAGCGCCGATAGATTAGTTAACAGGTAATCTTTACCAGCCTTTCTCTGGTAGAGACTCACTTCTCAACGAGAACAAAAGAACATAAACATTTTTGATTTGGTTCTTAAATCTAATTGGAGCACTCGGCGAATGACTGGAGAGCGTGAAACGATCCAACCTCCACATTTTGTAATCTCAAGCGAGGGAGAGATTCTTGGAGAAGATACCCCTGAAAATCAGGAGCTCGTTCGCCGTGTTGTTGCCTGCGTGAATGCTTGTGACGGGATTACCACAGAGGAGTTGGAGAACGGCATTATTGAGGACATGCGACGTGTGATAGCACAGACAGCCCCTCTGTTGCAGGAACGCAGTCAGATGACGGATTTACTTCAACGGGAAATCCGTGCGGAAATTACGGCACGGCAAAAGAAGTCGTAAGCCTCAAGTCTCAGTTTGCGGTCCGTCTGATATAGCCGCTGATACGGACTTTAATCTTGCCTTTTGAACGATGACCAGCTGGCAAGTTCAGCCCGATCATGAGTATGCCATCATCTTTGGGTACATACTCAGCTTTCTCACCAATCTTGAAGGGTTTTCCCAGCTTACGTTTTCCTTTTTCCTGGGAAATCACAATACCCATCAGAGCCCCGGGAGGAATTCCTGCGGCCAGATCTTTCATCGGCGTGGCATCGGGCAATCCTTCGACGCTGGTTTTAACGTCAATCTCAAAGTCGTAGGCGCCTGTTGACTGAATGCGAACCATTTTTCCTTTCGCGATGAAACCGGCGGGAGTGCTCCAGTTGCGGGCGGCATCAATTTCGAAGTCAGAGGAATTGGATGACATCAGTTTTTCATTGAGCTGCTTGATCATCTCTTTCACACCGGGAACATCTTTTTTGATGCTGAGAATGGATTCCAGCATTTCGCGAGATTTCTCATAGTCGCCGGCATCCGAATATCTTCTGGCGATATCAGCCGACTGCCGGATAAAGCTGTCACGCAGTTTATCAGCCTGGACGTTGAGCTGTTTCACGTTTGTTTTTTTGCCTGAGGATTGTGCGTTGACGGGCTGCACGGCGATTCCTGCAAGTAACAAAGTCCCCACAATCAGACTCTGAATTCCCCGGTGATTTTTTAAGTTGGACACAATACCTTCCCCTACTGATTCAAAACGATGGTTGTCACTAATTCCATTATGATTGAGGATGAGAGTGTTCGCAATGAGAATTTGAAACAGCCCTGCTCTAACAGGAAAGAATTCTGTTAACCAGGGGGCCATTGCATGGAACGCCCGCCTAATAAATGCAGATGCAAATGATGGACTGTCTGCCCGCCTTCTGCGCCGGTATTGATAATTGTACGATACCCATTCTCCAGCCCTAACATTTCTGCGACTTTTCCCACTGTTAACATCAGGTGCCCTGCCAATTCCTGGTCTTCTATTTTCAGATGTGCCATTGATTGAACTTCCTGTTTGGGAATCACCAGCACATGAATGGGCGCCTGTGGATTGACATCCTTGAACGCCAGACAAAGCTCATCTTCGTAGACAATCTCAGCCGGGATTTCGCGATCAATGATTTTCTTGAAAATCGTTTTCTCACCTGCCATTTAACCTACATCCTTTCTGATTCATTCGCCGCTTTTTTGAAATTCTCTGAGAAAACAGTCAAAACGCTGCCCGAGAGACTCACGCTGCTTCGCGCGATCCTGCAATGCGTTTATTATATCCAATTCCGGATTGATTGACATCAACTACACGTATCTCGGCGCGAACCGGCAGCGACATTTTTTGATCGTCAGATTGTAGTGAGACTCTCAGGAAAACAGTTGCTTATAGACGCCAAAGCCACCTGCTAATAGCAGCCCCAGACAGGACAGAAACAGGAGCAGATCCCACAGTCGTCCGGGCGTGAGTCGTTTGTCGATTTTAGTATAACGCAGATAGATGGCAGCGATACCCAGCATCGGCAGCATGATGGCCTGCATCGTACCGGCGATCAATACCAGCCTGACGGGATTGGCGCCTGTCAGAAAGACCGCCAGACAAAGCAGCGGCAGAATCAGTGACATGACTTTGATCCAGTTTTGAACGGCATTGGGTTTGCTTTCATCGACCACTCCAAAGAATCGCAGGCCGTCCGAAAAGATGCGGGCATTCGCGGCGTTCGCGACCAGGAACGTGGAATAGAGCACAGCGATCGCGCCGACCAGGAACAGCCACTTGGCATAGGTTCCGAAGACGGGAACATAGGCTTCTGCCAGCGTGCTGACCATCCGCATGCCGTCGGGGTCTAAGCCTTCCTTATGCAGCACGGCGACTCCCATCAGATAAAAGGCGAGCGTAGCAAATGTGTAAATACACATCGAAGCGAACGCGTCGATTTTCATCACACGCATCCAGCCTTTGGCGCGGATCGCCCAGCTATTATCCTCCGAATGTTTGCCGGTAAAACGGGCGTAGCCCTTTTCCAGACACCAGTAGGGATACGCGATCAATTCCGTTGCCCCCACGCCGATAATCCCGAATGCCGCCAGTGCTGTCAGCAGAGGATTCATACCGCCTGTGGCTTCCGGAACTCCAAATGAGAGGCCGCGAATAATTTCTTCGGTAGAAATGGTCCAGACTTCGGACGTCTGGAGCGAGATGACATTGCCGATCGTGATGAAGGTAAACGAAACGACCAGAACCGTTGATAAATGCTCAATCAGATTATACCTGCCATAATACAACAGAAAGGCGGTTAAGATTGCAATCACTCCCGCCCAAATCTTGTCGTCCCAGGTTTGCGGTTCGATCAGTGACTTACCATTTTCGTCTTCCAGTTTTTCGTCGTCGCGAATTTTCTGGAGAATGAGCTGCCCTTCTGCCTGCAGCCGTTCGATTCGTTCTTTGAGCTTGGCATGCCCCCGTAGATAGCGTTCTCGTTCGGTCGGCGTCAATGCAGCCAGTGAATCTTTTTCATTCTTCAATGCTTCTTCGATTTCCAGATACTTGACAAATTCTTTCTCTGAGGGAACCTGAATTGCTTTGATGTAATCTCCCTGAATCGGCAGCGTCAATGCCAGCGCCTGTCCGACGCCGCCGACGATGCCTCCCAGTTGCCCGATCGTACACAGGCTCATAATCAGCCAGAACCAGAGAATCCAGTTGGGCGCCTTATTGGAAGTACGTAAGAATCCCAGACGAGGGCCGGGAACATGGTTTAAGGCAGCGAGTGTAGTTTCGCCGCGTGAGATGGAATAGCGTCCGAGTTCAATCTGGACGAAGACCTTAATCAGACAACCGACAATAATCAGCCATAACAGGGCAATTCCGGCCTGGGCACCGGTTTTAGTAGTGGCGATTAATTCGCCTGAGCCGACGATGCTCCCGGCAATAATCAACCCCGGGCCTAAGCGTTTCGTAATCCCCCACCAGTCGGTCGGAGCATCAATCGTTTCATTTACCTCGGAACCATTGGATGGATCGAGCGCGCTTTTCTCGTGTTGAGATTCCATCGTACTCCTGCTTCACCTTAGATTTCGACAGATGGGGTTATGTCGAAACACTACTCAGAGCCGTAAGAATTCAAACGGTATGAACTCTCGTCTTAATTATTTGAGTTGTTTTTCAGCAACTTCAATCGCTTTGAGCAACCCCTTTGCCTTGTTCAATGTTTCATAATATTCCGTTTCAGGAACACTGTCAGCAACGATCCCGGCGCCGGCCTGGACATAGGCCGTCGATCCCTGCATCACCAATGTTCGTAGTGCAATACACGTATCCATATTCCCGGTAAAATCGAGATATCCGACGGCTCCTGCATAAGGACCGCGTCGGTGTGGTTCAAATTCGTCAATGATTTCCATCGCCCGCACTTTCGGTGCCCCGGAGACGGTTCCGGCAGGCAGCCCCGCTCTCAATGCATCAAGGGCCGAACGATCTTCCGTGAGCATGCCTGTGACATTCGAAGTAATGTGCATGACATGAGAATAGCGTTCAACGACCATCACGTCAGAAAGTTCAACAGAACCGAATTCACACACGCGTCCGACATCGTTTCTTGCCAGATCGATCAGCATGACATGTTCGGCCCGTTCTTTCGGGTCGGCCAGTAATTCTTCCGCCAGGCGTTTGTCTTCTGCTTCTGTTTTCCCTCGTTTGCGTGTGCCTGCCAACGGCCTGATTGTGGTAAAACGATCTTCCACGCGGACCATAATTTCGGGAGAACTGCCAACCAGATCGACTTCAGGAGTTTTGAGCAAAAACATGAACGGGCTGGGATTCACTACACGCAGGCTGCGATAAATGTCAAGCGGCGTCGCTGCCGTTTCCAGCTTGAGACGCTGGCTCAAGACCACCTGAAAAATATCGCCAGCGACGATATATTCTTTACAGGCTTCAACGGCTGCTTCAAATTTGGGCTGCGTAAAGTTCGACGTCCATTCTAAATCGGGCTCGGCATGCGCATCGACGCTGATGTCGGCCATCTTCAGCACGGTTGCATCGCCGGATTGAAAACGTTCGCAAGTTTGATCGATTCGCTGACAGGCTGCCTGATAGGCGGCTTGTAATTCTGTTTCGCTCATCTCAGGCTGTAAGTGGGCATGCGCGACGACCAGAACAGTTTTATTTATCTGGTCGAAGACGACCATATGATCGTATAACGCAAAAGAGAGATCGGGCAGTTTGCGGTCATTCTCGGGAGCATTCGGTAGATTTTCCGAATAACGGACAACATCGTAGCCGGCATATCCAACGGCACCACCACAAAAACGAGGGAGCCCGGGCAACTCAGCCGCCTGGTACTGGTTGAGAATGGACTCCAGTTCTGCCAGGGGATCGTCGGCCGTTCGTTCTTCTGTCTGCCCGTTCTGCTGAATGACCATGCGTTGCTCATAAGCATCGACGGTCAAAAACGGATTAGCCCCCAGAAAGCTGTAGCGGCTGATTTGTTCTCCGCCGACTACACTCTCGAACAGAAAAGAATAAGGGCCCTTTTCCAAGAGTTGATACGCACTGACGGGAGTCAGCGTATCCCCGGTTAACTGCCGGTAAACGGGGACCAGGTTGGACTCTGTAGAAAGCCCTTTAAATGTTTCAAAATCTGGAACGTATTTCATGAATACTCTTAATTGCACTGTCTATGGATGAACAAGCATCCCGTTTTTCTAAGCCTTGTCGCGTTTTCTCTTATGAACATTTCCCATCCCGGAGACAAGTTGAGAGCAGGAACAGTTCTCAAAAATCTCCAAAAATAAAATAGGGGGCATCTGATTCAAGGTTTCAGGTATTTAAAATGTCGATTCACACGAGAGGAATGGTATTACTGGCACCCATCGCATAAAATGTCAGAGCAAGTCTGATCTTACAAAGCTTTCAATGAGAACGAACTGCATTGGACTTTGTTTTCAACGGCTGAATGAGTATGGTATTTGTTCCCTGAGTCTACACCGTTTGGGGATGAATGTCACGCGAGTTACAGTACAGGCACGAGACACAGTTTTGGACCTGTCGATTTGATCGAATTTCGTTAGTTAAAGGAGAACAAGGGTGAATTTGGACGCGTTCACTCGCACAAGTGGTGAATGGCTGAGAGGAATCGGTCCGGACTCGGATATTGTGATGTCCAGCCGAATTCGACTGGCCAGAAACCTCGCACAGTTCCCCTTTATTAATCGCTGTACAGAATCGACTCTGGGCGAGATCGAGCAGTTAATGCGCCCGATCATTACGTCGCTTCCCATGGAAGAAAAACTCTCCTATCTCGATGTCAACAAGCTAAGCAACCTGGATCGGCAGTTCATTGTGGAACGACAGCTGATCAGCCGCGAACACGCCGAACGAACCGGGCCGCGGGGCGTTGGTCTGGATAGCGAAGAAAACATAGGCATCATGGTCAACGAGGAAGACCATCTCCGACTGCAAGTACTTCGTAGCGGGTTTTCTCTGAATGAGTGCTGGGACACGATCAATCAAATCGATGATCTACTCGAACAGCAGGTGACTTATGCATTCAGTGAAGAATTTGGCTACTTGACTGCTTGCCCTACGAACGTGGGAACCGGCATCCGGGTGAGTGTGATGCTGCATCTGCCGGCACTGGTCATCACTAAAGAAATCCAGAAAGTTTTCCAGGCACTGCAGAAAATTAATCTGGCAGTACGCGGCCTGTATGGTGAAGGCAGTCAGGCGATGGGTGACTTCTATCAGATTTCCAATCAGGTCACGCTGGGGCAAACCGAGCAACAGTTGATTGACAGCATCAAGGAAGTCGTCCCGAATATTATTTCTTATGAGCGACGCGTCAGAAACTCGCTGATTAAAGAGAACCGCCAGGGGCTGCACGATCAGGTTTCACGCGCTTATGGAATTTTAAGCACCGCGCAGACGATTAGTTCAGAAGAAACCATGCATTTGCTTTCGAGCGTGCGGATGGGAGTCAATCTGGGCCTGATTGAAGACCTGCCGATTTCCGCCGTGAATGAGATGTTTATTTTCACACAACCAGCTCACTTGCAGAAACTGCAGGGAGGTGAACTGGAATCCAGCGAGCGAAATGCCGCCCGCGCGAATTATCTTCGCCAGCGAATCAGCGATGCCAGCAGTTCCCATTGAGGGCTGACCATGTTGGCAGAGCCACTGATTCGGGCCCGATAGAAATTCATCCGGTCTCAAGGTCGGAATTTGATTACATGCTCGACACAGGCTGGCGGGCAATGTTAAGATAGTATCGTGTTTTCAGGATGCTCTTTCCGAGACATTCTGATGCTTGGGGACAAATGAAACCCAGTTCACCAGACACTCTATAGACCTCACTATTTTCAACACCGTTTCCCATAAATAATCACTCGCCCTTATCAGCCGGGATACCACCATGCGAAAAACTGTCTGCGTTCTACTTACCCTCCTCGCATTTTCCATCAGCACTGTCAGCGCCCAGGAATTTCAGAATCTGTTCAACGGAAAAGACCTGAGCGGCTGGGCTGGAAAAGAAGGTTTCTGGACCGTTCAAAACGGTTCTATTGTTGGCGAAACAACGAAAGAAAAACCGGCTAAGCCGAACACCTTCCTGGTCTGGCAAGGAGGAGATGTCGGCGATTTTGAATTCAAGGCGACCGTCCGATTCAAAGGGAATAACTCCGGCGTTCAATATCGCAGTGAACTGGTTGACCCCGCCAACTTTGCATTGAAAGGTTATCAGGCCGACCTGCATCCGAAGCCAGAATACTTCGGAATGCTCTATGGCGAGCGAACCGGTCGCGGGATTATCGCACAACGCTTTCAACGCGTGGAAGCGGGCACCAAGGGGAAGCCGAGAGTCGTAGCCGAGATTGGCGATAAAAACCAACAGCTGACTGACTGGGACTGGAATGAAATTCGAATCGTCGCCGTTGGAAACCGCATGGTGCATCAAGTCAATGGCGTCAACACCATCGACCTGACCGATAATCATCCTGAAGCATTTTCCAAAGGTGTTCTCGGCCTGCAACTTCACGCCGGTCCTCCCATGCGGGTTGAATTCAAAGATATGCAATACCGACCGTTAGCCGGTGACGAAGCGGCTGCAGTTCTGAAAGCGGCAGTTGAGAACAAGAAGAAAGCCCCTGCGTCGAAGAAAACAACATCCAAAAAACGCATCCGGTTCGACTGGGTTTCTGAAAAACCGGCTCCGGTCTGGGTCTGGCGAACGAAGAATCCGACGGGCAATGAGCCAATCTACCTGCGTCAGAAATTCGAAGTCGCAGGTCCGATCAAAGCGGCAAAACTCTATTTCACCTGTGATAACCGGGCAACCGTCTGGATCAATGGCAAAGACGCCGGCACGGCGACCGACTGGGGTAATCCGGTGATGCTGAGCGATGCAAAAAAGCTGATTCAAACCGGGACAAATCAAATTGCGGTCCAGGCCAGGAACAACGGCGGTGTGGCTGCGTTTGTCTTGAAACTGGAAATCGAAACCGCCGACGGCAAAAAACAGTCGATTATTTCGACTCCCGAATGGAAACTGAGCGACTCAGCAACTAAAGACTGGCAACTCGCCCGCTTCGACGACTCCGCCTGGAAACTAAAGCTGAAAAAAATGGGAGACTTTGGCAGTGGGCCCTGGGGTAAGCCGGGAATCACAACCCGGAGCGGCGGCGTTGATCTTGAAGAACTGGCTGAGAACATCACGATTGCCAAAGACTTCAAAGTTGAGCTGCTCTATGAAGTGCCTGCCAATGAACAAGGAAGTTGGGTTTCACTGACGACGGACGGCAAAGGCCGCTTGCTGGCGAGCGATCAAGGCGACAAGGGGCTTTATCGCATCACCGTTACAGAAGGTGCTGAGGAACCACAGGTCGAAGTCGAAAAACTGCAGATCGATCTTTCCGGCGCTCAAGGCATGACCTGGCATAACGATGCACTCTACTTTCACAAAAACGGCGGCAACCTCTATAAAGTGACCGATACAAACGGGGATGATCAGTTCGACAAAGCCGAGGTCCTCCCCAGCGAACGCAGTGGCGGCGAACACGGAAACCATGCCGTAATTGTGGCTGAAGATGGAAAGCATCTTTACGTCATCGGCGGAAACCATGCTGCCTTACCACCACAAGATAGCATTGTTCGCTCACACGTTCCCACCTGGGACGAAGACTTGCTTTTACCACGCGAATGGGACGCAAACGGGCATGCCCGCGGCCGTCTCGCACCGGGGGGCTGGATTTCGAAATACTCTCCCGAAACACAACAACACGAACTTATTTCAACGGGTTACCGCAACCAGTACGACATTGCCCTCAACCGTTTCGGCGACCTCTTCACCTATGATGCCGATATGGAATGGGACCTGGGAACACCCTGGTATCGTCCGACCAGAATTAACTGTGCTGTCAGTGGTTCTGACTATGGCTGGCGCAGTGGTTCCGGAAAATGGCCCGAATATTACGAAGACAGTCTTCCGGCTGTCGTGAATATTGGCCCTGGTTGTCCGACCGGTGTAATTAGCGGACAGGGTGCGAAGTTTCCTGCCAAATATCAGGACGCAATTTTTGCACTTGACTGGACCTTCGGCACGATCTATGCCATCCACCTGACACCAGACGGTGCGGGTTACCGCGGCGAACAGGAAGCATTTTGTTATGGCTCGCCGCTTCCTTTAACAGATGCGATTATTGGACATGACGGCGCGCTGTATTTCACCATCGGCGGTCGCGGTACAAAATCGGCTCTGTTCCGCATCACTTATACTGGTAATGAATCGACCAAACCTGTAACGGGAGAAATTGCGGGGGCGGACGCACGAAAACTGCGTCGCAGTCTGGAAGCTTTTCACGGCAAGCAAAACCCTGCCGCAATCGATGCCGCCTGGCCTCATCTTTCCAGCTCTGATCGCTGGTTACGCCATGCAGCACGCGTCGCGATTGAATCCCAACCGGTCGATCAATGGGCGGCGAAAGTCTTTTCAGAGAAGAATCCTCAAGCCAGAATTTCCGGTGCCGTCGCTCTTGCTCGCATGGGAAATGAATCGCACCGCGATGCTCTCATCGCTGCGTTGCTCGAATTGAAACCGTCTGAGTTGAGCGAGTCTCAGTTCCTCGGTCTCCTGCGTGCTTACTCCTTAACGTTTATCCGGCTTGGCAAACCGACGACTGAACAACGCGAACAGATCATTTCTGTACTCGACCCTTATTTGCCAAACAAGAGTAAAAACATCAACACTGAGTTGGTCCGCGTCTTAGTCTACCTCGAAGCCCCCAACGTGATTTCGAAAGCCATCAATCTAATTGCGGATCGTGGCGAGCCTGAAGTGCCTGACTGGACGGAACTGGCCGGTCGCAATAAAAATTATGGCGGTCGTGTGCTGGCGATGCTCAAGAACCATCCCCCTTCGCATGAAGTCAATTACGCTTTCATGCTTCGCAACCTGCGGAAAGGTTGGACGATGGATCAGCGTCGCGCTTATATTGAGTTCATCAACTCCGCCGCGAAATTCCCCGGCGGGAACAGCTACGCCAAGTTTCTCGGCAATCTGCGAGACGAAGTTCTCGGTTATCTGAATAACGCTGATCGTGCTGCGTTGGCAGATATCAGCGGCGAGAATTTCAATCCTGTTCCCGACTTTGAAATTACGCCCCCCAAAGGTCCCGGCAAGACCTGGACGATTGGAGAAGCCAGCCAAAATACCTCTGGTGGCAAACTGAAATCAGCAAGCTTTGAGAACGGTCGCAACCTGTTCCACTCGATGCGTTGTGCCGCGTGTCACCGATTTGATGGACTGGGTGGTGATGTGGGTCCAGACCTGACAACAGTGAAAAATAAGTTCGATGCTCGCTATATTCTCGAATCAATCATTGAGCCAAGCAAAGTCATTTCGGATCAATACCAGTCTTCGATGGTGCTGACCGAAGATGGACGCTCTTTGATTGGACTGATCGCGAAAGATGGTGACAATGTGATTGTCTACCCGGCAGATGCGAAAGCCAAGCCGATCACACTGTCTGCTGACCAGGTTGACGAAATCCTGCCTTCTTCAATCTCGCAAATGCCGAAAGACATGATGAATGCATTGAACGGCGACGAAATCCGGGATTTAATGGCGTACCTGCTCTCAGGCGGCGATCCGAAATCGCGAGTTTATCAAAAATAAACAGCAGAAGATCTCACATCCAGTCGCGCGATTGTAAGGTTTAAGTACCTTACAATCGCCCACTGCGAAAGACGCCGTAGATCAACCAGATTCCCAATAGGCTCGACATCATAAAAATAGGAATACTGACATAAACCAGTCGCGTATCGGAGGAAATGGTAATCGCTGAGGCCAGGATCAGCGAGGACATGACCATCCCGATCGCCAGTCGGTTTCCTGAACGGTCCATCTCAGTTGTCAGATGATCGATACCTTTGTGCTCTAGATGAATCCGGAGTTCATCGTCACTCAATTTCCCCAACGTGCGTCCGACCTGCTCGGGCAGATCATGCATGACCTTTGACAGGCTGCAGGCTTCCGACCAGATACGATTGGTAATCGCACGCGGATGATAACGTTCGGAGGATATCTGATAAATATATGGTTCCATTTCTTGCGCGATATTTAAATCCGGTGCCATGCGGGCAGCCACGCCTTCGAGCGTAATCAACGCTCGAATCAGCAGCATAATATCGACGGGGCAACGGATGCGATGAATCGCCAGTATGTTGATAAAATCGGTCAGCATCTTACCAACGCTGATCTGATCCAAGGGGATGCCGTAGTAATTTCCAATAAAGTCACGAAGGTCTGCGCGCAATAACTGATGGTCAACGGCTCGTTTTGCCTTACCTATATTTAAAACGACTTCCACCAGTTTGGCCGTATCTTTTTTCGCGACATTTAACAACATGTCAACCAGCAAATCACGACGTTCTTCTTCCAGCACACCGATCATGCCGTAATCAATCAGACATAAGGAACCATCGGGTAATACACGGAAATTCCCCGGATGCGGATCGGCGTGAAAGATTCCAAATTCAAACGTCATTTTCATAAAGATGCGTGCGCCATTGGCAGCGACATCATGCGGACTGATTGGCAGGTTCTTTAACTCTTCATCGTCATCAATCCGATAGCCGTCGATGTATTCCATCGTGATGATATCACCTTGCGTCATATCCCAGAATATTTTGGGGACATAGAGCGTCGCATCATCCTGGAACAAACGATAGAACTCGTCGGTGGAACGAGCCTCTCGCATGAATTGCAGCTCCCGCCGAATCGTGCGAGAAAACTGATTGACCAGACCAACAGGATCAAAAACTTCGGCATCCGGAAAATGGCGTTCGATCATCGTTGCCAGTTCGTACATCAAGCTCAAATCCTGTTCGATCACCCGGTCGATATCCGGGCGTTTGATCTTCACAACCAACTCAGTGCCATCATGATGGCGGGCTTTATGCACTTGCCCTAATGAACCGGCGGCGAGTGGCTTGCGATCAAACTCGGCAAACAAAGTATCAATCGAGCCATCCAGTTCCCGCTCTACAATTTCAATTGCTGTTTCACTGGGAAATGAAGGGACGCGTTCCTGCAGCTTTGCCAGTTCATTGACAACATCCCGGGGAACGAGATCGGGGCGCGTACTCACGACCTGACCAAATTTGATAAACGTTACTCCCAGACTTTCTAGCGCGAGACGAATCCGTTTTGCACGCGTCAATTTAATCTCGGGTTCCGTACGTTTCCAGAACAAAAGTCGGCGACCAAAGCGTAAATACCGCCTGAGCCCCAGTTGGTCAACCAGGTCATCAAAACCATAATTTACGAGCACCGTAACAATTTCGCGGCTTCGTCGCAGATTTCTTAATAACCGTAGTGGGTTCGAATCCAAGGGTTTCTCCTGCATAGAAAGCGATCTCACGAATTTCCTCTTCGGTAAGCGCAGTCTGACTTATTGGTTCGGTTTTACTTTTTATCTTAGCAGACTATAACAGACGTTCCTATGCAGCAAAGCCCCGATGTTATTAAAATAGAATTCCACGAAATCTTGTCACAATTTACCTGGAACGCGGAGCCGGATACATGCGTTTTTTCATTTACTGCTTATTGACGATTTTCTGCACGACATCCCTGTGCCAGGCAGGCAACTGGCCGCAAATCCTGGGCCCTTATCGCACTGGTCATGCAGCAGAAGAAACACTTGATTCAGCTTGGCCTGAAACAGGCCCTCCTGTCAAGTGGCAACGAGGTGTCGGAAGTGGTTATGCCGGCCTCTCGGTATACAAGAACAAGGCGATTTTATTTCATCGTGTTGGCGATCTCGAAACAGTAGAAGCCCTCGATACGCAGACAGGTGAGCCGCTCTGGAAACAAACCACCCCCGTCAATTATAAGGGAACCTTCAACCCGAATGATGGCCCGATTGCTGTCCCGCTCATTCATAAAAATCGTGTTTACACATTTGGAATCGCAGGAAATCTACAGTGCCTGGATCTGGAAACCGGCAAGAAGATCTGGTCTCGCGACACTCACAAAGAGTTTCAGGTCGGACAGGGTTATTTCGGCGTCGGCAGCACTCCCATTATTGTAGAAGACAAGCTGCTCGTGAATGTGGGTGGAAAACGAAAAAATGCCGGTATCGTCGCGTTCTCACTCGATAAAGGATTTACACTCTGGCAGGCAATGAAGGATGACGCCAGTTATTCGTCACCAACTTCCGCGTTCTTACACGGGCGTTTTTACGCGATCTTTATCACCCGTCTGTATCTGGTTGGCGTTGACCCTCAAAACGGAAACATCATGTTTCAGTTTCCGTTTGGGAAACGGGGGCCAACAGTCAATGGTGCCGACCCGGTAATGATTGGGAACTATGTGTTTGCAACGGCCAGTTATGGAGTCGGTGGATTCTGGGGCAAGATTGATCGCGCAAATGCCAGCGAAGTCTGGCGGAATCAGCAAATTATGTCCAGCCAATATACAACGCCTATTGAATACGGGGGCAAATTAATCGGCATTGACGGTCGCCAGGATATTGGAACCTCAAGACTGATTTGCTTTGATCCTCAAACGCAGAAAGTAAACTGGGCACAAGATAATTTTGGCTATGCTACTCTGCTTGAAGCAGATAACAAACTGATTATCATGAAAACAGACGGCACCCTGGTTCTGGCAGAAGCCTCATTAGAAGCCTATAAAGAACTAGGTCGTGCTCAGGTATTTAATTCGACAACCCGGGCTCTACCTGCGTTATCCAACGGGCTGCTATTTGTCAGAGACGAGAAGACACTGAAATGTTTGCAGCTGAAGTCAGAAAATCCAGCCCCCGTAACACCCGAGAAATCTCCTTTGAAGTAAGGTCTGAATAGAAGAATGTCATCCAGCCGACGCCCGAATAGTGAAAAAGAATTTGAACGAGCCCAGAAGGTCATCCCCGGAGGCGTGAATAGCCCTGCACGGGCTTTTGGTGCTGTAGGAGGTCACCCGGTTATTATTGATCGCGGAGAAGGACAATATCTCTACGACATTGATGGTAACCGATACATTGACTTTGTCGGCTCCTGGGGGCCGCATATTTTGGGTCATCGTCACCCTCGTGTAATTTCCAGCATTGAAGAGGCCCTCAAAAAGGGGACCAGCTTCGGCGCTCCCACCTTACTGGAAACCGAACTGGCCGAACTCGTTGCCGACCTGGTGCCTTGCGTTGAAAAAATCCGCATGGTCAATTCGGGAACCGAAGCCGGGATGAGCGCCATTCGGCTGGCCCGCGGATACACCGGACGGGATAAAGTCATCAAGTTTGCCGGCTGCTATCACGGTCATGTTGACAGCCTGCTGGTTCAGGCCGGAAGTGGTGCACTGACTTTGGGAACTCCTTCCAGCCCTGGCGTCCCTCAAGGATGCACGGCTGACACGCTGGTGCTCGAGTATAATGATATCGCACAACTCAAAGAAACATTTACCCAACTCGGCGATCAAATCGCCTGCGTCATTCTGGAACCGGTTGTGGGGAACATGGGCGTGGTGCTTCCGGAACCTGGTTTTCTGGAAAGCGTCCGCGATCTCTGTACACAGCACGGATCGGTTTTCATTATGGATGAAGTCATGACCGGTTTCCGCGTCGCCTTAGGGGGCGCACAACAGAGATTTAATATCATGCCCGACATCTGCATGCTAGGAAAGGTGATTGGTGGCGGTATGCCTGTGGGTGCTTACGGTGGAAAGGCCGAAATCATGGATGCGATTTCGCCGGTCGGCACCATCTATCAGGCGGGAACCCTCTCCGGCAACCCGATTGCGATGGCTTCAGGAATCGCCACGCTGGAATGCCTGAGAGAGGCCAACCCCTATCCGCAACTGGAAGAAAAAACCCAGCGTTTGACGAAGGGGCTGATTGCTGCCGCTACCAAAGCCGGACTAGAGCACACGCTGGCTGAGTGCGGTTCGATGTTTACTCTGTTTTTCAATCCAGAGAAAGTCACCAGCTACGCGATCTCAGCACGCAATGATACCACCCGTTTTGCACGTTACTTTCAAGGCATGCTGGATCGAGGCGTGTACCTTCCCTGCAGCCAGTTTGAAGCCAACTTTACTTCCACGATGCTGACGGAGGAGGACATTGCTCATACGATTCAGGCCGCCGAAGAAGTCCTACAGGAAATTGCCTGAATCGACTCGGACTGACCATACGCCTGAGACAGCCGACTTACGGCGTAAAGTCGGTTGTCTCGTTGATGTCCAGACAGAACTCTGCCAGTAATTGTGCCGCATGGTCGAGGTCTTCTAACGAGACCACTTCCACCGGGCTATGCATATAACGATTGGGGATGGCGACAATCCCGGTCGCCATACCGCCTTGATTTAGCTGCATCGCATTGGCATCATTGCCCGCCGGTCGGGAAATACTGTTGATCTGGTAGCTCAGATCATTCTTACCCGCCAGGTCTGACAACGTTGAAAAGACGACCGGATTCACATTCGGCCCCCGATACACAACAGGCCCATTACCGAGCCTGATATCGCCATTTTCCTGTTTGCTGACAGCCGGGCAATCGGTCGCATGGGTCACATCGACGGCGATTCCGACTTCGGGCTGAATCGAGTAGGCACTCGTTTTTGCACCACGCAGCCCGATTTCTTCCTGGACTGTTGAAACTGAAAATACGCCGACCTCGGGTGATTTTTCGCTGACTTGCCGCAAAGCTTCCATCACCACCCAGACTCCCACCCGGTTATCCATTCCGGGGGCCGACGCCAACTGGTTCAGCATGGGGCGAAAGCCGAGTTCGAACGTGATGGGATCGCCGATTGAGACCAGCTCTCGAGCTTCGTCTCCATTTTTAGCCCCGATATCGATCCAGAGATCTTTGATTTCCGGAACAGTTTTTCTCTCTTCCGGGGTCAGCAGGTGAATCGCCTTCCGAGCAATTACACCATGCACGGGACCGGATGCCGTATGCACCTGCATGTTCTGTCCCAGCAGCATCTGGATATCCCAGCCCCCGATCAGATTGGCCCAGAGATAACCTTCATCATCGATGTACTGTACTAACAGACCAATTTGATCACAGTGCCCGGCCAGCATGACCCGTCTCTGGGCATCGGGATTTACGGCGGCAATCACATTTCCGTGCAGGTCGGTTTTGACTTCATCTGCAAAGTTGCCGACGTATTCACGAACCACTTTCTGAATCGGTTGTTCGTAGCCAGAAGGAGCTGGTGAGTGGAGCAATTTCTTCAAAAAATCCAACGATTGCGCATCCATGAGAACTTTCCTGGAAGATTGAGGGTTTCAACTTCTATACGAAATAGCACCTCTCATATTCCCTATATGCGCTATCCCAGAAGCCGTTTGTAAGTGGCTTAATTCTAGTGACTTATGATATTTTTTCAATCCGCCTTTAAAATTGGCGATGAAATGGATTTCTGGAGAAGATGCTGACAGACTCCCAGAACGAAAAATTGTACAAAAAGTCCCGCTCACCGCAGGAATCTTTAAGCTAAGCTTTCAATATGATTAGAGCCAACTTAGCGAGATGAATCCTGACTCGAAGCTCACTTCCTGACAGTCAATCACAGTGACGATTTCTTTAGGCTGTCTGTAAGCGAATCTAAAATGAAAGCGAGGGCAGGCTGTCTCATTTTCGCAGAATGATACTGAGGGCAAATGAATGGACTGGACCAAATTACGCAAAGAACTGATCGGTGAAGGAAAGCAAAGTCCACTTCCTTCTACAATCAAACTTCCGATGTTGCCAAAAGCCGTGATGGAATTTTCGCGCAAAGCGGAAGATCCCAAGTCGACTCCGAAAGAGCTCAGTAAAATCATCGAAACAGATGCTGGAATTTCTTGCGAGTTGTTACGGATGGTCAATTCCAGCGCGTTCGGATTACGCCGCAAAGTATCCTCGATTCAACAAACAATCACATTGTTGGGAATTCGATCGACTAAGCTCTTTCTGGTCACCACCGGTTTGAAGCAGGCGATGTCGAGCAATGACTCAAAGTTGATCAATCTGCCGAACTTCTGGAGTACAAATCTGGAACGCGCTTTAACAGCCCGAGAAGTGGCGCGGCTGATGAAAGTCGATCCCGACGTGGCATTTTCCGCAGCCATGCTGCAGGATTTTTTATTGCCGGTCTTATCGAAAGAACTTTTCGACCTTTATCTGCAGTTCACGATCAACCAGGATAACGATCCCTGTCTTTTGAAAGATTACGAACGCAGACATTTCAGCTGGGACCATTGTGCAGCTGCCGCCAATGTGATGCTGGACTGGTCATTCCCGGATGACCTGATTTGCTCTGTCTACCTGCACCATGAAGGTCTGAAATTGCTGACAGACGAGAAACTGGGGAAAACCCCCGCTGCCGCGGTTGCCGTCTCGTCGTTGATTCCTGATCCACTGCGACAGGATCCGAACGGATTAAATCAACTCTTAGCGCTAAACGAAGCCTGGGATGCGTTCAATCTGTTTGAGATCGCAGAGAAGATTGACGCCGAACTTAGAGAAGAATCGACGGCTGCGAGTAATTATCTCTCTCTCAAAAACCGTCTGGAAAAGCACGCTGTGCTGGTTGAGAACGAATAAAGGCTGAGGCAAAAAAACGGTCCACGAATGTCTGACCAAGCCTGCAACCAATGATCGATTTCCTTAGGAAGCAGTCGTGGAATAATCACTCGATTGTTTCAGGCTTTTTTCCCACTTTTCTTTCTCTGCTTGAATTTGCTCTTCGGTTGGCTTTTCCTGATCGCAGGCCATATCACTTTTCAATAGATAGCGACCGTCCTCGGTGTGCTGACAAAACTGTTTGAACCAGAGCATGCTGGCCACGTTCGGTTGCGGACTATAAAGCGTGACCGCGATCCCTTTTTCATAGAGATCATAAAGCATCCCGAAGAAGCCGCTGGGAATGTATTTTACAAACGTCAGTTCAACACCAATCGATTTACATTTTTCTTTATCGACCAGACGGGTCAATGTTTCACGCAGCAAGGCCAGATCCGCTCCGTCCCAGATTTCCATTGTTCCGAAATCCAGAACAGTCACTCCTTCACGCACATAGACGCTCATTCGATCGCGTTTTGATGCCATGCTGTCGTTCTCTCTTTCTGCTTGTAGAGTATCAATGCTGTTGAACAGTGAACTGTTAAGAAGATTGAATAGACGCAAAGAGCGGGCCATTTTTGTTCCGAATCGTTAACTTCCCATTTACAAAACCGATAAACCACTGATAGAAAGAGACTTAAGAATTATTCACTCTTATCAGATTCATCTTCTCTTAACAGGGACTGTTGTGTTTTTTCTACATCGGAACAACGTATGGTGTAAAAAGACATCACGACAGGTCTGAATGTGGAAAGACTCTGAAGTATCAAGCCTTTATGCTCTGCTGCAATTACTAATCATATATACGAACAGCAGACGGTAAGCGTTGGATTTTGGCAACACGAAGCAGGAGCCAGAGGAGACGTTTGAGGGCAAAAAACCTAACAGCTAAAAGTACAAGACTGTACAAACAAGAAAGTGTAAATAAAAAATCAGGATAATTCCCGTGATGATTCGCAGATGAATTTACCTTGAAGATGCCGCCTTTTTCTTCGGCTTTTGATTGAAATTGCGAATGGAATCAGGAACCTGAGTCTGCATTTGATCGTACAATTTCTTCAATCGCGCCACGACCTGCGGATTCTGCTTTGCAACATTGTGCTGCTCCCCCGGATCGTCTTCAAGATTGAACAACATCATCGGCCCAGGTTGATCTCCGGTTAACAGTCCGGGTGGCTGATCGGGCATGGCCTGTTCATAAGGGGCAATGATCGTCACACCATCAGGGCCGCGCGGATCAATCCAGTCTTTCCCCTGATTGGCCAGAAGCTGACGCGGCGATTGTTTCACATGCAGTTTCCAGGGACCACTGCGAACGGTAAACAGGAAGTTCCCTTTCATTGAATACAGAGCTTCATGAGGAGTCTTCGCCTGCTCTGTCAGGACGGGAAACAAATCCTTTCCATCAATGACCCGATCCGTTGGTAGTGGGATGCCCGCCTGTTTCAAGATGGTGGGAAAAATATCAATTGAACCGCAGTTGGTATCGATGACTTGCCCTTTGGGAATTTTCCCCGGCCAGCGTGCGATCATCGGTACCCGCAGCCCCCCTTCCCAACTCGTCGACTTCATTCCGGAGAGCCCCGCCGTATGGCCGCCAAACCAGGGACCGTTATCCGAGGTAAAAATGACGAACGTATTCTCATCCAAATCCAGTTCCTTGAGCGTTTTAAAGATCTCACCTACACTCCAATCCAGCTCGGCGATCACATCGCCGTATAACCCTGCCCCACTCTTTTTGTAGAACGCTTCAGACGCGGCCAGCGGTTTGTGCGGCATGGCATGAGGCAGATAGAGAAAGAAAGGTCGCTTCTGATTTTCACGAATGAATTCCACCGCACGGTCCGTATAACGTTTCGTCAGATTCGCCTGTATGACCGGGTATTCGAGGATCTCCTCCCCTTTGATCAAATTGACGGGGCGCATGTCATTCGAATACAGAATTCCCAGATAGTCATCGAAGCCGTGCCGCGTAGGATAATATTGTGGGTCGTGCCCCAAATGCCATTTGCCGATACAGATGGTCGCATAACCATTCTGTTTTAATTTTTCACTCAGCAGAACTTCGCTGTCGGCGATTCCCACCCCACTACGAAACCGGCCTCCATCAGGAGCCGGGTTAAACCAGACGCCATGCCGCCAGGGATAGCGGCCCGTCAATAGAGTCGCACGCGAGGGAGCACAATAAGGCACTGGCACATTGAACTGAGTCAGGCGGGCGCCCTCTGCCGCCATTCGATTGAGATTTGGAGTTTTAAACTTGGGGTGGCCGAAACATTCCAGATCTCCATAACCCAAATCATCGGCAAAAATTACGATGAAGTTCGGTTTTGCTTTTGTTTCTGCCGCGATGAGGGTCTGCTGAGAGCAGAGGATCAGGCAGACGAGACAGACGATGATTCTTGGAATGGCCATCAAAATCGATTCCTGTTTGAAGGGGAGCACTATATTCAACGCAAGAAGTTAGAACGTGGAAACTCGATTCCTTCAGCATATAGGCACGAGAATCCAAAGTAAACCAAGGAATGCTTGAAGAGGTGCGAGTTGCTCCAGAGCGAAAACAGAGCCCAAACGAGGGGTGATTGGTCCTCGATTCCATCTTGAGCCAAACGGTCATATCCACTATTTTTCACATCTTACAGACCGATTAGCGCAACGGGAACTGCTTCACTCTGCAAGGATGCATGATGAACGCTTCAAAATTCTTCTTTATTTTGGCATTGATGGGACTCACCCTGACCGGCTGTGGTGGCGATAAAGGAGCCAAACCTGAACAAGCACCACAACAGACAGAAAGCCCAATGCCTGAAGCGGCAAAGGAACAGGCTGGCTCAGTACCAGACCAGAATGTGACTGGAAAACAAAAACATGAAACCGTCCGTGTGTTCTATGGCACGGATCGCAACCTGACTGGTTCGACTCGTCCGAAAGAATTTTTTGGTGCAGAACGAGCCAACCTGTCACTCGGTTTCTGTGATGTAAGCATTCCAAAGAATCACCAGGAAGGGAAACTGGAATCGCCTAAAATCTGGAAGCTGGAATTCCGGGAAAATCCGGACAAGCATGTCGTATTGAAGTCAGTCGAACCGGCATCCGGGTCCGAGTTTGTGGCGTCCCTGCGCGAAACAATTCAGAACTCGATTGAAGTCGAACAGACTCCCGAGGGAAAAGTCAGTACGGGTGGCGAAGCATTCATCTTTATCCACGGCTATAATAATTCGTTTGAAGATGCCGCCCGCCGTACTGCACAAATTGCGTATGACTTGAAATTCAAGGGTGCCCCCTTGATGTATAGCTGGCCTTCCCAGGCAAAAGGCTCACTCTGGGCCTACAAAGAGGATGCCCGCACTGCACAGTGGTGTGAAGAGAATGTGACCCTGTTTGTCGAAGCGATTGCCTATGAATCGGAAGCGCGGAAAATTCATCTGATTGCACATAGCATGGGGAACCGGGTCTTGTCGCGTGCATTGAAGAACATTTCACAAAAGCTGGTTGCTTCCGGAGAAACCCAGCCGTTGTTTAACGAAGTGATTCTGACTGCCCCAGATATTGATGCACAGATTTTCAAAGATTCGATCGCCCCCCATATTGTTCAGACCGCGAATCGCTTTACCATATATTCTTCTTCGGATGACCTGGCATTAAAAGCTTCTCGTGTCGCCAATTCGTTCTGGCATCAACGACTGGGAGAAGGGGGCTCTTATCTGACCGTCTTCCCGAAATATAAACAGATCAATGTCGTTGATGCTTCTGACATCGATACCAATCTGTTTGCATTGGGACACTCTTACCATGCCGACAATGTTTCTGTTTTAGGCGACGTGAAACAGGTCTTTCAGGGAGTCCCCGTCAGCAAACGTGGACTGCGTTCTTTACTGGAGAACCTCGCCTGGAAGTTCCAGAGTAAACGCAGCCTTCTGGGACGCGCGATCCGCGGTACATTTCGCTAAGCCGACTCTTTTCAGCATTATAAAAAAGAGCACACAAAGAAAGAATATCGTTCTCTGTGTGCTCTCTGAATCAATAGAGCCGCCTTAGGGCTGATTCAAATTAACCGAGGGGAAACGGCTCCGGTTCCAACAAGAATGGGAACACGCGAATTGGTTCGCCCAGTGTTAAATCGTCGGGATAACGCAGTTGAGCAGCACGATCCGCGGCAAACTGCAGCTTGGTCAATTCCAGCCCGCAGTAATGGTCGGCGTTGGATTCGGCAGCGACATCGGCAAAGACTTCACCGGCTGAAGCGGCATGACGTCGGACGCCGTGAATACTACCTTCCCGAACTTTGATTCCAGCGGCGGACAGCTTCACCAGTCCTTTTAAGAACCGGCCGGGAATCGAATCGGGACCGCAAACGCGTAACAGACGCTCCCATTCATCGTGGGCTTCCCAGTAGAATCCCAAGTTGAAATAATCAATGGCGTTCAAATAATTACGATGCTCGACCCAGTTTTCCTCAGTCAATGCCTTAGGAGGTTTGGGTTTGTTACCATAGCTGTGTCCCTTAGGATCGCGATAAGGATGCGGCAAGTTCTTGCTGGGAACAAAAGTATATTCCGGCAACCGGGACGAAGGTAATAAACGCACAACATCAGCAACAGGATAAACCATCCTTTAAAATCTCCAATTTCTCTTTTACTAGCTTAGGACAATCGACTCACAGATCATCGTCACTCAGTTTAAGTACGACGATCATTTCGATCAAAAACGTTATGTCAGAGTAAATCTAACTTATTTATTAGTAAGAGGTTCCGTAACGATAGCGCTAAACCTCATTTAACTGGGGCTCCGCCCTCTCTCTTTAGGGTGGCTCGTAATCGGCTCAAGTAACAACATTTAAACCAATGCAGTATTGAGCAAAGGGGGCAGGAAACTGAAAAACAAACGGTCATCGTCTGTTTAACAAGCCTTAGGAAGCCATCATATACGAGCATTATCGAACATAAAGAGCAGATTTTATAATTTGGAGTATTTTCACGAATTTCACCCTTTCCTGGTTCTAATCAGGTGAAATAGAAATGAAAGTAGAGCCCCAATGCCCTGAGAGAGTACCAATAGAAACGCTGAAAGTCTTTTTACTGAAATGGCTTACACCACTCAACCTCACTGTGGTATGGGGTCCGCCGCAAGCTGGCCTCACGGCTTTGAAGCAGCCCCCTCTTCCGCTTTCTGACGGGCCTCTTCTGCTCGTATCTTTCGAGCAGAGATACTGCGAAACTCCCAGGGAAGCTTGCTGTTATCCGGCAGCGAATCCAGTACACGTTTCAGCTGTCTGTAGGACTCCAGACTCTCACCTGCGGTTCGCAAGCGATCGGAGTCTGCCAGGTCATGCTGCTCCAGAGGATCTTCGGACAGGTCATAGAATTCGCAGGATGAATAGAGCTTGAATCTTTGATCTCGCACAACCCGCTGCTTGTAATATTGAGTCAAACACCAGGGACGCCAGGGTTCTTTGAGACTCTGATTTAGAATCTGGGGAGCGAATGATCGCCCGTCAATGGTGACTCCTTCAGGAAGCGGCGCCTTAGCCAGATCCACCAGCGTCGGCAGAATATCCGAAACATCGATCAGGTCATCGCTGATCCGCTCTGACCCTACCAGTTTAGGGCAGTTCACGATGAGAGGCATGTTGATGCCCTGCTCTTTGAGAGAATAAATTCCCTCACCAGAAATGCGCCCGTTGATGCGGCCTCCCAGACTCTGCTCCGCATTCTGATCAGTTCCGTTGTCGGTACCATTGTCGGGAACGATAAACAAAATTGTATTATCGCGAATGCCCAGCTCGTCCATCGCTTTGACCAGACGACCGATTAAGTGATCGGAATAATTCAGCATGCCGGCAAATTGTTCGCGCGGCGTTAACTCTTTCCCCAGATTATGTGGCGTATGCACGACGGGGATATGCGTGAGGATCGCAGAATAGTAAGCGCAGAACGGCTTATCGCGATGTGTCTTCATGTATTCAATGAGATAGTCTGTGAAAATATCAGGACCGAATTTGCCTTTCGTAACCAGTCGTTTGCCGTTCTGAATGACGTACGGATCCCAATAGCGTTTTTTGTGTGCGGGGTGCCCTTTCTTGCCTTCAGGAAAGATGCAGTATTCCTGAAAGCCATGCTTGATGAGCGCATCTTTCTGTTCCGGATCAAATAAGTCATTGATCTGCCATTTCCCGGAGATGCAAGTGTTATAACCGGCGTCCCTCAAGATGCGGGCAAAACAGACCTCACGGTTCCAGTCGAAATAGCCCCCTCCGTAAATCGCCGGATCGTGGTGAGTATGCCAACCGGAGCGGAAGGGATAGCGGCCTGTCAGCAACATGTGCCGCGTCGTACTGCAGACCGGCGTTACATAACAATTGCGAAACCGTAGTCCGGTATAAGCCAGATGATCAATCGTCGGCGTCTGGTTTTCTTCACTACCATAACAGCGAAACCAGTCCTTACCGACATTATCGAGCAGAATGAAAATGATATTCGGTCGTGTGTCTGTTTTCTCTGCTGCCGCCAGCTGCGGCAGATTCAGCGTCAACAGACAAAACACAATACAGCCGGTTTGAATCAGACGTTTCATAAGACTTTCAGTTCTTATTTTGGGTTGCGAGTTTCATTTCTGCAGGTTCGACTTGAATCATGGCCGTTGATTCTGCTCGCATTTTCTGAATCTGAGGAATCACTTTCTGTGTCGCGATATACCAGGCCATGCCCAACAGTAACAGAAAACCGATGCCCGCCAATATATTCATGACGGGCCCATTACGATGTTCGCCCATTACTTTCTTACTGCTCGTTAATAACAAGAGCGCCCCTGCTGCCAGGGGAGCAGCGACCACTGTCACTGCTTGTGCCGCTACGATCGCCACAACAGGTTTCGTTCCCGACTCAATAACATACATCGCGACGAACATCCCGATGAGTAAAACCGCTGCCGTCATTATGCGCGTGGATTTATCTTGCGGCGTTCCGCCCAGACCGAGACTGTCAGACAGAATAAAGCCGCCGATCATGGAATTCACGATGAAGGAAGAATAGGCAGCAGAGAACAGGCCGATACAGAACAGAATCTGACCTTTGTCGCCAAACAACGGCTGCAAGGCATTTCCCACATCGGCAACGCTATTCAATTGCTGACCGCGGAGTTCGGCGGCTGCGGTGGACATGAGCATAATGGTTATCAACGCCATGATTGTCGCACTGATACAGGAATCGATGCGGCCATCTTTCAGATCGGCAACCTTCCAGCCTTTGAATCGGGCCAGATAAGACTGATAGAAGGCAGCAGTGATCACGAATGTCGTGCCGATCAGTCCCAACAGAGAAATATTGAGAATCGAATCCAGACCGCCCCCCCCGTATCCGGGGATCACCCCCTCCGCCATTTCCATCAGATTCGGCTTGGCAAAAATGAGGTTGATCGCAAACGAAAGCAACATTAACCCGACGAAGACGGACATCAACCGTTCAACCAGTTTATACAAGTTCTTAAAGCCGAACAGAAACGCAATCGAAATGGCATTGAAAAACACAATCCCGTATTTCAGATTAGTATAAGTCTCGATTGCCGAATGGACCCCCAGGTTATTCCCAAACTGATAAGCGGCGGAAATGAAAAATACGCCACAACCAATTAAAATCGTTAACGGCCTGCCCACGGTTTTCGCCAGCAGGGTACACGTCGATTCATTGGTCACCGTCCCCAGCTTGGCACCCAGTGAAGTATAAACCAGCATAAAGATGACGGAGATCAGAACGACCCAGATCATGCTGTAGCCTTCTTTTGCTCCCAGGTTGGAACTGGTCAAAATACTACCAGGCCCAATCACCACACAGGCAGTAACTAAACCAGGACCAATCCGCTGCCACCAGTGTGGCCTGACGCTCGTTGCTTGTTCTTCACTCACGTTACCGGGTATCCTTTTGGTGTCACTCAGAGTAGGCCAGATAAACACATGTGTTATTTATTATGCGAATCTGGCTGCGTTACACAATCCAATTCGCAGTTTGTCCGGTTTTATTTTGGAAACAGCCGTTGTACTATTTAAGATAGGATTTTGGTCTGCCCTTTTAAAAAGGGAGCTCCAGTTTCAATCAGCTGCTCGGCGTCACATTAAGAAATGTTGTATAAGGATGGTCTCGTGAAATTTTTTCTGAACGTCTTCTGCCTGACGGGGTTGCTTTCAGGGTTCTTCATGGAGTCGGTGTCTGCCGCACCAAAAGCAAAGCAACCGAACTTCATTGTCATCTTCTGTGATAATCTCGGCTACGGTGATATTGAGCCGTTCGGCTCCACAGTCAACCGCACCCCCTGCTTGAACCGAATGGCGCGAGAAGGACGCAAGTTTACTCATTTCTGTGTCACCGCGGGTGTCTGCACTCCATCGCGGGCTTCAATTATGACCGGCTGTTATTCCCAACGGGTGGGCATGCACTGGAATCCGCGCGACGGCCAGGTGCTGCGGCCGATTTCCCCCTACGGTTTAAACCCGGAAGAAATCACGGTCGCCGAAGTCTTGAAAAAACAAGGTTACACAACTGGCATGATTGGAAAGTGGCATCTGGGTGATCAGCAGCCTTTCCTGCCCACCAAGCAGGGCTTTGATTATTTTTACGGCATTCCCTACAGCGACGATATGACCCAGGCGGTCGGAAAACGGATCGGCGATCGATTGGACGGCAACCGCTGGCCTCCCCTGCCCGTAATGCTCAATGACAAAGTCATCAAAGCTGGAGTCGACCGCAATCTGCTAACCAAAGATTACACCGAAAAAGCAGTCGAGTTTATCGAACAGAATAAAGACCATCCGTTCCTTCTCTATTTCCCGCAAGCAATGCCCGGCAGTACGAGCAAGCCGTTCGCCAGCGAAGCCTTCCGGGGTAAGAGTAAAAGTGGTCCTTGGGGAGACAGTATCGAAGAGCTCGACTGGTCGACCGGACAACTTCTAGACAAGCTGGTCGAGCTCGGAATCGATGAGAACACGCTGGTGATCTGGACGTCAGACAATGGCTCTCCGATGGCAAAAGATATGAACAGCACAGCGCGAGGCACCAACAAGCCGCTTAACGGTCGCGGCTATACCACTGCCGAGGGCGCCTTCCGTGTTCCTACAATCATGTGGTGGCCTGGCACCGTTCCCGCAGGAACGGTATGCAATGAACTGGCAACCACCATGGATCTTTTGCCGACCTTTGCATTACTTGCTGGTGGAACCGTTCCCTCAGATCGTATCATTGACGGGCATGACATTCGCCCTTTAATTGAGGGTAAATCCGGTGCAAAAACGCCTTATCACGTCTTTTATTATTATGCGATGGAACAACTGCAGGCCGTGCGAAAAGGCCCCTGGAAATTATTCGTACCCTTAAAGGAATTCAGCCGACACCCTCACTTCAAAAAGGGAGAGGGTTCAAAACCACTGTTATTCAATGTGGAAACCGACATCAGCTCAGAACACAGCGTCGCTGCTCAGCACCCGGAAATTGTCAAGGAATTGATGGCTCTGGCTGAAAAAGGACGAGCGGATCTGGGAGACACGAATCGTCCCGGCGTCAACCAGCGTTCCGCGGGTAAAATTGAAAACCCCGTTCCCCCCACACTGAATACCACTTCCACTAAATAATCGCAAAGACAGCTTTGAGACAATCACCTAAGTAAAAACATTCCGAAAGCCACCTGATGCATTCCCTGGAAATCGACTGTCAGACAGTCAAGCAGAAACTCGACACCAACCATCCTTTTGTATTGCTCGACTGCCGGGAGCAGGATGAATATAACCTCGTCCATATCTCGGAGTGCCGCTTACTTCCCATGAGCGTAATTCAACAGCGGGTTTCTGAACTGGACGAACATCGCGAGGCGGAAATTGTTGTCTACTGTCATCACGGGATGCGCAGCCTGCAAGTCACCGCCTGGTTGCAGCAGGAAGGTTTCACAAACGTTAAAAGCATGCAAGGAGGCATCGATGCCTGGTCCTGCGAGATTGATGATTCCAAAACGCGATATTGAATGGCGGCAGTAAAATCGGCTTGATATAATTTTTGAACCGCTTTGATTAATCCACTTTGATCTCTACTTTGGGAGTTAAGCATGTCATACGAGCAGCTATTGTATTTGTTTCCGGTAATGGCAGGCATGGTCTTCAGCAATGCAACACAGGCTATCGCGTTTGAGAAACCGCTGGTCTTCATCTCGGCGTTTGCACCCGGAGAAAAAGGGGCCATTCACGCCTTTGAATTCAATCCCTTAACCGGAGCATTAAAACAGGTCGAACGGAACACCGATGTGGAACATCCCTTTTTCCTGGCCGTTTCACCCGATAACAAATACCTGTATTCGATTCATGCACCGGGAAAATTCGGAGGTAAAGACCACGAATACGTGGCTGCCTACGAACTACAGGATCGTACTGGAAAATTAAAATTATTGAATCGACAGTCTTCTCTGGGAACGGCATCCTGTTATCTGGATATCGATAAATCAGGCAAGGCGGTTGTTGTCGCCAATTACTCAACCGGTAGTGTTGCTTCTCTGCCGGTTAAAAAAGATGGTTCTTTAGGAGAAGCCGCCACATTCGCTCAACATACCGGCTCCAGTGTTGATCCCAAACGTCAGAAAGAACCACACGCGCATTGCAGCGTGATCAGCCCCGATCAGAAGTTTGTTTTCGCCGCTGATCTGGGCCTTGATAAAATCATGGCTTATCAGCTCGATTCCAAAACAGCCAAACTTACACCCAGCCTGCAACCCTTTGTCAGAACAATCCCTGGTGCTGGCCCGCGGCATTTGACGTTTCACCCTGATGAAAAACATCTCTACGCTATTAACGAGTTAAAGAACTCTGTCACAGCATTCGACTATGATCCGAAAATCGGCACTCTGATTGAGCAGGAGACCATTTCCACGCTGCCCGAAGACTTCAAAGGCACGAGCCATTGTGCCGACTTGAAAATCACACCCGATGGCCGTTTTCTATATGGCACCAATCGGGGACATGACAGCATCGTCGCTTATAAAATTGATGACCAAGGAAAGCTAAGCCTGTTAGAAATCGAACCCAGTCTCGGCAAAGGACCACAAAATCTGGCCATCAGCGCAAACGGCAAATTCCTGCTCTGTGCCAATATGCCCGGCAATAATGTGGTCGTATTTCATATCAACGATGAAACCGGCAAGCTGACCCCCGTGGGAGACCCCATTTCCATTCCCAGCCCGTCCTGCATCTTGATTCGCTAAAACCAGTCAATCACTGGAACGACGATATTCACAAACTGGAAATCAGGCGGACGGATCGGCGTCTACCCGGGAATTCGTTTCGTCTTCGTCATTCCCGTGTTTAGAATCGTATTGATCCATCAGCATCGAAGGACAAGTCTCTTCTTCGTCACACTGTTTGCAGACGATGTGAATCAATTCAGGTCCGGCCAGCTTTAATTGTTTCTCTTCGCAAAACTGATACAGTTCTTTTAAGTGTGTGCAAACCATAATTAACCCATTCCTTATTTATGATGTGATCACTTGAGCCAAACAAACAGTATGACTTGTGATGATGTTTGAGTTACTTCGCCCGTATTGTTGATCGCTGGTCCTATCCCTTGCAAGAGCAAATTGGACGATTTCATCTCGAATACTATGAAACGCCGTCAATTACACTGGTGTTAATGTTTCGATAAGAAGTTTCTCATTAGACAAAATTGCTTACCTTCGGTTGCCTCTTTCGCCTGCCTGAGTTTAGGATGAGATTTGAAAGAGGCGAAATGAACTGTAGCCTGGTTCGATTCGTCACTTTCTCAAATCAATCACGCGCGCTGATGACTGAAGTATAAATCACTTTTGAAACAGGCCCACCATGAATTCCCCAGTCAATCAATGGACGTTTCTCCATGTCAACGACAGTCATATGGGAACCGCGCGTTCCTACCGGTTCCGCCCCGCCATTAATAAACGCTGGGCAGCGATTAAACAGCAGATGTCGGAAATCGACGCCGATCTGCTACTACACGGCGGCGACCTGACACGCGACGGCGACACGCACGAATTCGAATATCAACAGGCTCGCGAAGATCTGGACACGCTCCCTTTCCCCACCTTTATCATCCCCGGCAATATGGATGTCGGCAACAAACATGCCTCACAAACAGGTGTCAAGCATCGCTGGGATCCGAAGGGGCTTGGCTGGAACGACCCCGATCTGAACATGACGGCCAAACGTCTCGACCTGTTCAGCAATTATTTTGGCCCCCTGCAATGGTCATTCCTGCATCGTGATATACGTTTTACCGGCTTTTATGCCGCCGTCGCGGGAACAGGGCTGCCTCACGAAGCACGCTTCTGGCGAATGCTGGAACGGCTGCCCGACCTGCCCGCGTCTAAACACCATGTCGCCGTCATGCACTATTGGCCATTCATGGAACATCCCGATGAACCGGCCTGGGATCTGACGGACGGCGATCAGTATGACAACTGGTATTTCTCGATTGATCCGCCTCATCGACAACGTTTATGGGAAATTCTCAAAGCATCGAATGTGGAAATTCTGTTCTGCGGTCATGTTCATACAGGACGCCCTGTCCAACACATCGACGGAATTCGGCTCTACCGCACACAGGCAGCAGGCAACACGGGACAACTGTCCGAACGCTGGCCTGAAGCAGATACCAGTTTCGGCTTTCACCGCTGTGATGTCACAGACTCAGGCATTGACGTGACCTACATTCGGGGGAATGACCAATGCGAAGAATTCGGCACCTTCGGTCCGCTGGGTCACCCCCCCATTGAGGAACGCGATTATTCCGTCGCGCAGGAACAACCACCAATTCAACCTGACGCTGATTTATAAAAAAGTGGAGTCAACCGTGCGAGTCTCAGTCTATATCGCCACCAGTCTGGATGGTTTTATTGCCCGTGAAAATGGCAACCTGGACTGGCTGCCTGGCAGTGATGGTACCAGCGAGCAAAGTGAAGAAGATTTTGGATATCACGAGTTCATGGATTCGGTCGATGTTCTGATCATGGGTCGCAAAACTTTTGAAACGGTTCTGTCCTTTGAAATTGAATGGCCTTACAGCGAGAAGCAGGTAATTGTACTCAGCAGTCAGCCTCTTCAAATCCCCAACGACTTACCAGCGACAGTGGAATCATCCACTTCCTCTCCCGCTGAACTGATTCAGCAGCTTTCTGAAAAGGGATATCAACGTGCCTACATCGATGGTGGAAAAACCATTCAGAGTTTTCTCAATGCGGGACTCATACAGGACATGATCATCACCCGCATTCCAGTTCTCATTGGCAGCGGTATTCCTTTGTTTGGGCCTGTCGATAACGATCGCAAACTGCGTCACATCAATACCCGCACATTTGAAAATGGATTCGTGCAAAGCGAATACGAGCTGGAATATTAATTGGCCTATTCTCCATTTTTTAATTTGAAGTGAATTCCGCGTATTTCATCTTCCCTCATGAGTCACTCAGAAACTATAGTGATTTCCATCTCGAACCTCTGTTGAGGATGGTCCGATTGAACTCACTTCCCCGATTTTGATTCATTGGAAAGGAACTCGCATGACTCTTCGCTATGCAACCCTCGCAGTCGTCTTCTGAGTTTTCACAAATATTATGGTATTCGCCGAAAACAAGTCATCAGAAGCCGACGCGGAACTCTTAAAAGCGGTCAAAATACTGGATGAAGCGTTTTCAAATCGGGATAAAGAAACGATTCGCAAAATGACCGATCCTCGGCACATATCGATTTCTCCCGCGTATCAGTTTTTCAATCAGGAAGATCAACTGAAAGCCCTACCGGAACTCAAACTGAGTCTCTTTAAGACAGGTAAAATAACGATCATTCACACCACGCCCCGCTCGGCCCTGATCACCTACGAAGCCAATATCGAAGGCACCTTCGAAGGTAAGCAGCTCGCGAAACATGTGCAGATTGTCGAGTGCTGGATCAAACGCAAAGGGAACTGGATTGAAGTTTCGTACCAGGAAACCCCGCTTCCTTGAATCCTTCACATTCGAAAGCATCTAACTCTGATTGAAATCCTGGAAGTAAACGGTCTCTTTCTTTTTAAGAGTCCTTTGCTGCATCTTTCATCCATCCTTCCAGCATCTCACGTAACAGGGTCAGTTCGCGAAACAATGCCTTGCGATCCTTGTTGGCATGCTCAAAGCACCAAGGGCCGCGAAAGCCGGCATTCCAGCCAATCTCGAAACAGCGTTTGAGATCGTATAACGGATGCTCTCCCTGCGGGCCCAGATTTCGTGCTTTAAAATCACAAGTCACCGAAATCGGAAAAGTCTGTTCCAGCCCAGCATAGCGGATCGAATCACTGTCCCAATTCCCGGTATCAGGACAAGCGGCGACGTTGTGTCCGATGGCTTCCACCAGTTTAACGACCGATGCCGGATCGTCCTGCATCCAGCCGTAATTTTCCACAAGCAGCTGCACATTCCGTTCTGCTCCGTAATCGCATAATTCTCGGTAACTGGCGATATGAATTTTCATATCAGGTCGTTTTACAAGTGGTAACGGGCGCGCCCATTTCAGCCCCAGGTGCGAAGCGACGTCGATGGACTTTTTGTAAGTCGTCAGTGCTTTGGTGCGCGTCGCTTCATCAGGACTGTTCATATCCAGATTGCGCTGGTTCATTTTCAAATTGGTTAAAACGCACCCCGCCTTGTCCGCTGCGGCCCGGACCTGATCAAGATATTTTTTGTCCGTTGCCGCCAGAGTCGACGTATTCAGGTCAATCACCTTCATCCCGAGTTCGTTTCGTAAAATGCGGGGAAGTTCCAGTAGTGTGATTTTCCCTTTTAATGCCTGGGCAGCCATATGTCCTGAAAATGAAGAAGTTGTAATTCCCAACGCTTTGTCGAGTGGGTTAACAGTCTGCGGTTTGGGTTTCGAAGCCGCTTTGAGTGAAACCGTTCCCAGACAGGAAACGATCAATGCACGGCTGCTCGAATTAAAAAACTCTCTTCGCGAAATTTTCATTTTTGCTTCTCCAGGCAGATACTGTACAATCAACATTGAATGCAGGAGCCTGTTATCGTACGTTTTTTTGAGTACTGATGAAATCAAAAATCCAGAAATGCCTGCTCCAGCGATTTTTTTGAAACGAAAAACCATGAAGCGGGGTAACTCTCTCAAAGCTTCTGACGCAGTCATTAAACGAAACCGTCACTTGAAAAATGGAATTCCGATGAAACTTCCTGCTCGAATGCCGTTGATGTTATTGTTAATCACAGTAACCTGCCATTCTCTAGTTTTTGCTTCTGAGAAAGAGAATCCGAGAACAAAAATCGGCACGAATGTGGGAACGCTCCAATTCAAAGACATTCGCTACCTGACACGCTCGCTGAGTGACTTTAAAGAACCAAAGGCATTCGTTCTCGTCGCCTGTAATACAACCTGCCCGTTAGTGAAACGCTATCTGCCGAAACTGAAGCGTCTGGAACA